>SWDS01000002.1:104651-232911 GCA_005116745.1 Nitrospira sp. | reverse complement strand
GCGGTGGTTGAAGCGATACTCAATTTCCTTCAGATACATCGGGAAGTGATATTTGGACACGCCTCGGTAATTGTACAGAATATGCTTGGCAAACGACCAGAACCCTTCAATTCCATTGATGTGGTTCTTCGTCCGGCGATCAACGAGGCTTTTACTGTGATTGACCGTGTGATGTTTGCCATAGCGTCGCAACGATTGATAGCCTCGAAAGGCATCCGTGTAATAGACGGAACCTTTCCGAGTGGTGGTTTGAATGTGGGCCATGAGTGTGTCCGCCGACACATGCTCCACCACCTTGGTATAGACGCGCCCATCCCGCTCCAGTAGCCCGAACACGACGCTTTTACCAGCGGCACCCCGGCCCCGACGCCCTTTGCGTCGTCCGCCGAAATAGGCTTCATCCAGTTCAATCTCGCCCGACAGTTTACTGGCCATGCCTTCCAATTCGGCGACGTGGAACAACGCTGCCCGCAGTTTCTGGTAGACCCGGCTGATGACTTTGGGATCGACGCCCAGGTCATGGGCCAACCGATAGGCGGGTACCTGCTGATAGAATCCCTGCAGAATGGCAATCTCTCGCCGGAGCTTCGCGAGACTCTTCTGCCGTCGACAGGTGCGACATTTGACATACCCACGTTGCGTCCGATTGACCCGAAACGAACCACAGAACACACACTTGCGGCCACGCAAAAAGTTGGCCGCACACCCAAAAACACGATGAGATCCCGTAACCATGCGGCCTCCAGCCTACCAGATGGTTACGAAACGCCCTAATTACCTAAGGATAAGCCTAAGGATATACTTGTTTTTGCTTTTGCTCAGATTTTTGGCCTTGTTGGTTTCCGAACGGGGGTGAATGATGAGCAGGAGAAGGGTAGCCCTAACCCCAGTTCAGAAAAGGGTAACGGTGATTGCTCGGAAAGCCAAAAGCGCGAGGCGCAGGGTAATGCCTGTTGTACCTGTGCGTTGCCCAATGGGAAAAACTTTCGTGTGTTTGAATGTGCTCCCCAGAGAGCCATAAGCGTTGATTTTAGGAATATCTACATTCAATCAAACCGCGGGTTACGATTCCACTCGGCGAACCTGGAGAGATGCCAGGTAGGTGGGACGAATCTCGATGCGTGTTACTTCAATGACGTGCGATGGCCAAAGGTAAGAGCGCATTTTCCTGTTTATGCACTTCGTGTAATGGCATGGCCGATAACCGGGCTTTTGTTTTCAAAAATTCTGCAGTGGTTCGCCTGCTTCTTTTCGTGGTTCTATGCGTTGATCAGAGGAATTGCATTACTATTTTCAAGATCGGAAGACGAATGGAGGCCTCCGCGGAAGTTATTTGGGATAGAAGATCATGTTCTTTTGGTAGACGAACTTGAGAAAAATATGAAATCCAATTGTGGGTCAACCATGACTATTGACAAGCAGCAGCAATGGGAAGACTTCAAAACGAAATGGACACAGTTCTCAAAAGCCTACAGGGATCTGAAGATTGCTTACGAGCACGACAAGGATTACATCTACGCCAGTGACTTCCATTTTAATGAAAAAGAACTTCGGCGAATCAATCCCGAGGTGCCGTGGTTTACGAAGATTCAGCTGAATCTGTTCTGGCTGATCAATGGCTATGGGGAACGTGCATTGAGGCCGGTGGGGTGGTTTTTGCTCTTTTTCGTGATGGGTACTCTTGTCTATAAGGGTGAAAATGGTCTTACCCATCCGCAACCTGTGGCGTTCTCTGTATCAGATATCTATGCCACTGTGAGGACGCCCGGTAAGGAATCTGAAGGTGCGCTGAATAAGAATTCGATTTTGTTTCCTGCAGTGCCCTTTCGGAGTCCGTCCTTCGTGATTTTTGAATCGGGTGGTGGCGAGGTCAAAAAAGACATGGATGTATCTGGGGGAGGTCAGGAACGTGCTGAGATTGAATTGCTAGAAGCTGCAGGCTTCAGCGCGGCGACGATGGTTTTTTTGAAGCCTGATTTCTTGGTGCTAAGGGAAGGACTCAGTTGGGCTCGTACAATGAGTTGGTTTCAGGCCATTGCCGGCCCTGCACTCTTTGCCATGTTCGCGCTGGCGATTCGGAATAAGCTCAAACGGTAACGCTCTTTTCGAAGGCGTAATTCTCGAAAGAGTACTGTGATTAGGTTAGTGCGTTTGACGGTGGGTCTGATATACGAGCCGATAGCCCACGCCACGGATACCCTACTGGTTACCGAGCTTATTTATCGCCCCTTCCGGGCATTATAAATTCGACCGCCGGTTTGCTGATAACGTTGAAAGACCGCAATGGCCTCGTCTCGGCAAATGTCACGGGTCACGGAAATTCCGCGATCTTCCAGCGTGGCCACCCAGTTTTTAGGTTTTGGAGCTTCATCGAACCCGATTGCCGCTGCGTCGGACCCCCGCGCGGCGCAGACGACGTTTCGAACCCCGGACCAAAGAATCGCGCCATAACACATGGCGCAGGGTTCACAGCTCGTGATCAGTGTGAGCTTCGGCATACCAGGCGCGCCGAGATCGAACTGCTTCAGAGTCGCGTGTGCGTTGGCGAGGGCGACCACTTCGGCATGGGCAAGTGAACAGTTGGTGGGTTCGACGACGTTTACCCCGACGGCAATGAGTCGTCCTGTCTTGGTTTCGAAGACTGCCGCCCCGAAGGGGCCACCGGTCTGAGCGGTGACGTTGGTCAGCGCGAGTTGGATGACGAATCGCATACGATCGGACGCCGCCACGATCGGGTGTTGCTGCCGACGCGCAAGACGGATGGCCCAGGATGGGAGGCGAAAGGGAGACGTGGATGGGACCCCAGACGTCACGACGGCAACGAACGCGTCAACGCCTCAAGATTCTTCGTCACCATGGCATCACCGTTCTTCGTCGAGACGTCAATGCCCGTCGCACAGACGGTTCGGCATTCGTCGAGGCGCTCCAGTTTCTGGAGAGATTGCGCGAGCCCATAATAGGCAGCTGAGTAGGTAGGTTTTACCGTGATGCATTGCTGGAGCGCCTTCGCGGCTTCTTCAAAGTTCCCGTCGTCCATGTAGGCTTTCCCCAACCCAAACCAGGCGACATCGTCGTTCGGGTCCATGGCCAGGAATTTCTTCAGCGGTTCGATTCGTGGATTGGGCATGATGGCTCCTGTTGTTCGTGGGAAACGATAGCAGTGCTGACGCACATTGTCTATGGCGTTTTCTGCATGATACTCTGACTTGAAATTGCGTGTGCGTGTGAGGGTGTATATGGGGAAGACAGGTCTCGTCTATCATCCAGCGTATCTTGAGCATGACATGGGAGCCGGGCATCCCGAGTCTCCCAATCGGTTGCGCGCGATCATGCAGCGATTGGAGGAGAGCGGAGTCGCTGCTCGATTGGTCAGGATCGAGCCGCGAAAGGCCGAGGATGAGTGGATCACGCAAGTCCACAATTCCAATTATCTGGCGTCGCTCACCCGCCAAGCACCCGCGAGTGGCCGTGTCTCGCTCGATCCTGATACGTCTATGTCCCCAGGCACACTGCAGGCTGCCTATTTAGCGGCGGGAGGCGCACTGGCGGCGGTGGATGCCATCATGGCACAGGAGGTTGATCACGTGTTCTGCGCTGTTCGGCCTCCAGGTCATCATGCTGAAGCGGGACAAGCGATGGGGTTCTGCTTCTTCAATAATGTGGCGATTGCTGCCCGCTATCTCCAGAAAAAGTATGGACTCACGCGAGTCTTGATTGTTGATTGGGATGTGCACCATGGGAATGGGACGCAGCATAGCTTTGAGGACGATCCCTCGATTCTCTTCTTCAGTACCCACCAGTATCCCCATTATCCGGGCACAGGCCGAGGAACGGAGCGCGGCAAGGGAGCTGGGGAAGGATTCACCATCAATGTGCCGATGGAAGCCGGTGAGGGAGACGACGAGTATCGCGCTGTGTTTCAGAAAGTGCTGCTAGCGGCAGCAGATGATTTCAAGCCAGAGTTTGTCATCATCTCAGCCGGCTTCGATGCGCATAAGGATGATCCGTTGGCGAGTATGGGATTGACTGAATCCGGCTATGCGGAGTTAACCGAGATTGTGGCGGGTATCGCCACACGCCACGCGAACGGCCGTATTCTCTCCTCACTCGAAGGCGGATATAACCTAACGGCGCTTGCCGCCTCCGTTCACGCACACATCGGCGCGCTTCTGAACGCATGACACGTGGACTGAAGATTGTTCTCGGGGCCATTGTGGCTGCGGCCATCGTGTATCTCTATTACGCGGAGATCAAACCGGTCGTGATCTTCGGGTTACGCGATGACTATGCCCATGCCATTCCGTTTCAGAACGTCCCTAAAGGGTTGACCAGTCTCAAAGCCGAATCCTGTGGCCAATGTCACCGTGAGATCTATGAGGAATGGAAGACGAGCATTCATGCCCATGCCTACGAAGATCCGTTTTTTCAGGCCTACTGGAAGAAGGATAAGAACATTTGGGTTTGCCTGAATTGCCATACACCGCTCGAGAATCAGCAGCCCACACTGGTGAAAGAGATTCCACGTGGACGAGTCGAGAAAGCCATTCAAGAGCCAAACCCGCACTATGATCCGGAGTATCAAAAGGAATCGGTCACCTGTGCGGCCTGCCATGTGCGCGATGGCGTGATCCATGGGCCGTTCGAAGATTCCGTGGCGCCACATCCCACGAAATTTGACCCAAATTTTAAAACAGCTCAGCTGTGCTACCGCTGTCATAATGTAGTGTCCGGCCCGGCCCAGTTCTATAACGTGGGACCCTGCGGGACCTATGCGGAATATGAAGGCCAGTACTGGCAGGAGCAAGGCTTCATCTGCCAGAGTTGCCACATGCCGGAGATTGAGAGACCGGTGGCTTTGGGTGGACCGGTCCGCAAGGGGCGTCAACATCTCTGGCGGGGCGGACATGATCAAGGGATGGTGTCGCGAGCGATTGCTGTTCAGGTGAAAGCGGATATCTCTGTTCCGAAGCCTGGCGATCGGGTTGGGTTTACGCTCACGCTGACGAATGCTGGTGCCGGGCATAAGATTCCAACAGGTGACCCCGATCGATTTTTTACGGTGGAGTTCCTTGTCGAAGATCAGCAGGGACACATACTGGAGCAGCAGAGTTCCACGATGGGGCGGTGGATACTCTGGCAGCCTGTCATCGTAGAGTTGTATGATAATCGACTGTTCCCGCAGGCCAGCCGTGACTATCAGTTTGCGTATCGGATACCCGAGAAGACGGACGGACTGAAGCTGAAAACACGGGTGCGGTACCATATTCTGACCGATGGACAGCATGAGATGTTGCACACGAAATACGGCTTGACCGGCAACGATCCCTATCGATTTGTCGTCTATGAGCAAGAGTTTCCGTTATCGGGCGAGTTGAAAACCGCATTGGAGCACCAAGAAACCGGGCGATCGCACGTCCGTCGCCAACAGGATGGCAACAGTTGCAAAGCTGTCGCGCACAGCTGAATTGCCCGTCGTGGGCTAGAAAGAGCTAGGCATCGTGACACATCCATTACTCATCGATACTGAATCGCTTCAGCAGCAGCTCGGTCAATCGGGCGTGGTGATTATCGACGTGCGAGGCAAGGCCGCATATGAATTCGGCGGGCATATTCCCGGGGCCGTGCATTCCACGTGGCATGAATATAGCGATCCCAATGCCGTCGCGAAAGGCTTGCTCAATCCAGCTCTCGGCGAGATCGAGCGTATTCTCCAGCGGCTTGGGGTCAATCAAGACAGTGAGGTGGTGATCTATTCCAATCCGTTCGACAACTGGGGCGACGAAGGGCGGATGTTTTGGATGTTGGACTATCTGGGCCACACCCGGTTGCGTATTTTGGATGGGGGGTGGGTGAAGTGGACGGCGGAAAAGCGGCCGTTTGAGCATGGACTGGTTTCCCCACCGAGGGGAAACTTCACCGCTCGACCACGTCTGGATTTGATTGCATTGAAAGATGATCTGAAAGACCTTGTCAGGGGGCCGCATCCACAGACGGCGATTCTCGATGCGCGCAGCGTTGAAGAGTATCTAGGCAAAGAGCTGTCGGGTATCCCACGGCCCGGTCACATCCCCTCAGCCATCCACGTGGCGTGGAATGGGTTTTTGAATAAGGATGCGACGGTGAAAGATCTGTCGGTGATCAAGGAGATGTTGGTCGCAAAGGGGATCGGCAACGGACAGGACGTCATTTGCTACTGTACCGGTGGCGTGCGATCGGCCTGGCTCTATTTCATCCTCAAGCTTGTCGGGTATTCAAAGCTCAGAAACTATCCTGGGTCGTGGTGGGAGTGGAGTCGAGACTTCGCCTGTCCAGCCGAAAAAGATTTTCATGCGCTTCAGAAAATGCTTGGGTTTGGTCCAGCCTCCAAACCTTCTTGACAGTCTTGCAGAACGCTGTGTAAGGTGAATTCAAGTATTTTCCAACGTAAAAGTTCGCATCTTCAACCATCAAGGAGGCAGCCATGATGAGAAGAATCTGTCGTAGTGCGATGTTGGTGTTCGGACTTGGTGTATTGGTTGGCGTGCCGGTGCTGACGGGTTTAGCGCTCGCCGGCGACAAGCATGTGGCTGAAGCGGTCGAACACGCGAGAGGCGCTGCATCACATGGGAAAGAAGGGCATGCGGACGCCTGTGTTGAGCATGCGAGTGAAGCCCTCAAACATGCGACGGCTGCTGGACTGAAAAATCCCCATTTGATGGAAGGGATCAAACACCTGACGGAAGCTGTGAAACATGGCAAGGCCGGACATGCCGATGCATGCACGGAACATGCAGATGGCGGCGCGACGCATTTGGCTGAAGTAAAGTAACGCAGCAGGGTTTGTCGCTGACGTCTTTTAGCGGTCAGCGAGTTTTCAGACGGGCAGGGACACACTCCCTGCCCGTTCGTGTATGACGGGAGTGTGACGTGCAAGTCGGATTCTACCAATTCGATCCACAGTTCGGTGAGGTGGCCAAGAATCTGGAGATGGTCACGGCCAAGCTGGATCAGGCGGATGCGGATCTCATTGTACTGCCGGAGTTGTTTGCATCCGGCTATCAGTTTCTTTCACAACAGGAAGCGTATCAGCTCGCTGAACCGGTTCCTGATGGTCCCACGGTCCGTTGTCTGGTCGACATCGCGAAACGCCGCAAGATGCACCTTGTGGCGGGACTTCCTGAACGATCTGGTTCCCGCTGCTACAACTCCGCCGTGGTCGTGGGACCGTCTGGTTTTCTGGGATGCTATCGGAAAACCCATCTCTTTTTCGAAGAGACACAATACTTCACGCCCGGCGACTCAGGATTTCTTGTGTGGGACATCGGAGCTGCAAAGATCGGGATCATGATTTGTTTCGATTGGTACTACCCGGAGGCGGCACGCACCTTAGCGATGCAGGGGGCCGAGATCATTTGTCATCCCTCCAATCTGGTCTTGCCGAACTGCCCGGATTCCATGCCGGTGCGATGTCTCGAAAATCGGGTGTTTGCCGTGACGTGCAATCGAATTGGTAGCGAGGCACGGGGTGGCAAAGAGCGGTTGACCTATATCGGCCAGAGCGAAGTGGTCACCCCGAAGGGGGTGATTCAACATCGGGCGTCGCATGACCAAGAAGAGCTGACGATCGTTGAGATTGATCCGGCGCAAGCCCGCAACAAGAGTTTGAATCGCTACAACGATCTGCTTCGCGACCGTCGTACGTCGCTGTACAAGATGTAAATTCTCGCCACTGTCATTTCCTGCTGAGAGCTGCCCAGTGCTTGCGCAAGTTGCGTGGGCAGAGTAGGATTTCGCTCTATGGACACCAAACTTCATAAAGGGATGTTTCTGATCGCGGCGCCAAGCCTTCGCGATCCGAACTTCCGCCAGACCGTTGTGTTGCTATGTGAACATGGATCGGAAGGAGCGCTTGGCGTCATCGTAAACCGTCCGACGGCCATGTCCATCTCTGAGGCCTTGCCTCAGATCCCGGTGCTGGAGGGATCAGCCCATGTGCTCTATGCCGGTGGTCCGGTGCAGACGAATCAAGTGATGCTGCTGTACCGGGGTGATCAGTTTCCGGATAATGCGCACCACGTGTTCGACGGAGTGTGCCTTGGCGGAGACGTCGGCATGGTCGAACGCATTCTCACCGGTGTCGGGACGAAGGAATCTTTCCGCGCCTATCTTGGCTATTCGGGGTGGGGACCAGGCCAGCTGGAGAATGAAATGAAAACTGGCTCCTGGATCACCTTACCCGCAGATTCGCAGGCAGTGTTTGAAAAAGAACCGACGCGTGTCTGGGGGGACATTCTTCTCACGCTGGGCGAAGCCTATCAGCCGTACGTCGACATGCCCTTCGATCCATCCTGTAACTGAAGCCTTCGCGCGTCCCGACCGACATCGACTCCATCATCATTGAAGCGTGCCCACGCCGAGTGCTAGGCTCGTCTCTGCTGTGAGGGAGCGTGGCTTGTCGCGGAGGTCATCCCTGTCGGCATGATCGTTCGGATGCAAGGTTCCTGACGCGATCGTCGCGTCAAACGTGGAGTTGGATGAGAGAGCGTATACGAAGAGGGAGAACACACACGTGAATCAGCCAGATACGTCTCGGCCAGGAGCCGAGGCCTTGTTGAGAAAGTTACACGAACGCCCGCACCAGCCGATCGGGAGATGGCTGCGGGCCCCAGCCCATGTGCACTATAAAGCCTTTCGGATGTCCGACCCGCCGACACAGCGTCCAGCCAGTCGGGTGGAATTCCAATCGCTGTTGGGACATCTTAAGATTTCTGCCGAGGCGACCTACGTCAGGGAGAATTTCGGCTACGGTGTGAAGGAATCGGAACACGGCGATCGGCTTATCCTCATCTGGCAAGCCCATACGGAATACTATAGTTACCAGCTCTGGCATCTACCACCGCAAGCGAACGGCGCACCGACTTTTGGGCCATTGACGTTTTCAGAGTACACGTTTCCCGTGGAGCCGCTTGGGACGGTGGTCTGCCGTTTGGACATTCTGCTGACGACGGGCATGCTCCCGCCTCGTCAGGAGTTGCGCGGACTAATGCCTGGCCCGGTTTTGTACGGCAGCCGAATCTTCAATGAGCAGACATGTGTCGCGACAAGTTTTACACCGGACGACCAAGAGCGAGAACGGTATTGGGTCAGTGTCGGGCCGTCGCAAGGCGATCCCTCACGCCTGAAAGACATTGTCGATGCCATTGTGCGGATCGAGACCTACTATCATTTGCTACTGATGCAGAAACCGCTGTTCTCCGCTGCCGTCGATCAGGTCTATAAGTTCGAGCAGGTTCATCTGAAACAGCGCGAGATCATCACGAACCACATCGGACACGCTGATTCCCAGACGTTGCAACGCTGGTTGAATACCCTCACGCAGGATCTGCTCAAGACTAACCGCATGGCTGGAACACTTCACTTCGAGCTGTCCGCCTCGCTTCCCTATGACAAGATCGTGCATACGACGTTGGCGTCTCTTGCCGAGCACCCCATGGAGTCCTATCGGCCCATCTCCGATTATGTGTTGAGCGGTATTACTGGTGTGGCGGAAGGGCATCAACAGCTCTTGCGTCGTATCGACACGCTCCGTGGCGGATTCGAGGGCATCATCACCATCATTCGGACCCGTATCGACTTGATTCTGGAATCGCAGAACCTCGCACTGCTTAAAAGCGTCGACAAGACGACGAAGAGCCAAGTGCTGCTACAGCACACCGTCGAGGGGTTGTCGATTATTGTCATCGCCTATTACCTGGCAGGACTTTGTGGATATGTGTTCAAAGGGTTTCAGGAAATGGGTTGGCTCAAGAATGCGAATATTGCCTCGGCGGTGTTCGTCCCCATCGCTATCGGACTTGCCTTTGGCATCACCACGTTCAGCAAAAAGTATCTGCACAAGAAGCTGGAAGGTGAACAGCCTCCGGCGAAGCCTAAAAAGCCAGACGAGGAGTAACTCCGGGATCTGCACGTAAGGCAGATACTAAGGACCGATCGGAGAATATTACTGAGGCGAACGCTAAATAGTGCGTGCCTTAATTCTTGGAAAGCAAATAAACAGCGGATTTTCGGGATGTTCTTGCTTGCAAAGTGCGTACTCTTTCATGGTCGGATCAGTATGTCTTATTTTTGCCTCGCCTGGTTGTGGAAGTCTGAATGCGGTATCTGATTGAACAGCGTATCCACACGCTTGCTGATAATGCAGTCGATCAGTCTTCTGGTCAAGGTTTCGGATTTACCTGCAACGAAGTTGAACTTTCCGCTTGGCAGGAAAATCTGGATCAGGGTTACTGGACTCATCAGTATTGGTTAGCAAGGTTCAACATTGAGGCAGGTAACGTTAAGGAGGCTAGACGAGAATTTGGGGAACGCCTGACAAAGATTGCCTGCCGGATTTTCGTACTGAGTCAATGTTATATGGAATGGCTTGATCAACCCTACTTTGTGCTTCGCAGTGACTGTAGTTGTGGTGTCTTCAGGTGGACAAAACCGCATGGGCCAGTCGGCCTCATGTTTGAAGAAAACGAGCGCTGGGCACTAGAAGTACTGCTCGAAAATTCAGAGGTGCCGGATGCATTTTATCAATATTGGAAAGATGCCACTAACACCACCGGGTATTCGTCTAAACTGCTATTGATGCTAAGCGCGATTGAGGCTCTATGCAAGAAGAACTCGAGTGGAACCAAGTACTCGATTGACTTCATCAAACTTGAACAGATTCTTGGGAAGGATCTGAAGGAAGACTTGTGGGGCACAAAGGAAGACAAGGGGAAAGGAGCATTACGGCATCGGCTGGTCCACGGCGAATACTTTGAGAAGCTTGACCATCTCACGAATTATGTGAACCACCTGCATTCAAAAATTATCGCCTATTTTAATGGTTCGATTCTCAAGAACGCCGTCATCCATGAAGGCGTGGTTAACCCACAACGACACCCATCAGGTAGCGCGTATCATGGTCACTCCTTAATACGTGCACTTGGTAGCTCGGAGCTGAACCTAGGATCTATTCTGGGTGGAATAGATAAAGATGGCCGCCCGGATGGGCGATGCTACGAAATTTTATGCGATCCACAATTATTAGACAATTACTGATCGCAAGCTACCTAGGCTCAAGCAAGTTTCAACACTTCAAACAGGAACCTTCCTGTATGTGACGCCGTCACCTTCGCCACCTGCTCCGGCCGGCCTTCCGCAAAGATCTGCCCGCCGGTTGCGCCGCCTTCTGGGCCGAGGTCGATGATCCAGTCGGCGGATTTAATGACATCCAGGTTGGCTCGACGATCACCAGGGTGTTGCAGGCATTCACGAGTTTCTGGAGAGAGTCGCTAGGGTTCAACAATCTTAAGGCCTGAGACTTTCGCTGCGATTCGCCGAAATTCGAGCACGTTGCTGGTCACGACGGTTGCGCCGATTTCTCTTGCTGTGAGAGCGATGAGAACATCATTCATGGGCCCAAGCCGGTCGCGTAATCCGGAAGCGTTTCCATACATGGCTCGAAAGAGCTGCCCAGCCCGATCAAGAACTGTAGGCGTCAGGCCGAGAGTGCGTTCGGAAGAGAATGCGTGTTGAAGTCGGTCAATGGCTTTCTTGCGCTTTGGTGTGTCTGCGCCGAGCCGAAGTTCAAGTAGAACAATGGCTGAGATGAACCGCACAACACTCCCATGTCCACCCAAGACCCATTCTGTGTGTCTATCTGCTCTTAAGAAATCGATGAAGACATTCGTATTGAGGAGGACCTTGCCACCTATCGGTAAGGCCATGGTCGGTCGTCGCCTTTCAAAATTCCTTTCAGAGGTCGAAGCGCCTTACTCAGTCGTTGTTCCTCAATCAGGAGAGAGAGTGCCTTATCAATCGCTTCCTGCTCGGAGGTAACTCCGAAATATCGCTTTGCAGCATCGATCTTTCGCTGATCCAATACGAGGTGCTTGTGCTTCAGCGCAGTAGTCATGGCCCCTCCAAAATGTACATGCGATGTACATGGACAGTATAAACAATCATATTGTTACACGGCAAGGCCTCAGAGACTTCTCAATCTATGGAAGATGCTCTCGCTAAGGCGTTTGTGAGAAGCCGTCCTGTACGTGATCCAGCTATCTTCGCGACTTGTTCCGGTCGTCCTTCGGCTATGATCTGACCGCCGCCGGCCCCGCCTTCGAGGCCCAGGTCGATAATCAGCCGACTTGACACATTGAGACGGGTCACGACCATGAGAGTGTTATATCCGCAGTGTCAGGTAGCTATTCCTCATGCCAAAATCCTTTGAGGTCGAACGACAGCTGTCGATGATGTTTCACCGCGAGGAAGATCACCTGGTCTCGGCGTACGAGATACAACACGAGATACTGGTCCATCACAAACTCACGCAGGTCGTCTTGTTTGCCGAGAAGCGTGCTCAGCCGCTTGCTCAGCACTCTTGCCTTTGTGGACTTGATTGTGCGGGCTAAAAACGATCGGCCAGACTGTGGAAACCGACACAGAGTTGGTATGGCATCGTCGAACAGTCGAGCGAGGAAATGGCGGAATGTTGTGCGGCTGTGGGGTTCAAGGAACTCTTCAATGGCGCTAAGATTAGCAGAAAAGTTTTCGGTAAACCTCGGTCGTTTACCGGCCATGACGTGCTTTGAGTTGGGCGAGGCTCATGGTCTTGCCTGCTTTGAGGTCAGTGAGACCTTTGATGGCTTCTTCCAGTAGTCCGAGATGGATGTGCTCCCGCTCTAGCCGGTGGTAATAGTCCAGGCGATCTGCGTCGATGAGCGCCGCGCAGCTACCCCCATTCTTGGTAATAAGTTTCTCGCTCCCGTTCGTTCGTACCTCGTCGCACAACTCGGTGAGCTTTGCTCGTGCTTGACTGAGTGAAACGACATCTTTGGATGTAATTCCCATCGAGTTCCCCCTTTTGTCTTAGTAGCTAGTTAAGTCTATATTCTGTACAGAATTACGTCAATATCCGTCGGCTCAAGATATCTTGCCTAGAAACTGCCCCGTATGTGACGCCGCTACTTTTGCTACTTGCTCCGGTCTTCCCTCCGCAATGATTTGCCCCCCTGCGGCGCCGCCTTCTGGGCCGAGGTCGATGATCCAGTCGGCGGATTTGATGACGTCGAGGTTGTGCTCGACGACCACCAGGGTGTTGCCGGCGTTCACGAGTTTGTGAAGAACGGTGAGGAGCTTCTTGATGTCGTCAAAGTGCAAGCCCGTCGTTGGCTCATCCATGACATAGAGGACATCTTTCGCGCTGCTGTCCTTCAGCTCGGCGGCGATTTTTAACCGCTGAGCTTCGCCGCCGGAGAGTGTGGTGGCCGATTGGCCTAGGCGCAAATACCCCAGGCCGATGGAGGTGAGAAGGTGTAAGCGTTCCTGGAGCTTGGGCATTCCAGTGAAAAAGGAGAGCGCCTCCTCCACGGTCATGCCGAGCACATCGGAGATGTTCTTGCCCCGGTAACGAATCTTCAGGACCTCCGGTTTGAAGCGCTTGCCGTCACAGACCTCGCAGGGTGCGTAGATATCCTCGAAGAAATACATCTCTAGCTTTTCCACACCGCTGCCTTCGCAGCGTTCACAGCGACCGCCAGAGGCATTAAACGAAAAGTGGCCTGGTGTGAATCCTCGCGTGAGTGCTTCCCGTTCAGACGCAAACAGCCGGCGGATCTCATCGAAGGCTTTCAGGTAGGTGATGGGGTTGGAGCGAGGAGTGCGTCCGATCGGCTGTTGGTCGATCAACTTGATGCCTTTGAGGTGTTCGATGCCTTTGATGGCCTTAAAGCGCCCCATGGGAAGGGAGTCCACGCGAAACGCGCGGGCCACGGCGCGGTAGAGAGTGTCTTCGACTAATGTACTTTTGCCAGAGCCGGAGACGCCGGTGACACACACGAGCATGCCGAGGGGAATCCGAACGGACAGGTCTTTCAGGTTATGTTCAGCCACGCCAGCCATCACCAGCATCTTGCCGTTGCCGGGTCGTCGCTTGACGGGCAGGGGAATGCGGTCTTCGCCTCGCAAGTATCGAGCCGTTGTGGGACGACGGTCCTGGATGAATTCATTGGCTGGTGCCGCACAGACAATCTCGCCGCCCTTTTCACCGGAGTGAGGACCGAGTTCAACGATGTAGTCGGCTGATTCGATCATGCGGCGATCATGCTCAACGACCACGACGGTGTTTCCGGTATTGGCAAGATCGTGAAGGATCTCGGCGAGGAGGTCGGTATCCCTTGGATGAAGGCCAATCGTCGGTTCATCCAGGACGTAGAGTGTGCCAACGAGCCGAGAACCCAGCTGATTCGCCAGCGCAACTCGTTGCGCCTCACCACCGGACAGCGTTTTCGTCTGTCGGTTGAGCGTCAGATACCCAAGGCCGACTCGTTGGAGGAAGCTCAGTTTGGCCGTGAGCTGACGGAGAATATCTTCGGCGATCGCTTGCTCAGTGGGCGAGAGGGGTAAGGAGTCTACCCATCCTGAAAGACTCTCGACGGTCCGTTCCGTCGTCGCATGAATATCGGCATCGGCGATTTTGACAAACAGCGCGTCCGGCTTCAGGCGGCTGCCATGGCAACCAGGACAATCGAAAGGCGTACGGTAACGGCTGAGAAAGACACGGACATGGAGCTTGTAGCGTTTGCCTTCCAGGTGCTCGAAGAAGTCGTTGATCCCATCGAAGGACTTGTCACCCTGCCAGAGCAGTTGCTGAGTATCCGTGGGAAGCGATGTGAACGGGATCGTGATATCGACGCCTTTTCGTTTCATCGCAGTGATCATTTGCTTCTGCCACCAGGCAGAGCTCGGTTTACTCCAAGGTTCCACCGCTCCATCGGCAAGTGACTTGGCTTGGTCAGGGATCACCAGTTCAGGATCGTACCGCAGCACATTGCCGAAGCCTTTGCACTCGGGACAGGCGCCGAACGGATGGTTGAACGAAAAGAGAACCGGCCGCAGGGGCTCGAAGGTGCGCCCGCATTTCTGGCAGAGCGATTTCGTGCTGTACGACTGTTGTCCATGACCGATGAGGTCGATTGAGCAGCGGCCCTCTCCTTCGCGGAAGGCTGTTTCCACTGCTTCGACGAGACGAGTGCGGTTGTCTTCCCGGATCACTAGGCGATCGAGGACGATGTGGAGCGAGGAGAGCTTGTGGAGTGAACGCTGTCCGACCTCATGTAGATCAACGATCTCGTTGTTTGCTTTGAGCCTGGCAAACCCCCGCGTCAGGAGTGATTGGACAAAAGTCGCCTCTTCCTTGGGTGAAGGAGTTGCGATTGGGAACAGTATCATGGCCCTGGCATCAGGCCATCGTGTCAGCAGGTCGTCTGCCACGCTGTCTGGCTGGAACGATCGGGCCTCTTGCGTACAGTCAGGACAGATGGACTTGCCGATCTTGGCGAAGAGCAGGCGCAGGAGATCGGCAATTTCCGTCGTCGTCCCAACCGTCGAGCGCGATGTGCGCACTTGATTCTTCTGCTCGATGGCAATGGCCGGGCGCACGTTGAGAATGCGATCAACGTCCGGGCGAGCCACCTTATCGAGAAACATGCGGGCATAAGTCGAGAGCGACTCGACATAGCGCCATTGCCCTTCCGCGAAGATTGTGTCGAACGCGAGCGAGGATTTTCCCGATCCTGAGACGCCAGTGATAGCCGTGACTTTGTTGTGGGGAATCTGAAGCGAGACGTTCTTCAGATTATTCTGCCGGGCGCCTTCAATGATGAGGTGATCGGTCGAGGGTTTGGGGGGCAGTGGGTTTGGCATAGCGAGCGATTCCACAGGTGAAAGACCGACCATCGTAGCAATTGGTGACGATTGGATCAATGACGGAGCAGGGACGAGAGTGGCCAAGGCTGTTCCTGGTTCTTGCCTTTGTCTAATGGAAGCGTAGAATGCGCTGCGTACGTACCCACCCTTGAGAGTGCAAAGATGACGAAGATTCTTAAAGTGTTCATCAGTCACACGTCAGAATTCGCTAAGTATCCTGAAAAGAGATCGTTTATCGACGCTGCAGTTGCGGCGGTGAATCGGGCTGGAAGTGTGCCACGCGATATGGGGTATTTCACGGCGCGAGATGAAAAACCTGCCGAGTACTGTAAGAAGTGCGTTCGTGAATGCGATGTCTATATTGGGTTGATCGGGTTGCGCTATGGCTCTCCTGTTCGTGACCAGCCAGAAGTCTCCTATGCCGAACTCGAATTTCAAGCGGCGACGGAAGCACCAACCATAAAACGGTTCCTTTTCCTACTCGATCCGGAGGCGTCGGTTCCACTGAGGCGCTTCATGGATGTGAGGTATGGCGATCGGCAGGAGCAGTTTCGTCAACGACTGAATGATGCAAAAGTGATGTGTGCATCGTTTAGCAATGTCGATGAGCTTGAGAAACTTATTTACCAAGCGTTGAAGGAAGATG
Source organism: Nitrospira sp. (assembly GCA_005116745.1). Lineage (NCBI taxonomy): Bacteria > Pseudomonadati > Nitrospirota > Nitrospiria > Nitrospirales > Nitrospiraceae > Nitrospira > Nitrospira sp. The sequence continues at coordinate 216,548 of SWDS01000002.1, read as the reverse complement.
AAGAAGAGAGAGGGCAGCCAAGCCCGCGGCAGGTTCGCATCGATTGGCCGGAGGGCACGTCGCCCTATCGGGGGTTGCTGTGGTTTAACCAGGACTATGCGCCGTTGTTCTTCGGGCGTGATCGTGAAGTGGACGAGCTCGTCGCCAAGATGAGTGAGCCGGGGGGACGCACACTGCTCGTCATCGGGGCGTCTGGATCTGGGAAATCGTCCGTGGTCGCGGCGGGAGTCTGGCAGGCTATTACCAAACAAGGGCGATTACCTGGAAACGCGCAATGGCTATGGCAGCGCATCCAGCCGAGCGATGGCGACACCCCCTGGGATGCGTTGGCCCGTGGACTCAAAGAGATCTTCCAGCTCGCCGTTCGGCCACGATTGACAGCCACAGGCTCGACGTTTCGGGACCTCCTCTCTCAGCATCTCACCCAAGGGCAGGAATTGATCCTGTTCGTCGATCAATTCGAGGAGGTGTTTACGAGTGGCTTTCACGAGCCGGACATTCAGACGTTTCTTGAGCAAGTGATCGGCACGGCGCAAGACCAGACCAATCGGCTCAGAGTCATCGCCACTATCCGTAGCGAATTTCTTGGGAAGCTGGAAGAGTACGAATCAACCCTGGCCCTGCTCAACAGTCCTTACCGGCATCACTTGGGTCCTGTATCGCCGAGGGTATTGCAGGACATGATCGAGAAACCGGCTCACGCCACCGGATACGAGTTTGAGCAGGGACTTGTCGAGCGGATCTTGCAGGATACTGGGCAAGAGCCGGGGAACCTGGCCCTTGTCGAATATGCCCTCAAGCAACTCTTTGAGAGGCGTAAGGGCCGGATCTTTAGGATGGAGGCCTATGAGGCCATTGGTGGTGTGGTCGGTGCGATCGCGACAAAGACCAATGACGTCTTGTCTGGTTTGGACGAACAGGTGGGCGGATCGTTCGACCGCGTCTTTGCCGAACTCATGCACCTCGAACGAGAACGCCCGCCGACGCGACGCCGCGCGGCCGTTTCGATGTTCAGTTCGAATCAGGCCGCCAAGAAGCTCATCGACGCATTGGCAGGACAAGAGTGCCGCGTCTTGGTCACGAGCGGGACCGGCCAAGAGGCCGTCGTGGAGGTCGCCCATGAGAAGTTGTTTACTGCCTGGCCGGAGCTCAAAGATTGGATTGAGAAGAGCGGGGAAGCCTTGCGTGATATCGATCATGCTGAAGTGGAAGCCAGGAGATGGCAGAAGGGCGGCGACAATCCACACGAGCTGTGGCTTGGCAACCGTGCGAAGAAGGTGCTTAATGCGCTCGAGCAGTTCGGCAAGAGTCTCTCTCCCGAGTTGGAGCGGTTTCTGAAGCCTCACCAGCTGCTGCTTGCGAAATTAGAGGAGGAGCTCTCGCATCAAGAGCGGCTACTGATCGGCCAAACGCTCGCCGAGTTCGGCGATACGCGACCCGGTGTCGGGGTGAAAGACGGTGTGCCTGACATCGTGTGGATCGATATCCCCGGAGGCAGCGTCAAGCTTGAGGATGGCGATCACGTGTTCGAGGTGAAGCCCTTCCGCATGGCTAAATACCCAGTGACGAACGCGCAGTTCGCGGCGTTCATCACAGCAACGGATGGCTATCGAAATGAGGAGTGGTGGAAGGACATCGAACAGAGCGAGGAGGCGTGTACCGCGTCATGGCACGAAGCTAACGCTCCTCGGGAAACAGTCTCCTGGTACGAAGCCGTTGCCTTTTGCCGGTGGCTCAGTCACCACCAGCCTGACCAGCCGGTTCGTTTACCGACAGAGTGGGAATGGCAGCAGGCGGCGACAGGGGGAGATCCAGAGCGCGAATATCCGTGGGAAGGCGGGCGGGATGGTTCCCGTTGCAACAGCTATGAAAGCCGACTGAACCGGACCACGGCGGTGGGGATGTATCCTCAGGGGGCCACGCAACAGGGTGTGCTGGATATGATGGGGAATGTCTGGGAATGGTGTGTGAACAAAACCAGGAACTCCGAACGACTGGAGACCATGCGTATCGACAAGGGTGGCGACCGGCGCGTGATCCGCGGCGGTTCCTGGGACTACAGGCTGGGGAGCTCACGTGTCTCTCTTCGGAACGGGTGCGATGCCGGCTACCGGGGCGCCGGATCGGTACACCTGCGTGAGACCCGGGACGACATAGGCAATGCCGACAGCCGGGACAACGGCATCCTTGGCTTCCGTCTTGCCCTGGACCTTTCGTAGCCCTGTGCGCTTTGTTCTTTGACCCTTTGCCTCCGAGTCCGTTGGGCGAGTGTAGTCAGATGTGGTCGAGGGAGCTGCGGGAAGCCCATCCGCTCATGCTTCGACAAGCTCAGTACGAACGCATGATAGTAGGTTGTGGAGTGACGTGATGTCTCCGACGGTTCCCCAAGCCGTGCAGTCGTGCCACAAGCTGTTGCTGTGGCTGATTCCGCAGCTCGATGAATTCCCGCGCTCGCGTCGTTTCACATTAGGAGAGCGCCTCGAAATGCGGTCGAGCAGGTTGCGGAAAAACTCTCCGTTCATCCGGTTCGATGAACTCACGGCAGGCTTCGACATGCCTGTTCTGAGCGAAGTCGAAGAACTCAGGGCGACTGGTTAATTTGTCTGTGGCGCAGAGCGGCTGACGTATTTATGAAGGATGCTGGCGATCAGGCTTTGATAGGGTAGGCCTTCTTCGGCGGCGCGTTGCTTGAGCAGCTCAAGGTCGGCGGTCGATAATCGGATATTGATCCGGGCGTCCTTGCGCACGTAGCGCCGGGCGGCTTCCATCGCTTCTTTTCTGGCCATGTCCTGATTCTTGACCGGCCTGAAAGCACCGCGTTCGTAATCAGTGATCAGCTGTTCTTCGTCTTGATCCAACACGAGTTTCTTCTTCATGATGGGCGTCCTTTCGCGCGGCTTCTCGTGGCCTTCCGGCTTGGATAGATCGTCTTTAAAAACAGTGTCTGGTGGTCTCTGACGACTGGGACGACGTAAATATATCCACCTACATCGACTTCGTAGAGAAGCTGGTTGGGATAGCGCTCGCGGTCGTGATGTTCCAGCACCTGAACGAGATGGCCGCTTTCAATCAGCGCGATGATCTGTTCGAAGCTGATTCCGCGCTCCCGGATGAGCCAGGTGTTCTTCTCTGGATCGAACGCATAGTCCCATTTCTCCACATTGGGAATATTATGACGATGTGTGCCTCTTGTCAACAGGAAGGCCTTCGCACAGCATGCGTGACGGTGCCGGAGAGGGCCAGGGGCGCTGCCTGTCGAACGCGTGATCGATCTAGGAATCTGGTTGTTGCCTGTGCCGCAGGCGGTGCAATCATGCCACAAGCTGCTACTCTGGCTGATTCCCGCAGCTTGATAAGTTTCCTCGTTCTCGTCGATTCACGTTGGGGGAGCACATCGAAGCCAGTGGCCGATTGGGCGCGAGCTGAGGGTTCTTCAATTATGAGCCCGAGATTCGGCTTTTTTCTCTCCGACGCCTCCCGAAACTTGCCGCAAGTTAAAAATAGTAACAACCATGTTTACAATAATATAACATGTTGTTATAAATGATAGTAAGAGGATGTTTCGTGTCTGTCGATAATAAAACATCTCAAGAAATTCAAGAATTTATCATCCGCAATGTCGGGAGTCATCCGACTGACATCGGTCGCCTTACCGCTGAAAAGTTCGGTCTGTCTCGGGTCGCTATCGTCAATCGCCTGGGGGCCCTCATAAAAGTGAGCCTCTTGGTAGCAGAAGGAAAGACCAAGGCCAGGCGCTATGCCCTCAAGGTTCTGAACAGTCATCAGAAAGAATTGCAGATTGTTCCTGGGCTGACGGAAGACCAGGTGTGGCTTCGTGATGTGAAACCGCACCTGCTTGGTCTGCCGAGCAACGTGTTGGATATCTGTGCTCACGGTGTGACGGAGATGGTCAACAACGTCATTGACCACTCTGAGTCGACCACGGCGGCGATCAGTGTCTCCCGCGATGCGGCCACCATCATCATTACAATCCGCGATTACGGAGTCGGGATCTTCCACAAGATTCAGCAAGCTCTCAACCTCAGCGACCCGCAACATGCCATTCTGGAGTTGGCCAAGGGGAAACTCACGACTGATGCCGCCAAGCATACAGGAGAAGGCATTTTCTTTACCTCCCGAATGTTTGATGAGTGCAGCATCGCCTCGGGGACGTTGCTGTTCATCAGGCTCCGACGAACGGATGATTGGTTGTTTGAATCGGAGGAAGCGCCAAAGGATGGCACAGAGGTCGTGATGAAAATTGCCACAAATGCCAGTCACACGGCCAAGGAGATCTTTGATATCTATCGAGCAGAATTCGACCAATTTGGCTTCTCAAAGACCAACATCCCTCTCGTGCTGCTCAAATACGAGGGAGAGCAGCTCATTTCTCGTTCTCAAGCCAAGCGGTTAATGGCTCGCATTGACGAATTTCGAGAGGTGATTTTGGACTTTAAAGGCATCACCTCAATCGGACAAGCCTTTGCCGATGAGGTGTTCCGTATCTATCGACGCGAACATCCAGTCGTCAATATTTACCCGGTGAACATGGCGCCGGACGTCAACGGCATGATTCAACGGAGCCTATCGGGAAACCCGGATGATCCGCTGAATGAATATCTCCGAGGCGATATGGAGAAGCACAAGGTCACGTGAATACACGACGAATAGAGGCCACAAGCAGGAAAGGCTTGGTGATTGGTTCATCGAATGAGAGGATAACGCACCTTAAACAGGAGGGCACATGATTCTGTCAACGACAAATAATATTGAGGGCAAGAAGGCGGTGAAGTATCTGGGATTGGTGTCCGGAGACGCGATTCTGGGCGCGAATATCTTTCGTGACTTTTTCGCATCGATCCGCGATATCGTGGGGGGGCGCTCGGCGGCCTATGAAAAGGAATTGCGGAAGGCCAAGGATATCGCCCTTGGAGAAATGCGCGAGCAGGCCAAGAACTTGGGTGCCAATGCGATTGTCGGCATCGATATCGATTATGAAACGATCGGTGCCAACAGCAGCATGTTGATGGTGAGTGCGAGCGGCACGGCTGTGGTGCTCGAGTAGCAGGAAACTGAAAATGTCCGTCAGCTTCGTTCTCGCATCGTTCAGACCCTCAACATACCCCAGAGGGTATGCCTCGGCCCTTCACTCGCTGCGGCCTTCCTGAACAGCCATTTTGAGTCTCCTGCCGAAGAGAGGGTCTTCTGGGGATAGTGAAGGAAATCCGACGATGTTGCTGTCGGACATTGAATATCTCGACATAGGCAGGCGGATTATGCCGCTGCTTGGATCAGTCTTGACCGGGTCCTCGGCGGAGGCGCTGCGTGAGCTCGCTCGGGTCTATGATCCGACCGCAGATGACTCTCGTATCAGCGCCGAGGTGTTTCTCTTCCATAAGTATCTCCTGATGCAGGCCTGTGTAGGCGTCTTTCCAGACGCACACGTTGATCACGTGGTGGGTGGGTTGTTCGCGGCGCTCAACGAACGGGCCAGTGGGTTGGAACTTGGTCCACACCGGCAGCAGGCGATGGAAGCGGTGTGGCAGCAGCGGGCGGGGCAATTCGATCAGCCCTTTTCACAAGACCGAGTTCTGTTTCTTGATGAAGGGGCTGGGCCGGCCCACTGGCAGCAGACGATCGGCCGATTCTGTCAAAACGTACGAGCCATGGAGAGCCCACCGGATCTCTGGGCAGGGAACGATAGCCCGTCTTACCTGGCCAGCCATTCTGTGACCATCGCCCTCGATCAGATGCTGGTCGCTCTCGGGGAGATCAATCGATTACATTTCAGCGGACCGGCATAGAGGTTTCGCTTACCGGTACACGTCTTTCCGGTGTTCAATCGACAGGATCTCGATCCAGCCGGCGACTGTACGGTAGAGAACACGATAGGGCCACACCCGGTAGGACCACACCTTGTCTTTCTGAAATCGGCCCTTGAGCGGTTTGCCCTCGTGGGGATGGTCAGCTAAGTGACGGAGCGATTCTTTTATGCGTTCACGGATTCCATCATCGAAGGCTTCGAGATCTTTGACGACCTGGTGGGTCAGCTTGATGAGCCTCACTGATCTTCGCCGAACACATCCTTGAACGAACGCACTTTTCCCGCCTTTGCCTCTTTCAAACCTTGCTGGAGGGCTTTGACCGCTCTCGGATTCGAGAGCAATTCCAGGGTTTCCACCCAGCTTTCATATTCGTCAGCTCCCATCACGACCGCTTTCGGCGTGCCATTCTTGGTCACAATGACCCGTTCTGACAAACGGTCAGCTTTATCAATCAGAGAAGAGAATCGAGATCGAGCTTGTTTGAGCGACATGGTTTTTGTCATGGTTGTTCCTCGCTAGCTTGAAGTGTACACAATCATGTACCCCTTGGCAAGCCATGGGCAGATGGTTAGACCATGCTCGCGCGGCCTACCGGATCATCATTTTTACCAGCCCCACACAGCCCATATACAGGACGAGCGATCCGACCATCGCCGGCCAGAAGCCAAGGCGCGGAATGCCTAGGATCATCGCGACGACATAGACGGTCCAGGGCGGGACAAACCACAGCAAGTTCTTGGCGTAGTCGACCGTCGTGGCCCCACCGCCGCTGCCATAGAGCAAGATAAAGGTGACGCCGGTAATGGCGGGAAACGTGCTGGCCATGGCGGCGAGAAACGACTTGCCTTGCGAGCCAAGATACGTGGAAAAGCTCACGATGCTCCCACCCAAGAGAAAATAAAGCAGATACTTGCCAAGATCGTTCACCGACTCTCCTCCTTAGCTTCCGTGAAACGCTTCCATTGCTTCCCGCTCTAGCAGAATGCTGAAAAAGTCCTCCAGCGGTGTTCTCGCATCACTCAGAGGCTCAACGTACCGAAGCGTACGCCTCGCCTCTTCGCTCGCTGCGGCCTTGCTGGGCGGCCTTTTTGAGCATTCTGAGATGCAGCATGCCACAGTCCTTTCTATCACCGTGCAACGGTGCGCGAAGCAGAATCCGAGTTTTTCAGCAGACTGCTAGCGCCTCACCCTCACTGAGATCGCGCGGCGAAACCTATTTTATCCTATCGTCGCTCTGACGGCACTGTACAGGATGATGACCTCAATAGCATGGGCCACAATCGTAATCCAGAGATTGCGGGTTCTGAGCCAGATGGTTCCCCATATGAGTCCATCCCATACGGCGATCCAGTGGAGATGGTGGAATGTATTCACCATGAATGGATCGAATGCAAACGTGAGTGAACTGATTGCGAGGGCGAGGAGCGCCGGCCGTGGGCGTGAGTTGGTCCCTAGCCAACGCGATTCGAGTTCAGCTAGTCGACCCAAGAGAAAACCACGAAAGTTCATTTCTACGAACAGCGCGATACCGCAGATGAGCCATGGCACCATGAGCAGGGGGGGAAGCAGACCATGGGGCGTCTGCTTGAGGAACGTGATGTCGTAGCCGAGATGCGGATAGACTGCCAGAATCACGAAGGTATTCAGACTGCCCAAGCACAGTCCCGTCAGAATTCCCCACTGCAGGCCGCTCCGCATCTTTTCTTTTTCTAACCCCAGTTGTACCGAGACCTGTGAGGTACGGACAGCCCAGAGACCAAGTCCAATATAGGCGAGGACTTGCGGCGCGAATTGAACGAGGAGCAGTTCCCTGCAGGAGTCTGGCAGACCGTAGTAGCCGAATGTTGCTGTGATGGGGAGCAGCGGCAGTGCTGCTCCCACAGTGAGCATGTGATCTGGAGCCAGCCGACCTGGCCCGGACGCCATGAGAAGGTTACGAGAGCTCGAGGTGATAGCGGTCCAACGTGGTCGCTTTATGCCGTGCGAGGTTGGACAGCGACTTGTTGTAATCGACGACGGCCCGTAGTTCGTTCCCCTGAGCCGTGGCCAGGTCTCGTTGGAAATCGAGCACGAAGCGAGTGGTGCTGAGGCCGACCTTCAGCCGTTCTTGTTCGGCTTGCAACTGCTTTTCCGCCATGATGCGTGCCGAACGGGTGGTCTCGATGCGTTTGAAGTCGGTTTGGACTCGACGTACTGCCTCACGAATGCCGACGATGATTTGTTGGCGCACGTTGGCAAGTGCGACTTCCGCATTCTTGGCTTCCAGTTGGCGCTTGGAATAGGTGCTGACCGCGGCGCGGTTGCCAAGCGGATAGCTGAGCACCAGTCCCGCTCCATAGTTGTAGAAGTCGCCGCTGAAGTTCCTGGTAAAGGCTTCGCCGTAGTCGCCGCCAAGCCCGGCGAGTCCGAGGGTGCCTTGAAACGACAGCGTCGGCAGCAATTGGTTGCGGGCGAATTGCTTGTTGAGTTCACCGGACTCGATCTGTTTTTTGGCCTGGGTGATCTCCGGACGTTGTTCGATCGCGATGTCGATGGCCTCTTGGAGGCTGAGGGGCTCTAGGACCGTGACGGGGACATCGGCGGGTGTCAGCCGCACGTCTTGACGCAACTCTTCCTCGCCCGGATTCAAGAGACGCCGTAATTGATCTTCCTGGTCACGAATGGCTTTCTCCGCTACCAACACTTGCTCTACCCTGGATGCCATCGCGGCTTCGGCTTGCAGTACGTCGACGATTGACATGATCCCCGCTTTCGACTTGGCGCGGTTTGTGGCTAAGAGTTCTTCGGCGGCCTTTAACGCTGCCTGTGCGACTTTCAAGTTTTCGTTCGCAAACACCAGCTCCCAATAGGTCTGCTCCACCGTGGAAACGACGGTCATCACACGATCTCGAAATACATGCTGCTCAACCTCGGCATTGTTTTGAGCAACCTTGATGAAGGTTTTGTTGATCGCGATCCCGGCGTTTCTGAGTAATGGCTGCGTAAAGGTGAAGGCCAGGCCGCCCGTCCACGAGGGATTGAACAGGAATCCTCTGGCGACATTTTGATTCACGCTGCTTCGTGCCGGAGCATAATTCACATCGAAATTACCGCCGGTGATGAGGTTGGTCGAGGCGTCCACGGTCACGGAATGGTTGCGTTGATCGAAGGTTGTGATCTGACCGAGGAGGTTCGGATCAGTTCCTCCGAACACCGGTCGATTGAGCGGGTTCACCGTTCGGTTATATTGACCATTGATGCTGAGATTGGGGTCGAACTTGGATTGTTCGATGATGATATCAGCCAGCCGACTTTCACGATTCTGACGGCTGATGCTGATGTCGAGATTGTGTTGCAGTGCGCGGATCGCGGCGTCAGCCAGGGAGACAGTTTCACGTCGTTCAGCGGGAATAGGCTGAGTCACATCAAGGCTCCAACTTTGAGATGGTGACACGACGCAGCACAGGCCAGCGAGCACGAGATTCGCGAGATGGTGGCGAGGTGGAGTTGGGCGATTCATACATGCCTCCTTGATCGACGATCTGAGCAAGAGCATACTATAATGTGTCCTATGGACGCTGTCATGAACATTAATGCTCCTCTCATCCAACAAGTAGGCAACCGCATGCGATGTGTGAGGGTCATAGGTGGGTTGCTGGGTGTGCTGGCGGTTGTGGCGCCCTACGCTGATCGGGCCGTCCTCGCGCAGAGTGCCGCAGGCGCATCGAGCGTCCGATCGTTTAGTGGAGGAGTCTCTCCGCTGTTTAAGTTCGGCGGCGGCAGTCTGTACATCGATAATCAGGGAACCCAAGGGTTTCTCTACACACCAGCCCCGAACTTTCAGTCCTTTAACTTTCGCAATCCGACGACTGGTCAGGCGTGGAGTGGCGCGATGATGACCTTCGGACCACAGCTATCCATTGGGCTGATCCAAGGTGCGAATCAGGCAGGTAGCCCCACTGTTCTTCCAGGGCCGCCACGCGAAACCGCTCCGTTGCCTCCGATCGAGTCTGGGTTACTTGACGAGATACCGTAGGTACGCGAGCTGGTTGCCTCTGCGTTGTGGTATTTCCTGCAGCATCATCAATCGTCAATTGCAATGGGCGGATTGACCGATGTTTCTGAATCTATCTTCTTTGCCCTTGACGATCGCTGCAGGTCGTTTGTGAAACGAGGTGCCGCCGTTCATGGCTCGTAGGCCAGCTGCCAGGTCATGGCCAGTACGTACCGAGCGGTGGCTGTTAACACTCCTGACTCGATGGTCTCGGCGGTATCCGTTGGTTGGTGAAAGTGTGGATGCACCCCACCACTCACCACCGTGACGGTCGGCACGCCAGCTTCTTTGAACGGCACATGGTCACCGCCGGGGAAGAATCCATAGAGATCCAGTGTGTCGTGAATGCCCGCAGCTTTCCCTGCTGCGAGAGGGACGTCCTTCTCTAACCCTGTCACGCCGACAGTGAGTCGTCCATTGCCGACGCCCGCATGATCGATGTTGATCATGGCCTTCGTGGTGTTAAGTGGAATGATCGGCTGAGAGGTATAGAGGCGTGAGCCGAGTAGGTCGCGCTCCTCACCACTAAATGAGATGAAGAGGATTGTTTGGGAGGGACGTACGTCCATCTTCATGAGCGTTCGCGCTACCTCCAAGATGACTGCCGTTCCGGAGGCATTGTCATCCGCGCCGGGGAACAGCATCCCTCCCGGGCGACCGAAGTGATCGCGATGGGCTCCAACAATGACGGTTTCGGTTCCGGTTCCAGGGATCATCCCCAGCACATTGACCAGGAGGCCGTTCTCTGTGGCAGTCTCCCAATGAAGCGAGGCCACTCGGTCTGTGCGTGTGGCCTGTGATGAGGCTGCCTGGTTCAGCCGTTCCTGAAGCGTGCGAAGGTGATTGGGAGCGGCTCCGTTCAATTCGGTGAGCAGGTCTTGGGCGAGTGCCGTGCTGACCCAGGCGCCGGGAATGGCTTGATCAGGTGGCAACTGTCCGTAAAAGGCGCTGGGGTTACCAGTCACGCCTCGGCGGATCTCATAGGGGTGGAGTAGAGGACCGGTCGTCGTCAGATAGCCGACTGCTCCATGTTCCCGGGCAAGCCGAACTTTGTCGGCGTGGGTGACGGGACGTGGATAATGCTCTGGCTTGCCCCGTAGGAAGAGCACGATGCAATTGTTCACGTCGACTCCGGCATAGTCATCGATGCCGTGCGCCGAATCGACAATGCCATATCCGACGAATACGATTTGGGCTTGGATGTCAGCCGATGGCGCATCAAAGATCGGGAGATAGTCTGAGCCAAGGTTCCTGGTGGCCAGCTGATCGGCGGTACCGACTCGCAACGCCGGATCGGGCGCCATGCGGTGAGTAGGTATTATGGCTGTCATCGCACCTGATGAGGTGTTGCCCTTTCCGCCTGGGAAAGAGAGTGTGGGTGAGCTATTGCGAATGAGCGGCAGCCTCAGGCCTGCCGAGCGAAATTCTTGCGCCACCCACTGTGCCGACCGCAGGTCGTCAGCCGTGCCACTTTGCCTTCCATTGAATGCTGGTCCGCTGAGGGTTTGGATATCGGCGAGCATCCGATCTGCCGAGAGCGATTCGATGGCAGCCTCAAGAGTCGACATCGATACTTGAGCCAGACTGGACGGAGGCTGCACTCCGAGCGCCAGCACGGTGCAGACCAGAACCCACGCGTGCCAGGCATGCGTGAAAGGACAGACACGTTTTGATGGCGAGCGTCTGATCATAATCAGGCCGTTGCGTTTATGTGGCCGATCATAGCACAGTGGGTAACGCCGCTTGCAGAGCTGCATTGAGCCCAGGTAGTATTCGCTGCATCAGCGAGTACGATCGATTCAGTGCTTTGTATCTGAATAGACACGAACGAGCTGGGATAGCGTGAACGTTTCAATCAGTGATGGAGTGGACATGGCAGGTGGTGAATCAGGGAAAGGCTTGTACGATCATTTGTACCGGCGATTTTTCGAGCAACGTGACAGCCATGACGGCTATTCGTTTCAGGAGGCTCCTGGCGGTAGCGCTCCGACTCCGACGGTGAGCTTCAGTCAGAAACTGCGGTGGTGGATCTGGACTCGAGGTCAACGGAGGAAGAAGATACTGGCCGAGCGGGACCGGCTGCAGCGTGAGATTCTCCAAATCAAGAACACGGGAAAATCGAAGTAGTGCGGATGCTGTCGGTGTGTGAGCCAACTCGACCGGGTGTCGTTATGAAACGAACTTCCAGGACAATCTGTGTTTCCCTTGTCACGGGCCTTAGTCTGATGCTGGGCTCTCTCTCGGCGTACGCAATTCAGAATGAAACACACGAGGAAAAAACTGCCAATCTGAGGAAGCAGGCGGTGGGGGGGCTTTTCCAAAAATGGACGTTCGACCAGGATGTCCCTAACGCTCAGCCCATCAGCTTCGTCAAGGTGGTTTCCACTGACGAACCGCTTGCGGAGTGGGTGGTCCAGGCTCATGCGACGGCACCTTCTCCGCCGCAAGTGGTCGCTGGCTCCTCAACCTGTACCCAGAATTGTTACCAGCTTCTGTTGGCCGAGGGAATGCAGTATGAATATCCTGACCTGAGTGTTCGACTTCATATGCCGGAAGGGGCCGTTGGATCAGGGGGGGTTGTCTTGGGGGTGCGTGATGCAAGGAATTTTTATACGGCAATCGTCGACCCTCTCGCTCGACAAGCCCGATTTGTTCGGCTCTCTGGCGGACTGGCAACGGTTCTCGGCCAGGCACCGGTCACTCTGAAACCGGTTGAGTGGCATTCACTCAGGGTGCAGCGGAATACCATTATCAGCAAGGATTTTATCGAAATGTTTGTGGATGGAACGCTCGTCCTGTCTGTTGAAGACCAAACATTGGGGTTGGGGCAGGTTGGGTTAGTCGTTGCTGGAACATCGACGATGTGGTTTGATAGCTTTCATGCCGTTCCTCTCTTCTCCCACCGACCGTTTTCCTCGCCGCCAGCCTATTAATCTGGGTTCACCAGCGAGCCGGTTTGGCCTCAACCTTGCCTTTTCTTATTTGCCTGGAGTAGCATGAGCGAATCGGTGTGCTAAAGGCCTGGCAATACCGGCGCGGAAAGTGACAAGGCCTGAATAGATGTTGTATTGGGCCAGTCCGGGAATCTGATCGGAAGCCAGAGCTAAGTCGCCGCTGTGTTGACGCCTTCGGCCCATTCCTTCCTCGTTGCTTTCTCGAGTCCAAGACAACATTATTGTGTCAAAGGAGGAGTCTGATGGGTGCGAAGATTTATGTCGGTGGGTTACCCTATTCAACAACCGAGCAACAGCTAAGCGATCTGTTTGCAGCGCATGGGGCGGTTGCCTCGGCGCGGATTATTACGGATAAGTTCACTGGGCAGTCTCGTGGGTTTGGGTTTGTCGAAATGTCGTCTGATGCTGAAGCACAAGCGGCGGTTGCCGCATTGAACGGCACACCCCTTGGTGGCCGGACGTTAACGGTGAACGAAGCGCGTCCTCAGGAGCCCCGTTCAGGTGGAGGTGGTGGGCGTGGAGGATTCGGAGGCGGCCGCGGTTAACGGTAGATTTGTTCTGCTGCGAGTAAGGGCTGCCGGAACTTCCGGCAGCCCTTTTTACTTTCGAGATTGGGACGTCCCTAGTCATTGGTGTGTATCCGGATGTCCGTTCACATGGCTTCACCGGGGGGATCGTGCCGCCTTTTAAGCTAGAGGCTCCCTTTCAAGCCTGCGGGGATCAGCCTCAAGCCATCGCCAAGTTGACGGCTGGAGTGCAGTCCGGGAAAAGACACCATGTCTTACTCGGAGTGACGGGGTCCGGCAAGACCTTCACGATGGCCAATCTCATCGAGCGTGTTCAGAAGCCGACGCTTGTGCTGGTCCACAACAAGACGTTGGCCGGTCAACTCTATCAGGAGTTTAAACAGTTTTTCCCTCAGAATGCCGTCGAGTACTTCGTGAGCTATTACGACTATTATCAACCGGAAGCGTATATCCCGCAGAGCGACACGTATATTGCGAAGGATGCCTCCATCAATGATGCGATTGATCAGATGCGCCACTCCGCCACGACCGAACTATTACAACGAAATGATGTGCTGATCGTGTCCTCGGTGTCCTGTATCTATGGGCTTGGGTCGCCGGAGGTCTACCATGACATGCTGATTTATTTGGAGGAAGGCGTCGAGACGAGGCGAGAAAAGATCTTATCGAAACTGGTGGAGATTCAATACGAGCGCAATGATGCGGATTTTCATCGAGGGACGTTCCGGGCGCGGGGGGACGTGATCGAGATTTTTCCTGCTTCGTCTGAGGCGAAGTCGGTGCGTATCGAGCTGTTCGGCGACGTTGTGGACGCGATTCATGAAATCGATCCGCTCACGGGGAAATCGCTGGGTAAGCTCCCCAAGATCGCGATCTATCCGAATACCCATTACCTCATTGCCCCCGATCGCTATGAGCGAGCCATTACCGGCATTGAGGAAGAACTCGACGAACGCGTGATGTATTTCAGGAAGGCGGGACGCCTGCTGGAGGCCCAGCGCATCGAGCAGCGTACGAAGTTCGACCTGGAGATGATTCGAGCCATGGGCTATTGCCATGGGATCGAGAATTACTCACGCCATCTCAGCGGGCGAAAGTCGGGTGATCCGCCTCCCACGTTGTTGGATTATTTTCCGAAGGATTTCCTGTTGATCGTCGATGAGTCCCACGCGATGGTTCCACAAGTCGGTGGGATGTATGAGGGAGATTACTCTAGGAAACGGACGTTGGTGGAGTATGGATTTCGACTGCCGTCGGCGGTGGATAACCGCCCGTTGAAGTTTTCCGAGTTCGAGGGCTGTCTCAATCAGGTGGTGTATGTGTCCGCAACACCAGGGACCTATGAACTAGAGCATGCCGGCCCCGATGTGGTTGAGCAGATCGTTCGTCCGACCGGTTTGATGGATCCGCGCATCGAGATCGTGCCAGCCAAGGGCCAGGTGGACCATCTCCTCGGCCAAGTCCGTGCGGAGGTTGCGAAGGGCGCCAGGGTGCTCGTGACGACCTTGACGAAGCGGATGGCGGAAGATTTGACTGAGTATTACCATGACTTGGGGGTCAAAGTTCGCTATTTGCATTCTGATATTAAGACACTTGAACGCGCCGAGATCATCCGCGACCTCCGGTGCGGGACGTTTGACGTGCTGGTAGGGATCAATCTTCTACGCGAAGGGCTTGATCTTCCCGAAGTGAGCCTGGTCGCGATTCTTGATGCCGATAAAGAAGGGTACCTGCGTTCGTACCGCTCATTAATTCAAACAGCGGGGAGAGCCGCACGCCACCTCGAAGGACGGGTGATTTTTTACGGAGATGTGGTGACGAACTCGATGAAACAGGCGATCGAGGAAACGAACCGACGTCGTGAGATTCAAGCCGAGTACAACCGAGTGCACGGCATTACCCCGGTCGGTATTACGAAAAGTATTCCTTCCCTTGAGTATGCGGTGGCCGACATGGACTATGTTCGGTTGGACCTCGCAGCGGAATCACTCGAACCGTATGGAGGTTCGGAATCAACGGATCAGCGTATCAAACGTCTGGAGTCAGAGATGAAAGCTGCCGCCAAAGAGCTGGCCTTTGAGCGCGCCGCAGAACTGCGCAATCAGATTCGGTCGCTCCGACTGCAAGCGTTGAACGCGAAGTCTTAGAAAGAGGCACAAGCGGACATTCATCTACAGAAGCATTCGGAAGTTCGTCGAAAAGCTTGTGTGTTCACGTGCTTGCTCTGGCGCGCCTAGACTCGCGCTGTACCGAGCAGAGCCTTCGTGAGGTTCACCAGACGAGAACGAAATCGATGGGCTGTTTCGGCTGCTAGACGTGTTTGTAGAGGTAGATGCCGATGAACATGCCAAGGATGCTCAGGATGTTGACTTTAATATTGAATCCTAAGACTAGTTTGATCAGGACAAGGTCAATGGTGAGCGGGGGGCTGATCCCAGGATTAAAGTTCGTCGCAAAAATGTTTTGGATGGTGCCTTGAGGTGCCATAACGTGGAGGATCTCCCCAAGTATTCCACCAAGGAGTCCCCCAATCAGCAGGAAGATGATCAAAACCCAGGGCGACTTTCTCACGCGGCTACTCTTCTTTCCTTATGAGTTTCCGTACGTCTGCTATTCGGTGGCTGAGGGGCACCATATCCGAAGGTTTTCGGCATGTCAATAAAACTACTGACTTGGGGATGACCTTGACTTGCCCTGCCTGGTCCGATACACTCCCCGATGCTCTTTTCCCAGGATTTTCGAGGCGATCGGATGTCTGGTGCAAGGCTTCGATGGCCTCTTTCTTTGTGGTGATATGGCGTCATGCTTGATGCGTTGAGCGATAAGTTTGAGAGAATTCTGAAGAAGCTCCGAGGGCAGGGTGTGCTCACGGAGCAGAACATCACGGAAGCGCTGAAAGATGTGCGGTTTGCGCTTCTTGAAGCAGACGTCAACTTCAAAATCGTCAAAGAATTCATCGACCGGGTCCGTCAAAAGGCTGTTGGCCAGGAAGTCTTGCAGAGTCTGACTCCCGGACATCAGGTCGTCAAAGTCGTCTGGGATGAACTCAGGGCGATGATGGGGCATGAGCGGGCGGGACTTGCCCTGAGCTCGATGCCTCCGACCATCCTGATGATGGTTGGATTGCAAGGAGCCGGAAAGACGACGGCCAGTGGCAAGCTTGCGCGTCTGTTCAAAAATCAAGGTAAGCGAGTGCTCCTGGTTGCAGCCGACCCGCGTCGCCCTGCGGCTGGTGAGCAACTGAGTGCTCTTGGTCGGGATCTCGGAGTGGAGGTGCACCGCGCGGATCACATTCAGGCTTCTCAGATGGATGTGGTGCGGATCTGCTGTGCGGGGGTCGAGCGGGGGCGCGATCAGGGTTTTGATCTGATCATCTTGGATACCGGCGGTCGGCTGCATATCGACAACGAGCTCATGGACGAACTGGTTGCCGTGAAAACAGCGGTGTCCCCTCATGAGGTGTTGTTGGTTGCCGACGCGATGACGGGGCAAGATGCCGTGACCATGGCCGGCCAGTTTGATCAGAAGGTTGGGGTAACCGGTGTTATTTTGACCAAGGTTGAAGGGGATGCGCGCGGAGGGGCGGTCTTGTCGATTCGGGCCGCCACCGGCAAGCCCATCAAGTTTCTTGGTGTCGGGGAGAAGCTGGATGCACTGGAGCCGTTTCATCCGGACCGAATGGCTTCCCGTATTCTTGGGATGGGCGACGTGCTCTCGCTCATTGAGAAAGCCCAAGAAAGCATCACTCGTGAGCAGGCGGAGGAAGCGCAGAAGCGGCTCACCAGCAATACCTTCACCCTGGAAGATTTTCGAGCTCAGCTTGGCCAGATGAGCCGCATGGGTTCGTTTGAGCAGATTCTTGACATGCTCCCGGGTGGGCAAAAGCTCAAACACGCGATGGAAGACCACAAGCCGGAGCGAGAGATCGGCCGTGTGGTCGCCGTGATCGATTCGATGACCCCGCGGGAGCGCCGCGATCATACGATTATCAATGGAAGTCGGAAGAAGCGGATCGCTCGTGGCAGCGGCACGACGGTGCAGGATGTGAATCGTCTGATCAAGCAGTTTTTGTCCGCGAAGAAGCTGGCAAAGGTGATGACTGGTGCAGGAGGGCGTCGACAGCTTGCCCAACTCATGCGCTCGATGTGAGGGAACGCAGTCGGCTGTCAGTGAATGGCTTTCAGCTATGGGCTGCAAGCAATGTTTGGAATGAAGAAGCTGACAGCTGTCGGCTCACTTAATCTTAAGGAGGACTTTGTGGCTGTACATTTGAGACTGGCTCGAACGGGAAGGCATAAACGACCGATGTATCGGGTGGTAGCCGCTGATTCACGGAAAGCACGTGACGGCCGGTTCTTGGAGATCCTTGGAATTTTTGACCCGTTGAAAGAAGCCGGCCTGCCGGAATTGAAGCAGGAACGTGTTCTGTCCTGGTTGCGGCACGGCGCGCAACCTACGGTGACCGTGCGGACGTTGCTGCGTCGGGCAGGAGTCTGGAAGCAGTTTGAGGCTGAAAAAGCCGCGCAGAAAAAAGCCTCTGCAAAGGCCTAATCTCGCGATGGTGAGTCAGCTGGACACCGTGACGGTGGGACTGATCGAGCGGCCATTTGGCGTCAGGGGAGAGGTGAAGGTTCGACCACTGTCCGATGTCCCGGGTCGATTTGAAGGGCTGAGGAGTGTAAGTCTCCTCGCAAAGAACGGGCAGACGCTGGAGACCAGCGTCACCCATGTGAGGCGGGCTGGGACTAGATTTATTCTTGGATTGAGCGGTGTAACCACGCCGGAGGCCGCGAGTCTCTGGCGGGGTGGATTCATCCGAACGGTTCGGGGAATTGTGCCGGAGCTGCCGGATGGGCAATACTATGAGTGTGATCTCATCGGTCTTGCTGTTTATACTGAGGAGAGTCAGTTGATCGGTGTGCTGGAAGAGATCTTGGATGTGCCGGGGAATCTGGTGTTTGTTGTTCGCCAAGGGGCCAAAGAGACCTTGATCCCTGCCGCGAAAGAATTGGTGCGCGCCGTCGACGTGGCAGCTGGCACAATGACCGTCCGGCTGATCGACGGATTGGGTGAGTAGCATGTTGCGGTTCGATGTGCTGACATTGTTCCCAGGCATGTTCGCTCCGGTCTTGACTCACAGCATGCTCAAGCGAGGGCAAGACAAGGGGCTGCTTACCGTGAAGGTGCATAATTTGCGAGACTTTACAGCGGATCGCCACAAAGTGGTCGATGATATGCCGTATGGAGGGGGGGCCGGCATGGTCATGAAGGCCGAGCCGATTCTTCTTGCCGTTGCCGCGATCCGAGATGAAGCGCAGGCAAGCGGTGAAGACATTCGGATGATGTTTCCATCTCCTCATGGGCGGCCGTTTACGCAAGACTATGCGCAGCAGTTGGCGGGTGAGCGCCGCCGAATCGTCATCCTGTGCGGGCATTATGAGGGAGTGGATGAGCGTGTCCGTATGACTGTCGCTCCGGAGGAAGTTTCACTCGGAGATTATGTGTTGACCGGTGGTGAGTTGCCGGCGCTCGTTTTGATCGATGCAGCGGCCAGACTTGTCCCTGGCGTCTTGGGCGATCCCACTTCTGTCTTGGAAGAGTCGTTTTCTGACTCGTTGCTGGAGTATCCGCAGTATACAAGGCCCGCAGAGATTGGAGGAGTCGGCGTGCCCGACGTCTTGCTCTCGGGCCATCATGAGGCCATTCGGTTGTGGCGTCGGAAAGAAGCATTGCGCAGCACGTATCTGCGTCGCCCCGATCTTCTGCAAGGTCGGGTGTTCACGAGGGAAGATCAACAGTTGTTGGATGAATTGATGAGCGAGGGCCTTTTGACGGCCACGACATCACGGTGGGAGGAGGAGGGTTAAGTCCATGAATCAGTTGGAGCGAATTCAGCGGTCCTTGACGAAGAAATCAGCGCCACACTTTGAGATCGGGGATACCGTCAAGGTCCACGTCAAAGTCATCGAAGGCGAAAAAGAGCGTATCCAGGTCTATGAAGGAACTGTGATCGCGCGCAAGGGAAGTTTGAATACCGAAACGTTTACGGTCAGAAAAATTTCATACGGAGTGGGGGTCGAACGGATTTTTCCGGTCCATTCTCCGATTGTCTCCAAGGTTGATGTGGTTCGGCAGGGGCGCGTTCGACGCGCGAAGCTGTACTATCTGCGCGGCAAAAAGGGCAAGTTTGCGAAGGTCGAGGAGCGGGAGTTTGTCGGAGGGAGCAAATCCTCGGCAGAACCTCCGGCTGCCAAAGCAGAGACCGTAACGGCCTCCTAGCCTTTTTCGGAGCACATGTTCCCTCACGGCAGGGACGATCGCATGAGTCGGTGAAGGGACGTCTGATCTGATGGGACCCACCGAAGAGTTCGAGCGGGCGGCCCGGCTGTGTGGGTATCGTCGTATTGCTGGCATTGATGAAGCCGGACGGGGCCCGTTAGCCGGTCCGGTCGTTGCCGCTGCGGTTGTCTTACCGGTTCGCTGTCGGCTCTCGGGGATCGATGATTCTAAGCAGCTATCCGAAGGGGAGCGAGCCCGATTGTATGCCGCGATTCTTGAGCATGCCGTGGGGATGGGAATCGGATCGGCGGACGTCGATGAGATCGATCGGCTCAATATTCTCGAGGCGACCAAGCTGGCGATGCGGCGAGCCATTGATCAGCTGGCTCCTCCCCCTGATTATCTACTCATTGATGCCGTGACGCTTCCTGGGATCGGAATCCCTGAACGGCCTATCATCAAGGGAGACTCCCTCTCCCTCTCGATTGCGGCAGCCTCCATCATCGCCAAAGTTACAAGGGATCGTCTCATGGCAGAGTACCATGACATGTTTCCCGAATATGATTTTCTCTCGCATAAGGGGTATGGCACGAGAGAACATCTGCAACGATTGGCGTGCCATGGCCCCTGCTCCATCCATCGCCGAACATTCAGGCCGGTGCACGAGGCGATCCTCGCCGCGAAGCGTGAGCCGTCCCGACGAATGTGCGGCACAGTGCTCGAACAGTAACGACATGGTTACTTCAGACCCCCGCCATCAGTTTGGCCAAGCCAGTGAAATGCAGGCCGAACAGTTCTTGGTGGCCAAGGGCTATCGCATTCTTGATCGTAACGTACGGACTAGGCTTGGTGAATTGGACCTCGTCGCGGACGATCATGGTGTCGTGGTCTTCGTTGAAGTGAAGGGCAGGACCACAGACGCCTTCGGCGGGGCTTTGCTGGCTGTGGATCACCGCAAGCGGGTGAAGCTGACGAAACTGGCCGCACAGTATTTAGCCCAACGGCATTGGTCCGATAAGGTCTGCCGATTCGATGTGGTGTTGGTCCAGGGGCGAGCTTCCGACCAAGGGCGGATCGAACATCTCCAGAACGCATTTGATGTGACCGAACACTGAACGTGTTCGCCTTTACTCGAAGGGGTTTCCATGGATGCCATCATTCAACTCATCCATGTGTCGAAATGGCATGCTCGCAGAGCCGCGTTGTCTGATGTCACCGTTGAGATCGAGAAGGGAGAGTTTGTCCTGCTTATGGGCGCGAGCGGGTCTGGGAAGTCGACGCTGTTGCGCATGTTGATCGCGGAGGAGCAGCCGGACGAGGGCCAGATTTTCGTTCACGGCAAGAATGTGACCAAGCTCAGACCATCCGAGATTCCCTATCTTCGACGGAAGGTTGGGGCGGTGTTTCAAGACTTTCGTCTGTTGCCGAAGAAATCCGTCTTCGACAATGTGGCGCTTCCGTTGATTGTCCAAGGGGCCTCCGAGAAAGATATCCGTCGTAAAGTGACAGAGGCATTGCGCGCGGTCGATGTTGATCACAAGAATGATCAGTTACCGAGCAGTCTTTCAACAGGAGAGCAGCAGCGTGTGTGTATCGCCCGGTCGATCGTCAATGGGCCGGTGGTGCTTCTGGCCGATGAACCAACAGGCAATCTTGATCCAGAGCGCACCAGGGAAATTATTGAATTGTTTAAATTGATCAATGCCCGAGGGACGACCGTGGTTGTCGCGACGCACGATCCTCATGTCCTGAAATATGTGAATCGACGGGTGATCACCTTGGTGCAAGGGGTGTTGCTCGCAGAGCGAAGAGTCGGGGAAGAGGTCGGAGGATGAGACGCCTGTTTTATCTCGTGCGCGAAGCGTGGGTGAATATGCGGACCAATCGGACGACGACGATCGTCGCCATTCTGACCACGGCCTTTGCTTTGGCCTGTGTCGGCATCTTTCTGTTGCTCTATATGAATCTCCGGAACGCAGCGGGGTCGCTCCAGGAAGATGTCAAGGTCATGGTCTATTTGGAGGATCGACTGCCGAGCGAACAGGTGCGAGATCTCGAACGAACACTCAAGACCGATCGTATGGTCGATGGGGTGCTCTTTATTTCAAAAGCACAGGCATTGGGAGAATTTCGAGTTCAATTTCCCAGTGAGTCGCACTTACTCGAAGGGCTTGGGGAGAACCCGCTCCCGGCTTCGTTCGTTGTGACACTTGCGCCGAGCTTTCGGTCTCCGGACGCCATGAAAGCGTGGGTAGAACGAGTGCAAACAATGGCAGGTGTCGCAAAGGTCGACTATAATCAAGAATGGAGTAGTCTGTTGGCCGGACTGATCGGATATATCGAGCTGGCGGCGATTGGGGTGGGGATCCTCCTTTCCGCAGCTGCCGTGACGATCATCGGAAATACGACCAGACTCGCACTGTTGGCCAGACAGGAGGAGATCGAAATTCTTCGCTTGATCGGAGCCACACGTACATTCATCCGTATTCCCTATTTTCTCGAAGGAGCCGTACTTGGAGCCTGTGGTAGCGCGCTATCGTTGGGGATTCTCAAGTTCGCGGTTGAACTGTTCCGGCAGCAGATTCAATTGACGGGCCGTTTTAGCGGGATCGAAGGCATGATCTCTTTTTTCCCCCTCTCGGTGTGTCTGGCGCTCGTGCTGGCGGGAATGGGGCTTGGCTTTGCCGGGAGCGTGGTGTCGCTGCTACGTGTTGGAGACGGGCGGGCATGAGAGTCTCCTGTGCCATCCTCCTCTGGTGTCTTGCGGTGGGAGGAGGGGTGGTCTCTGTGGCGGGTGCGGCGAATGATCCGATCTCTGAGAAAATCGAGCGTGAGAGAAAGACGCTTGAGAAGCTGAAGGGCAAGATTGAGGAAAAACGGAAACGCGCCGAGGCCGCAGAGAAAAAACGAGAATCGGTGTTGCAAGGGCTCCAATCCCTGGATGAGCGACTGGTGCATCATCGACAAGATCATCATGAGATCAGCAAGAAACTGCGACAGAAGGATCGGGAGATCGACGAGATTACGGATCGGCTGGGGGCGATGCGAGCCAGTATTGATGCCCGACGTGAGGCCATTCTTGCCCGACTCCGCGTGCAGTATATGGAAGGGCGGTTTGGGCGTGTGAAGGCCCTCTTAACAGCGGACTCGTACAGCGATTTCCAGCGTCGTGGACAATACCTCTCGGTTGTGTCACACAAGGACTACGAGTTATTGGAGACGTTCCGCACCGATATGGACCGGATGGAGCAGGTTGAGCGTCAGCGTGCCGAGGCCAGAGTCGGACTGGTTGCCTTCAAGCAAACCATCGAGAAAAAGCTGGCGGATATCCGAGTGCTTCAGAGAGAGAAGAAAGTCTATCTAGTGAAGATCACGCACGAAAAGGACTCCTATAATCGTACGGTCGACGAACTGGAACGTTCCGCGTCTCGGGTAGATGGCTTGTTGCATGAGTTAGAAACGCGCCGACGTACCATGGCCGTGGCCCCTCCCTTGTCTTCACCATCGGCGCATGGAGTCCGAGGTACACTCCCGTGGCCGGCCGATGGAAAAGTCGTGTCGTTCTTCGGGCGCCAGAAGCATCCGACGTTCAATACCTATGTGCAGCGCAAGGGTATTGAAATTCGAACGGCAGAGGGAAGCCTCATCCATGCCGTCATGACGGGGAGTGTGGTCTATGCAGACTGGTTGAAAGGCTACGGACTCGTTATAATTCTAGATCATGCCAACGGGTTCTTTTCCTTATACGCGCATGCCTCCAAGATTCTGTCTAAATCGGGCGAGCAGGTTGCCGAAGGTCAACCGATCGGGGAGACTGGGGATACGGGCATGATTGGAGAAAATACTTTATACTTCGAGTTGCGGGAAGGAGCCGAGCCAGTGGATCCCCTCCACTGGTTGGCCAAACGATGAGCATGGCCTTCTTGGTGTATTCTGATCGGAGGGTCCGACAACTCAGGAAAGAAGGGATGTGAAGATTATGGAACAGCAGCCTCGGAAGAAGTCTTGGGTGGTCGTGCCGATGATTGCCCTTGCGCTGCTCGGTGGACTTCTCATCGGAAAAGGGTGGGAACGGACCGGACATGCGGGTGAAACCTATGAGGAGCTCAAAACCTTCTCCGAGGTCCTGAACCAAGTTCAGAAACATTATGTCGATGAGACGAAACCGAAGGACCTCATTCAAGGGGCCATCCGTGGCATGCTGTCGACGCTCGATCCACACTCAGCCTACATGACTCCGGAGATGTATAAGGAGATGCAGGTTGAAACCAGGGGAGAATTTGGGGGAGTTGGCATTCAAATCGGTGTGAAGGACAACCGGTTGGCCGTCATCGCACCGATCGAAGGCACGCCGGCCCATCGAGCCGGGATTAAGGCCGGCGACTTTATCACGAAGGTCAATGACGACACGACAAAGGACCTGACCTTGATGGATGCGGTCCAGAAGATGCGAGGACCGAAAGGCAGCAAGGTCAATCTCACGATTCAGCGAGATGGCACACCGGACCCATTGGTCTTCACCCTCGTCCGAGACACCATTAAAATTGAAAGCGTCAAGTCGAAGGTCATCGACAACCTCGGTTATGTTCGGCTCACTCAGTTTCAGGAAGCCACTGGGCGAGATCTCGCCAAGGCGATCAAACAGTTCAAAGAACAGAAGGTCCAAGGAACTATTCTTGACCTACGAAACAATCCTGGCGGGTTGCTGACCGCGGCCGTCGATGTATCCGAACAATTTCTTCCTAGCGGGAAGTTGGTTGTATATACCAAGAGCCGAGAAGGGAAAAAAGACGAATGGTTCGCCAAAGCCAAGGATCAGTTGGAGGATCTACCGGTCATTGTCCTGGTCAATGAAGGATCCGCGAGTGCATCGGAAATTGTTGCCGGAGCGCTGCAAGATTATGGACGAGGTCTTGTTGTTGGGACCACCTCATTCGGAAAAGGATCGGTGCAGACGATCCTCTCGCTAGGTGACGGTTCAGGGCTTCGTCTCACGACCGCAAAGTACTATACGCCAAAGGGCCGGTCCATTCAGTCGACCGGCATTACGCCGGACATCGTCGTGAAGCTTTCAGCGCCGGTGGTGGCTAAAGTGTCTGAGGGGAAACCTGCTGAAAAGGAGGCGGAACCAAAGGTGGTCAAGCCACCAACAGGAAAGGAAACCTCACCTCAGAATGGCAAGTCTCTGGACGAGGGGGGACCGAAGAATGGGACGCCTTCACCGGCATTGCCTGAAGTCGGGGGAGAACCTTCGCTTGAACAGGATGCACAGCTTCAGAAGGCTGTGGAATTGTTGAAAAGTTGGAAGATCTTCAAGGACCTCAAGACGTCCTAAGGTTCTCGCGCATGAATTCGTTCCTGAACGGCCTGGAGTAAGCGCTCTTCGGACCCTGAAAAACTCGGCAGGGTCCGAAGCAGGTGCGAGCGGGTGATCTGGGCGAGGTCGTCGAGCGTCCGTATGCCGAGGCGGAAGTATAAATAGGCCACGAGCGACTCGGAAAGTCCTGGCAGGCTCGCCCAGCTCTTCACCTCCGCCGGGAGCGGCGTTTTCAGCTCTTCGTAGGCACGGATGGTGCCGGTCTCAAGAAACTCTTCTATTTTTTTTGCCAGGTCAGCCCCGATCCCATCAATCTCTTCAAGCCCCTGACGCTCAACCAGCGCCGTCACATCTTCATCGATGGCCAGCAGAGCATCCGCAGCCCGCCGATAGGCCCGCACCCGATAGGGATTGGCGCGTTGGGCCGAAAGGAGATCGGCCATCGATCGGAAGATGGTGGCGAGTTGCTGATTGTTCTCTTTCATGTGTAGGACCGTGGAGTTCTATTGTGCGGTTTCCTTGGTCCTGTAGGCAAGGGGCACTTTGTTGACAAGGTGAATTCTACTCTCATAGGATGACAGGCGTGCAGGAAGCAATCCACATTCATGTCAATGGGCAGGCGCAGACCTGCCGCTGTGATGCGACAGTGGCTGATCTCTTGCGAGACCTGGAAATTAGGACGGAGCGTGTGGCAGTTGAGTTGAATCTCGAAATTCTCGACCGTGGGACATTCGGCCAGCGCCAGCTCAAAGAGGGCGATCGGGTCGAGATTATGAGTTTCATCGGTGGCGGATCATTGTAAGAGGATATTATGACAGACGATCGGCTGATTATTGCGGGGCGTGAGTTCAAGTCGCGCTTGTGGGTTGGGACGGGCAAATACAAAGACTTTGCCGAGACGAAAAAAGCGATTGAGATGTCCGGCGCCGATGTCGTAACGGTTGCGGTGCGTCGGGTCAATATCACCGATCGATCGAAAGAGAACCTGCTTGATTATATTGATCCCAAGAAATACACGATTTTGCCGAATACCGCCGGCTGCTACACGGTGGAGGATGCGGTTCGATACTCCCGTCTGGCGCGCGCGGCCGGCGTTTCTGATGTGGTGAAGTTAGAGGTGCTCGGCGACGAGCGGACCTTGTTCCCAGATACGGCGGGGTTGATTGAAGCCGCGAAGATTCTCGTCAAAGAAGGATTTATCGTCCTGCCCTATACGAATGATGATCCCATCGTCGCTCAGAAGCTCGTCGATGTTGGATGTCCAGCCGTCATGCCGTTGGCGGCACCAATTGGGTCTGGATTGGGTATCCGCAACCCCTATAACTTAAAAATCATCATGGAAATGATCAAGGTACCGATCATCGTCGATGCCGGTGTCGGGACTGCTTCCGATGCTGCGTTTGCAATGGAATTGGGAGCTGATGCCGTACTCATGAACACGGCCATCGCAGGCGCGAAGGATCCGATTGCCATGGCAGAAGCGATGAAGTACGCCGTGTATGCTGGTCGCCTGGCCTATAAAGCAGGTCGCATTCCCAGGAAACTCTATGCGACGGCTAGCAGTCCGATCGAAGGAATGCTCTAGCAGAATGCTGAAAAAGTCCTCCAGCGGTGTTCTCGCATCGCTCAGAGGCTCAACGTACCGAAGCGTACGTCTCGCCTCTTCACTCGCTGCGGCCTTGCTGGACGGCCTTTTTGAGTATCCTGCTAAGACGAGGATCGCAGTCCTTCAGTGATGCCGCCAGTACACTTTCGCCTGCTTCTTGTTACTGATCGACACCTGGTCCGAGGACGTTCCCTCTCCACAGTACTCAGTCAAGCGATCATGGCTGGTGTGCCGGCTATGCAACTTCGAGAACGGGATTTGCCTACTGGTGAGCTGCTCCCGCTGGCACAAGAGATCCACGCGCTGACCGTGCCGCGCTCCGTTCCGTTGATCCTTAACGATCGTGTCGATCTCGTACTGGCGCTGAACTTAGACGGTGTGCATCTTCGTGCCAACAGCCTTCCGGTCTCCGTGGCCCGGCGGCTCATTGGGCCCAATCGATTAATAGGAATTTCCACGCATTCCGTTGAAGATGTTCAACGGGCGAATCATGATGGAGCCGACTACATCATCTTCGGTCCGATTTTTGATACTCCGTCCAAGCGTTCATTCGGTACTCCGCTCGGACTCGATGTTCTTGCCGATGTCTGTCGCAACTCGATGGTCCCCATCTTTGCCATCGGAGGCATCACAAGCGAACGGGTGCGCGATGTGCGTCGAGCCGGGGCTCATGGAGTCGCCGTGATCGGTGCGCTGCTCACTTCTGTCGATATCAGTAGTGCCATACGTGAGTTCAATACAGCCCTGCAGGCATGAGACGTGATCAGGTCACGTTGACCTGTCTTGCGTAGAATCCCCTGTTGCAGTTGACCACCTCTAGGTCGGGTGTTAGAATCCGATCACACGTGTGATCCACGAACTCATTCGACGTTGCGTCCGATTCTTGTTGTGCCGAAATGGCGTCTAGCAAAGATCAGCGCGGTCGGCTCCGGTCCCTCCGAGATTCCGTCAAGAAGATTACGAAGCGGTTGTCTGAGGGGAATGGGGAGATGATTCACAAGAACGACGAACACAGTCGTGAAGTCGATAAGCTTCGCGTTCAGATTCAGTCGATGGAAGAAGAAATCCGTCGGTTGTATCAGTCCCGCCACCAATTCGATCAGGCGACCAAGCACAACGAAAAACTTGTAGCGACGCTGCAGGAGGCGAAGGCTCAGATCGAGGCCCTGCGGGCCGAGGTCGAGAAGCTGACCGCGCCACCGTCGGCCTACGCCATCTTTTCCAGCCTGAACGAGGATGGAACGGGCAACGTGTATGTATCGGGACGGAAAATGAAGGTGAGCCTGCACCCCTCGATTAAGCGCACTGAGTTGCGGAAGGGCCGCGAAGTCGTTCTGAATGAAGCGCTCAACGTGATTGAAGTGAAGGGGTTCGACAGTCAGGGGGAGGTTGTTCGACTCAAAGACGTGCTGGAGGGGGGACGAGCCTTGGTCACGCTCCATTTCGATGAGGAGAAGGTGGCTGAGCTCGGTGATCCATTGCTCGCTGAGCGGCTGAGTGTCGGTGACCACCTCCTCTATGATCCCCGTTCCGGGTATGTCATTGAGAAGTTGCCGAAGTCCGAAGCGGAAGAGCTGGTATTGGAAGAGGTTCCGGATGTCGACTATGAGCATATCGGCGGCCTGCAGAAGGAATTGGAACAAGTCCGTGATGCGGTCGAACTGCCGTTCCTGCATCCGCACGTATTCGCTGAATATAAGCTCAGCGCACCGAAGGGGGTGTTGCTCTATGGCCCACCTGGTTGTGGGAAGACGCTTATTGCGAAAGCCGTGGCCAACTCGATCGCGAAGAAATTGGGCCATCGAGCCGGTAAGGAAATTCGGAGCTACTTTCTTCATGTGAAGGGTCCTGAATTGCTCAATAAGTACGTCGGGGAGTCGGAGCGTCAGGTGCGTGAAGTGTTTAAAAAGGCGAAGGAACGGGCCGATGATGGCCATCCGGTGATTGTTTTTTTTGATGAAATGGATGCGCTCTTCCGGACTCGTGGGACTGGTGTGTCCTCGGATATCGAATCGACCATTGTGCCGCAGTTTCTCTCTGAGATTGACGGGGTTGAGCGATTGCGCAACGTCATCGTTATTGGGGCCAGCAATCGTCAGGATTTGATCGATCCGGCAGTGCTTCGCGCCGGTCGATTGGATGTCAAAGTCAAAGTGGGACGACCAGATGCCACGGCTGCCAAGGACATTTTCTCGAAGTACATCTCAACGGATCTCCCGTTTTCCGCCGAAGACCTGGAACAGCACGGAGGCGATCGACAGGCGCTCGTGGATCGCTTGACGACGTTGACAGTCGAGACGATGTACGCCGCCAGTGAAGAAAACAAGTTCATCGAAGTGACCTACGCCAATGGCGAAAAGGAAGTGCTGTACTTTAAGGACTTCGCCAGTGGAGCCTTGATCGAAGGCATTGTCTCACGCGCGAAAAAATTTGCCGTCAAGCGCGTGATCGCGCAAGAAGGAGCCGGTCTGCGCTCGGACGACTTGATCCGCGCCATCCGTGAGGAGTTCAAGGAACACGAAGATCTCCCCAACACGACCAATCCGGACGATTGGGCAAAAGTCGCCGGAAAGAAGGGCGAGAAAATCATTCATCTCCGGACCATCAGCGGTGGACCTGCCGAACATCGGCAGATTGAAACCGTCAATACTGGCCACTATCTCTAGCGAACTTATGCCAGACTCTACCTCCACGAGTCGCTTGCGCGTGCTCGGCACTGAAACCGAGTTCGGTATTGCGTCAAAAGATCCATCTGCGGTTGACCCTGTGTCAGGCTCCTTTACCGTCATTGGACATTACCCGGGATTGCCGGCTCCAAGGGCGCTCTGGGATTATGAACACGAAAATCCCCTTGTGGATGCTCGTGGATTTGAAGTCGATGGTGAACGAGAGCGCCCCAATCCCGACTATAACCGGCAGCTGAACAAGGTGTTGGCGAACGGCGGACGGTTATATGTCGATGGCGCTCATCCGGAATACTCGACACCAGAGTGCTCGAGCGCCCGGGAGGTGGTGGCGTTCGAACGAGTCGGGGAGCGCATTCTCGCCAAATGTCTTCAGGAACTGACTCGGGTGAGAGGAAGCGAACAGTATGTCCTATACAAGAACAATTCTGACGGCAAGGGCAACAGCTACGGGTACCATGAAAATCATTTAGTCTCGAGGGCCGTGTCGTTCGACCGGATTGCTCGGGTGTTGACGCCGTTTTTCGTCACACGACCGATCTTTGCCGGAGCAGGAAAAGTTGGAGCTGAAAATCAAACCAGCCCGGCGGAATATCAAATCTCCCAGCGCGCCGACTTTTTCGAATGTCTCATGGACCTCAATACGATGGTCAAACGGCCGATCATCAACACACGAGACGAACCGCATGCCGACGCGGCGAGGTTTCGGAGACTCCATGTCATCACGGGCGATGCCAATATGGCGGAACTCTCTACCTATTTAAAGGTGGGAACGTTGGACATTGTCTTGGACTTGCTGGAATCAGGAGCCGATCTGCCCCAGCTTGAACTGGACGAACCGGTCCGTGTGTTTAAGCAGGTGTCGCGCGACCTGGATGTGAAGGAAACCCTGAAACTGGCCGGTGGAAGGCCTACTACGGCTCTTGCCGTTCAACGGGCGTACCTGGGTGCTGCCAAGACTTTTTATTCCTCGCAGGCTCACAGTCCTACCACTCATGATGTATTGCGTCGTTGGGAGGAGGTCCTGGATCAGCTCGATCAAGATCCGCGGCTGTTGGTCAAATCGTTGGATTGGGTTGCCAAGCGGCATATGATCGAGTCCTACATGGAGCGTAAAGGCTGCGGATGGAATGATCCTCGAATGAAGCTCATGGATCTCCAATACCATGACGTCCGTCCAGAGAAGGGATTATTTTATACCCTGGAACGCAGTCGCCTCATCGAACGGATTGTTGAGGAAGATGAGATTCAGCATGCTGAATTGAACCCTCCGACTGGAACGAGAGCCTATTTTCGTGGGCGCTGTGTCAGTAAGTTTGCGAAGGCGCTCTATGGCGCTAGTTGGACATCGGTGTTGTTCGACATCGGCAATACGACAATCAAAAAAGTGCCGCTGATGGATCCTCATCGAGGGACGCAGGCCTTGACGCAGGAGTTGCTTGATACAACCGATTCGGTCGATGCCTTGATCGAGAAACTCAAGGTTTAACGAAGGGTGGTTCGAAGATCGCGATGAAACTGCCTTATCTCCCTGACCACGACGGCTCCAGTTTTTTTGACTTTGTCTCGATACATCATCCCGAGTTGGCATTGCGAAGCCACGGTATGGCAGCCGTTCCCGACCAGGTGCGCGCCGTTGGGCCGGTCGCTGTACCTTCTGCCACGACCGTGCTGGCTCTCAAGTATCAGCAGGGAGTGGTGATTGCCGGAGACCGCCGAGCCACGGAAGGGTTTCAGATTGCGGATCGGCGAATCGAAAAAGTCTTCAAGATCGACGACTGGTCGGCCATGGCGATCGCGGGGGCGGCCGGGCCGTGCATCGAGATGGCCAAGCTATTTCAGACCGAGTTGGAGCATTACGAAAAACTGGAAGGTGTGCCGCTCTCCTGTGAAGGAAAGGCCAATAAGCTGGGGCAGATGGTCAAGGCGAATCTTCCGATGGTGTTTCAGGGACTGGTCGTCATGCCGTTGTATGTCGGGTATGACGTGAAGCGTGGCGAGGGCCGCATCTTCAAATACGACATTACCGGTGGAAGGTACGAAGAGTCCGATTACCATGCGATCGGTTCAGGTGGGAAAGATGCCCGCAACACGATGCGCGAACATTTTAAGCGGCAACTTTCCGAGGGGGATGCGATCAAATTAGCCTTGTTGGCGCTCTATAATGCCGCGGATGACGACGTCGGGACCGGCGGACCTGACCTCGTGCGGGGCATTTATCCCACGGCGAAGGTCGTGACGGCTCAAGGCATCGCCGATGTATCCGACGACACCCTGCGTGCTGTGTGCAACGATGTGATGGCCGCGCGCCGTTCACGGGAGACGTAATCATGCCAATGCCCTACTACGTGTCCCCTGAGCAGATGATGCAGGATAAGGCGGAGTATGCGAAGAAGGGGATTGCCAAAGGCCGCTCGATCATCGCGATGGAGTATGTCGACGGCATTCTGTTGACTGCGGATAATCCGAGCGCCTCGCTGCACAAGGTGTCGGAGATTTACGACAACATTGCGTTTGCCGGAGCCGGCAAGTATAGCGAGTTTGAGAACCTTCGAAAGGCTGGAATCCGCCACGCTGACCTCAAAGGGTTCATGTACAGCCGAGAAGACGTCACGGGCCGCTCTCTGGCGAATGGGTATTCTCAAAGCCTGGGGACCGTATTCAGCCAGGAAATGAAGCCGCTTGAGGTAGAGATCCTTGTGGTGCAGGCCGGTTCCAATAATCACCCGAACGAAATCTATCGTATTTCGTTCGACGGCAGCATCATCGATGAGAAGAACTTTGCGGTGATCGGCGGCAAGTCTGAGGCGGTGCAGACCCTGTTGAAGGAAAACAGTCCCAGTCAGGCGCCGCCCTTGGATGCCGCGTTGAAGCTGTGTGTTACAGCGCTGGAGCAGACGGCCAATCAAAAGCTGCCGCCAGAAGGATTGGAAGTCGCGGTTTTGGACCGAACCCGTGTCGGCCGAAAGTTTCGCCGGGTATCGATTGCCGATGTTCGATTCATCCTCTCTCCCTGACCTCTGCCTTTCGTAGAGGCTTCCTTTGTTGCAGATCCGCAAAGCGGCGTATACTCTATCTAAAGGCCTTTCATGATGTCTGGTGGTTCGATGAAGCAACGGATATACGGCCTCGAGAACGAATACGGCCTCATTTTTTCCCCCAACGGTCGTATCTATCTTCCCATGGAAAAAGTCTTGGGGTACATTTTTGAAGGACTGATTCCCAATAGCTGGCCGTCGAACGCATTTTTGGTCAATGGGGCGCGATTCTATCAAGATACCGGCTGCCATCCCGAATATTCGACTCCAGAGTGCGATAACATTCTGGACCTCGTGATCCACGATAAAGCGGGGGAGCGATTGTTGGAGGCCTGTTTACCGGCCGCCGAAGAACGGCTTCGAGAGGAAGGGCTGTCCGGGGAAATCTATATTTTCAAGAATAATACGGATTCTCTTGGGAATACCTACGGATGCCACGAGAATTTCCTCATGCGACGCGATGTCGATTTCTGGAAAGTCACCGAACAATTGATCCCGTTTTTCGTGACCCGGCAGGTGTTCAGCGGGGCGGGCAAAGTATTAAAAGTATCTGGCAAGCCGCAGTATTTCATCTCTCAGCGCGCGCAACATATTCATGAGAAGACATCCTCGTCGACGACCTCTTCTCGGAGCATCATCAACACCCGCGACGAGCCCCATTCAGATGCCGAACGCTATCGTCGCCTCCATATCATCGTCGGCGATTCCAACATGTCGGAGTACGCGACGTACCTCAAAGTGGGGACCGCTGCGCTGGTCTTGTCGATGATCGAAGACGGGTACACGGTTCATGGGTTGGAACTCGAAGATCCGGTCAAGGCGATCCGAGAGGTCTCACGGGATCCGACCCTGAAGAAAAGGGTCAAGCTTGATGATGGTCGGCAGATGACCGCCATTGAGATTCAACAGGTCTATCTCAAGCGGGCGAGAGAGTACCTGAATGAACAGGCGCATGAACCCTTCCTCGACGATGTGTATGACAAGTGGGAACGGATGCTCCAGCAGCTGGAAGAAGATCCAATGCAGCTTATCCATCAGGTCGATTGGGTCACGAAGAAACATCTGATCCAGTCTTACGTAGACAAGAAGAATTGCGGGTGGGATGACCCGAGGGTGCTCCTCCTGGATTTACAGTTCCATGACGTGAAGCGAACAAGAGGGTTGTATTACCTGATGGAGTCTCGAGGGCTCATCGAACGGGTCGTCGAAGAGGAGGTGGTCCAGCGGGCGATGTCCACCCCTCCACAGACGACCAGGGCAAAAGTTCGAGGAGATTTTATTCGGTTTGCACGGGCCAAGAATCGATCCTATACAGTGGATTGGACATATCTGAAGCTGAATGGGTATTGGGAGGAAACCATCCTTTGCATGGACCCCTTCAGTGCGGTGAATCGACGGGTCGAGGAACTGATTTCTCAAGTATCCGGAGGACGTTTCTACCGATGAAGCCGATACTGGATGTGCATCACCGACGCCATGCCATGGTGGAACCTTCCGTGCTTGCGGTTCTCGTGCTGTTTGCCGGTTCTCTCTTCGTCGATCTCTTGTCTGGTTCCGTACCGACTGCGCAAGGTGCGGATGGCCACTATAGTGGGAAGCAAGGGCACATTATCGTGGTCAAAGTGCCTACCGATGATTCAACTGTTCGAGTCCAGGGAAAATTCTTGGGGCGATCCGTGAGGTTCTTTCTCGAGACGAGACGTGATGAACCAAAAGGATTCATCGGATTGCTCGGGATAGACCTTCAGGATGAGCCGGGAACGCATGAACTCGCGGTCGAGATGAACACCGCAGATCAAAGTCGCACACTCATGTACAGGGTGACAGTCGTCAAAGAGAAATTTCACGTTGAGCATCTCACGCTACCGAAAGATAAAGTCGATTTAGACGACAAGGCAGTCGCACGTTGGAAAGCTGAACAAGAGCAGGTCAAGACCGCCCTGGCCACAGACTCCCAGGTCAAGTTGTGGCAACCGGGTTTTGTGGAACCGGTGAACGGCAGACGAACTGGGATCTTCGGCAGTGTCAGAATCATGAATGGGCAGCCACGCAATCCGCATAACGGGGAAGACATCAGTGCGCCGCTCGGAACGGATGTGCTGGCGACGAATGATGGCATTGTGCGGCTCACCGTCGAGCATTTCTTCTCTGGGAAAGGCATCTTTGTCGATCACGGACTCGGCTTCTACTCGATGTATTTTCATCTATCCGAAGTGCTGGTCAAGGACGGCGATCAGGTGAAGGCCGGGCAGGTCGTCGGAAAAGTCGGGGCGACCGGTCGGGCCACGGGACCGCATCTCCATTGGGGCGTGAAACTTAACGGCGCACGCGTCAACCCCTATGCCTTGCTGGATCTGCCGTTCAGAGGCTCTACGCCATCGGCAGTACCCGTGCCGGTTGCTGATTCTACCGTCGGCGTTGGTCCGTCGGTTCCCTAGCTCTAGTCAGTCATTGCCCTTCCCTGTGATTTCTGGTTGACCTTATCTCTCCGGCAAGCATACCCTTATCCCTGCGATTTAGGTATGAGGCATTCCGCATGAGCATCTTCTTGTTTCTCTCCTCGGCACTTTCTTTGCTGCTTTCTGCTCACCAGTTTTCAATTGCCGAGCATACCGGGCAGAACCGTGGGGCGTTGTTCTTTCTGCTCATCGGCATCCAGCTGCTGATTATCGGGGTGCTTGTGCATGATCATCAAGAAGAACGTGCCCGAAAGTCACAGACGTCTGCAGAAAATGAAGATCACAAAGAAGCTGGGACGAGCATGGCGAATACCTCGGAGGAACAAAGGAAGAAGTTGTGAAATACGCGCAGACGCTCAAGGTCAAAAAGTCGTAGCAGCTTAACGAGTAGGGTGCTCAAGAAATGAGGTTGCGCGAGAGGGAGTGGGCTGATTATGAAGCACAGAATCAAGTTAATACCAATAAAGCTTCCAAAGGGCTGCGGTCTCTCAACCAGTACCTGAAATCATTCGTCTTTCCACTAGCAGAGGCATAACTGACCCGAGAAGCATTTCTGACTCAGGGTTGTGCTATCGAAAGGTTTTGGTTGTGCCGCGCTTTTATCCGTTAGAGTACGGCTGATGTAGCCAGCTTCTGCAAGGCGTTTCGCAGTGCGACCGCAGCGGTCTTCCCTATTACGGTCTCATACTCCTGCTGGGCTTTTTGCCATGATTTTTCCGCACTGGCAAATTTGGCTGCACCCTTTGCGGTGAGCGTCACACGCCGTGTCCGTCCATCAATCCCATCAGGCTTTAGAGCTACTAACTGCCTGCGCAAAAGTGGTCTCAAGTTATGCCCGAGCGTTGAGCGGTCCATCACCAAGTATTCTGCCAATTCATTCATGGTCGGCGGTGTTTGGCGGTGTCTGTTGAGTTCTCCTAACAATGAGAACTGAGTTGTCTTAAGCCCAGTACTTCTGAGGTGCCCATCATAGAGAACCGACACGCGGCGAACGGCTTTTCGCAAGACTGCGCAGTAGCACGGAGAGTGTGACGATATCTGCTTAACCATACAGCTCACCCATTGTTAGATTTGGTTCATGCGTCCGAGTAAAAATATTATAGGACGGTCTTGACGTTTTTCCAAGGGCTTGACACCAGAAAGTGTCGCACGTAGTATGAGGGCATGTACCCATTTATGAAAGCATATGCCCTTAATAATTCCTAACCCAGGAGGAGGTGTGCATGGAGACACGTATGCGATCAACCAATGCGCGCGGGTCTGGTCTTTTAGAAGAAAAAGCTGAAGATGCAACTTTGTACAAATGGGGGTGGTTAATGGGGTTAGCCGTGGGCGCTTTAACGGCCGCCTACCGTTATGCAGGCTGAGCAATGGAAGTGGAAGAAGCGTTATCCTTAATCTCACAAGGAGGTCTAAATCATGGGATCCTCAACTCAAACAAACACAGAGAGAGGATATGACATTTCGCAGTGGTACGACACGAAGGCGGCGAAGCTCGGCTGGTTGGGGATGTTGGCAATTGGGGTGTTTTGGGTGGTGTACCAGCGGACGTTTGGGTACTCGCACGGTCTCGACTCCATGACGCCGGAGTTTGAGTCAGTGTGGATGGGGCTGTGGCGGTTTAACATTCTGGCTAACGCCGTGTTCTTTGCCACGTCAATCGGGTGGATCTGGGTGACGCGGGATCGGAACCTGGCGAACCTGGACCCGAAGCTCGAGCTGAAGCGGTACTTTCACTGGATGGGCTGGTTGGCCTGCTACATCTGGGGCGTGTACTACGCGGGCAGCTACACGTTAGAGCAGGATGCCGCGTGGCATCAAGTGATCATCCGGGACACAAGCTTTACGGCGAGCCACATTGTGGCGTTCTACGGGACGTTCCCGTTGTACATCACGTGCGGCGTGTCGAGTTATCTGTATGCGCAGACCCGGTTGCCGCTGTACAGCCAAGCCACGTCGTTCCCGTTGGTGGCGGCGATCGTGGGACCGATGATGATCCTCCCGAACGTGGGCCTCAACGAGTGGGGCCATGCGTTCTGGTTTGTGGATGAGTTGTTTGCGGCGCCGTTGCATTGGGGCTTTGTGACATTGGGCTGGTGCGGGTTGTTCGGCGGCGCAGGCGGCGTGGCCGCGCAGATCGTGAGCCGGATGTCGAATCTGGCGGATGTGGTCTGGAACAGCGCACCCAAAACCGTTCTCGATCCGTTCCCCAGCCAGGTGAATCCGAACGCCAAGGCCGGGTACTGATAAGATCCGGTACTGAGATAGAAAATTACGGAGATTGTAGGTCCGAGGCGTAGGTCGGAGGGAGCGACGAGCCAGGTAGTGTAGGTCCGTCGCTCCGCCCGACTGAAATAACGGAAGATGTCAGGTAAATATAAAACTGTAAGCATGTCAAATACGTCTTCACACTGAGGGTGAGGGTATCACAGCGATAAGCTATCCGACGTGACCAACTATTCGTGAGAGGCTGCCCTTGAATACCAAGACCAAACAACTGATGTTTTGGACGGTGTTAGGCCTGTTCATCATATTGCTAGTCAACTTATGGAGCATGCCGACGCGCGGATTAGAGGAACAGGTTATTTTCAGCGATTTCATGGCGAAACTCGACAAAGGCGACGTCGGAAAGGTCATCATCAGGGGACATCATATCAGCGGTGTATTAAAAGATAATTCCCGACTTCGAACCTACTCGGCGGACTATCCTGATCTCGTCCAGGTGCTACGGGAGAAAGATGTTCAGATCGAGGTCAAACCACCTGATGAAAGCCCTTGGTATATGAGTTTTCTTGTGACCTGGGGGCCGATCGCGTTTTGTCTCGGTTTCTGGTTGTTCTTGATGCGCCGAATGCAGCCCGGGAACACGGCCCTATCCCTCGTGAAGAGCAGAGCCCGCTTGCTGACAGATGATCGAAAAAAGGTGACCTTTGCCGATGTGGCAGGAATCGATGAAGTGAAAGAGGAAGTACAAGAAACAGTCGAATTTCTGAAGGACCCGCGAAAGTTCCAGAAACTCGGCGGGCGCATTCCCAAGGGTGTGTTGGTCGTGGGCCCTCCTGGAACCGGGAAGACCTTATTGGCGAAGGCGATTGCCGGCGAGGCGGGCGTTCCCTTCTTCAGCATCAGCGGGTCGGATTTTGTAGAAATGTTCGTGGGCGTCGGGGCCTCTCGAGTGCGTAATATGTTCGAACAAGCGAAAAAACAGGCTCCCTGTATCATTTTTATCGATGAGATCGACGCAGTCGGACGGTCCAGGGGAGCGGGGCTCGGCGGTGGAAATGATGAACGTGAACAAACGCTCAACCAGTTGCTGGTTGAAATGGACGGATTTGATACGACGGAGGGTGTCATTCTGGTGGCAGCCACCAATCGTCCAGATGTACTTGACCCGGCTCTGCTGAGGCCAGGCCGATTCGACAGGCAAGTGGTGGTGAATCAGCCGGATCTCCGAGGCCGTACGGAGATCCTGAAGGTCCACACCAAGAAAGTGCCGATTGCCGCCGGCGTAGAGCTGGAGAAGATCGCTCGAGGCACTCCCGGTTTCTCAGGCGCCGACTTGGAAAATCTGGTCAATGAGGCTGCGCTCTGGGCTGCTCGTCAGAGTAAAACCGAAGTCGGAGCCGTGGATTTCGACATGGCGAAGGACAAGATCTTGATGGGCCCCGAGCGCAAGAGCATGGTGCTCACGGACGAGGAAAAGCGGGTCACCGCCTATCACGAGGCGGGTCATGCCTTGATGGCCAAACTTCTGCCTGGCACCGATCCTGTCCATAAAGTGTCGATTATTCCGAGAGGCCGCGCGCTGGGTGTGACCATGCAGCTACCGACCGACGACCGTCACAATTACTCCAAAGAGTTCTTGTACAACACGCTGGCGATCCTCATGGGAGGCAGAGTCGCGGAGGAGCTGGTCTTCAAACAGAGCACGACCGGTGCCGGCAACGATTTGGAGCGCGCGACGGCTCTTGCGCGCCAAATGGTTTGCGAATGGGGCATGAGTGAAACACTTGGGCCGCTCGTGTTCGGGCAGAAGGAAGAATCGATGTTTCTCGGTCGCTCTTTTGGGAGTAAGCGTGATGTCAGTAATGAAATGGCGCTGGAAATCGATCGAGAGATTAAGCGCCTCGTCACGGAGAATTACGAACGGGCCAAGCGGGTCCTGACCGAACAGATGGCAAGCTTAAAAGCGTTGGCGGAAGCGCTCTTGGAGAAAGAAGTGCTGGACGCATCGGAAATCGATGCGATTCTTGTACAATCTTCTTCTCACGCTGTCCTAGCCTAAGGTCTGTTGATGTTCAGTAGCCTGCTCCTCAAGATTTCAGCGGATGGAACAGGCATGGAGACTATCGATCAAGTTGTCGTTACACT
Organism: Nitrospira sp.; assembly: GCA_005116745.1. Classification (NCBI taxonomy): domain Bacteria; kingdom Pseudomonadati; phylum Nitrospirota; class Nitrospiria; order Nitrospirales; family Nitrospiraceae; genus Nitrospira; species Nitrospira sp. The sequence continues at coordinate 177,455 of SWDS01000002.1, read as the reverse complement.
ATTCGTGAAAGGAGCGACGGATGCCGTGTAGGTCCGATGGGGCTGAGTTACTCCTAGTGACACTCGAATCAGGAAGTGATGAGGACCATGCAGATATTGCATGCGGTGTATCGTCCTGGTTTGTGATGGTTTCACGATTCGATATGTACCGTGCGTGATAGTGATGAACCAAACTGCCTGGGGGTGAAACATATGAGACTCGCACACAGGGTGGCGATTGTCACCGGTGGAGGGACCGGCATCGGTGAGGCGATTGCCAAGGTTTTTGCTCGGGAAGGCGCGAAAGTTGCGATCACAGGCCGGCGGCAGGATGAATTGGAACGCGTTGTTAAAGACATTGAGCGGACAGGCGGACAGGCTTTAGCACTTCCAGGCAGTGTGACCAACGAACACGACGTGCAGGAAGCGGTGGCCACTACTGTCGGGACCTTCGGCCGTCTCGATATTCTGGTCAACAATGCGGGCAATTTGTTCCATACGGCGCGACTTCACGAGACCACTGATCAGATTTGGGATGAGACCTTTGACGTGTTTATGAAGGGGACGTTTCGATTTATTCGTGCGGTGATTCCTCAGATGCTTCAGCAGGGCGGCGGCTCGATCCTGAATATCTCCACAGTCGTCGGGCTCAAGGCAATTCCCGGCTTTGAGGCTCATGCGTATCAAGCGGCCAAGGCGGGTGTGATCATGCTCACCAAGACAGTGGCTGTGCACTACGCGAGGCAAAACATCCGTTGTAACTGTATCTGTCCAGCTGGCGTTGTTACCCCACCCATCGCAAACATGGTGAAGGATCCACAGATTAAAGCCTGGTTCGAAGGCGTCCACCCAATGGGTCGGCTCGGGCAGCCGGAGGAGGTTGCTGAAGCGACGGTTTATTTTGCATCCGAGGAGTCGCGCTGGACAACCGGGAGCATCCTGTCGGTGGATGGCGGTGTGACGGCCGCATAAGCGATAGAAGATCAAGCACGAGAAGACTTGTGGTATGCAGTTGATTATTTCGAAGGTCTTTAAGGAGCGGCTATGGATATTATTCCGCTGTTCGCATTGGTGTCGGTTGTAATCATCCTCGGTGCGTGGTACGTGTACAATCGGTTCTAATCATCATCGGTGGGTGGATCGTGTACAAAATGAGTCCCTAGGTCGCCGGTCCAGAATTGGCATCCTCCTGGGGCCAGACCTCATCTTCCTGAGAAGTACTCTTGCGCGGTAGATAATCCGGTCTGGCGGTGTCAGCGCCGATGCGATAAGTCCTCAAAGCACCGAAGCGTACGCCTTGCTCCTTCGCTCGCTGCGGCCTTGCTGGACGGACTTTTTGAGCATTCTGATGTGTAGAATGCCACAGTTCTTTCTATCATCGTGCAACGGTGCGCGGAGCAGAAACCGAGTTTTTCAGCAGACTGCTAGTCGGTCCTTGCCCTCTCCTGTGATTTCTGGTTGACCTTACCTCTCCGGCAAGCATACCCTCATTGCTGCGACTTAGGCATGAGGCATTCCGCATGCGAATCTTCTTGTTTCTCTGTTCAGCGCTCTCTCTTCTACTTGCCGCGCCCAAGTTTTCACTTGCCGAGCCTAGCGGGCAGTACAAGGGAGCCTTATTCTTTCTCTTGATGGGCATCCAGCTCCTGATTGTCGCGGGACTTGTGCATGATCATCAAGAAGAACGTGCCCGAAAGTCACAGACGTCCGTAGATAAGGAAGACCGCAAAGAAGCTAAGCCGAGTGCGACGAATGCCTTCGAGGAATGGAGGACGAAGTCTTGAAGGACAGTGCGCGCGGCGGTTCTTGGTCCTGCCCGCAGAGAATAGATGAGAACGGCAATGTGCTCCGTTGTGTGTATATGGATGAGGGGCGGCGCGGGAGGACGAGTGAGTCTACAACAGTCATGATGGAATCGCGATGCAGGAAAAGGCTATGGCACCAAATAAGTCAATAGTCATGCTTGACCCTATTGCCACATCAAAAGATGGCCGCCGCGCATGAGGGCAAGACCGTGAAGGACTTCTTGATCGAGCTGGCGGAGGCTTGCAACCAGGAGTTGGAGCGGAAGGGGATCTTGCCGAAGGGGAAGTAGCGATGGACTGGAACACGTTCGTCACGACCCTCACGGCCACCGGATTTGCATCGGCTGCCTTCGTCTTTCTCGCCAAAATCTTGTCGAAACATCTACTGTCCATGGATCTAGAATCCTTCAAAGCCGACCTGCGAGCAAAGAACGAGAAAGAGTTAGAGCAGCTCAAGGCAGACTTGCGCATCGCCGCCTTCCAGCAGGAAACGACTTTTGCGAGGTTGCATGAGAAACGGGCAGAAGTCATCGCTGAGCTGTACGCCAAATTGGCGGAGGTTCACGACCGTATGCAGCTTCTGCTGTTCCCAAGCGGTCTGAATGACGGAGAAGATGTTAGGCAACATCGCGAAAAGGAAGCGTCTAATGCTGCCATTGATTTTGCCCGTTACTGCAACACTCACAAGATCTTTTTTGAAGAACCCCTTTGTGATCTGCTCGAGAGCTTTAATCGCGACATACTCACATCATGGGGTATGCACAAAGATGGTTCTACGGCTAGCAAAGGCGAGATGGGTAGTACGGAACGGGAAGCTGCCTGGCAGCACCTAGACAAACAAGTTAAACCGATCCGAAATGAAATTGAGGCCACCTTTCGCAAGCTCATTGGACTCACTCCATTGAGCACCACTCCCTCCAAGGCCGGTTGATTCAGAGATCTCCTATGAGTTCGTTGAACGGCATAGAGCGAGGAAAGCTCGAAAGACTCTTATGCATGGGTACCGGCTATGTTTCCACGTTCAGTGACTCAACCTTTGAGACCTTCTTCGCTGACTTCGACATAGACATCCATAATGATAAGTACACAGGAACCGGAACATCCAAAGCGAAGAAACTCCGGCAATTCTGGAAACTCGAATCAGATCATCTTGCCGGGACAACCATAGCGGCGCTTGTAAAGCATGTCGAAGACAACCCTCATCCTTTCGACCCTATCAGTGAGGATGATAAGACGGCACTGATTCGCGACTGTAAAACCATTGCCTCTCGCTTGATGGCGGGGAAGATCGATCTAGGGCAACTCAAGAAAGCAACCGCCTGTTTCGATGCCAAGCATCTTGCTAAACAGATTCACCGCATCGAACAATCTATTGATTCGGACCCGGCCTTGGCGATAGGAAGCGCAAAGGAATTGATCGAGACGTGTTGCAAGACCATCCTGGCTGAACGTGGGAAGCCCGTTTCGGGCACACCGGACATTCCCACACTAACGAAGCACACCCTGCGAGAATTGAAACTCGTTCCCGAAGGCGTCCATGAAGCCACACGCGGAGTGGACGTGCTGAGGCGACTCCTGCAAAGTCTCGGCACCATTGGCAACAACCTCGCCGAACTCCGGGGCCTGTACGGTACAGGACACGGGAAGCATGGAGAGTTCGAGGGACTACTGCCACACCATGCTCGTCTTGCTGTCGGGTGTGCTGCCACCTTAGTTGCGTTTCTCTTCGACGCGCACAAGACCAGCCCCGGTGGTACTCGGTGAAGTCTGAAAGCTCCATGCTTGACAATCGAGATCTTGATCGCGTCTATCTTGCTATCGGGAAGTTCCAGGTGAATTGGTCTGTGTTCGAGTATGAACTATATCGCTTTACCAAAATCATCTATGCCAACTGCCCAACCTTCATCCCAGCCAAGTTTCCGGATGGCATTGCGGGGAAAATTGCCCTTCTTAAACGTGTGCTCAAGAAGGAACCGAGGCTTTCTGGGATCAGCGCAGACGGACTGAAACTGACTAAGGCTCTTTGGCTCCATCTAAAACTAAGACACCTGATAGTTCACGGCTCAATCGCCCATATCGAAAACTCTTCCACGTTGACTTTCTTTAGACCTCTCGAAATTGGCGACGGACCACTCAAGAGAGCCGAGCGTGTCCAGGTCGAACTTTCTCAAATTGAGATGGAAGCGCAGGAGATGGAATACCGTTCTCTTGAGCTTGGTTTTTTCGGGTCTCAATTCGAGGATGCCTTTCCCATCCCACCAGGATCTCACTCCCCATAACATTCTGATGGGACAAGGGAGATAGAAGGCTCTAGTGCATCGCCCTTCCCAAGGCCGAATCGTCATCACAGGCCGTTTCGTCTCGAAACCGACCGCCACAGTTCGCTCAGGAACGACGATCTCGGTTCCGTCCAATGGTCTTGGTCGGGCCGTCTCGCTGGCTGGCATAGGCCGCCTGAACCACCGTATTCACCGGCTGACAGGGCCAGCAGCCACCGCGTCCTTCTTTCCGCTGTCTGCACCGGACATTGCTTACGGCAATGAGGAAGTCGTTGTAGAGCGTGGGTGCGAGCGGATCGTTTACCGTCATCTTCAGATCTCTCTGCCGTTTCCGTCGTTCCACTTCGGTGACACCCATGATCAGCTCGTGGTCGTCGTTTCGAGTCGGTATAATCGATCACGAAACCGCCTGAGACTCATGGCTCCGTGGCTCCAATGTCTGCAGGGGACTGTTCTTTGTCTCGCCGGAGCGCCTCGAATCTTTCCACATACGCCGTATATGAGCGCCTGAGTCGAATATAAGGGGTCGGATACTGTTTGTGAGCAAACGCGTCTCTCTCAATACACAATGCCCGGGCGCTTGCCATTGATGATCAACAGTAGTCGTTTAAATTGTAACGGCTTATCGGGATCACGCGTATAGTGAGTGGGATCTTCTGAAACTTCGACCTCGCTCAGCGGGATCGATAGTTTCTGCCGAATGTGGGGGATGTTGGTTTCCAATTCCAGATCAACTAATCGCTCACTGCAGCCAGCCACGACCGTGTTGATATCGCGTTGGTCATCAAACTGCACAGTGATCCGCTCTTCGGGGTTGATCCACGGCGTAATGAGGGCCAGCTTGTCGGTACGACTCATGCCAGATTGATTGTCCATGATGTTTCAATCATACCCTCATTTTCCCCAACTATGTCACTCGGGTATTCCCGTGTAGCTAATTTGGCGAGACACCCAATCCTCCCATCAGCGGCATCACGCTTTTTTCATCCGGTCCTTTTCCCTGCTGCGATGCCTCACTGATTTCGTCAAGGAGCTGACTGGCTTCGGGGTTCAGCTGTTTTAGCTTTTCCCCAAGCTGGCCGGACATCAAGCCTTGTTGAATGTCGGTATCCGAGATTTTCCCCTCTTTGAGGCCCTGTTGGAGGATCTGTGCTAACGAGCGCACCTTTGCCAAGACGTCGGGGGGCATGCCATTCAGGAGACCGGCCGCATCCTGCTGGCCACCCCCAAGCTGAGCATAGGCTGGAATGGCCAATGAAAGAGAAAGCCCGCAGAGAGTGATCATCAGTTCTCTAGTCAAACCCATCATACATAGCCTCCTCTGTGTTAGCCCTCTGAATCAAGACTCAGATCAACTCGATTCCCTGCAGGATGCCTGCCAGCTTTGGTGGAAGAAGAAAGGACCTTGTCGCGAAAATGTAGAGGAGGAAGAACTTCACATTCTCAGGCAGCACTGATCCTCTCTGCATTGAGAAAATAGAGAACTTCGTTGCCCACTTGTCCATGTATGGCATTCGCGATCATCTGAAATGAGCAGATGAATAGGAGCCCTGATGTTTGGATGTGTGAAGGAGAGGGCGTGGACGAAACAGCGTATTCGGTCTTCGGGATTGTTCAAAAATGGGACTTGGCGTGGAGTATTCAGTAATTAGACTCTAGGCTGGTCGGGGTCTTATTGAGGACGGTTGCGGCAGCTTGCGAGAGAGCGGCGTCGTGGTGGTGGTCGGGAGAATAGATTCGAAACTGGATGAGTCGCGTAGGCAGCAGGTCTAAGCATTCCTCCAGCGGCTCGGTCGAAACCTGACCCGTCCCGGGATCGTACACATAGAGTGGATTATCTCGGTGGTCTTTGGGGTCTGGTCGTGGATCCAACAGGGCCATGTCCACTCGAAACGGCAGCCGTCTCAAGCCGGACGGCAGCTCTTTGGCAATCTGCTGCTCAAAATGCCGATGGCTGGGAAACGCCATGCCGCGTTCCTGTCCTTTTTCTTTCAACGTCGTGCTGTAGGCCATTTTCCATTTGATGTCTCGGCCTAAAATCCTGGCCCATTCCTGTCCTAACTGTCGTCGGGCTTTGTGGCGAGACTGTGCCCATCCTCGGACTTCTTCCAACAGCGACCAATCGGTTAGAGCGCGATACCGATCCATATTCTTACGCGGATCCTTGGGGCAGAGCAGCTGCATCGTCTGGCCGAAGATGTCCCGCAGATGGATGTCGATTGCTCTGGTGGTGCGATGGAAGTAGACATTGGAGTAGAGGTACATTCTGGTGTTTAGAAACATTTGGAGGGACGGAAGTCCTGTCTTGTGAATGGTGAACCCTTTCTCCGTCACGATGGTGTAATGAATCAACCGTGTCAGATCGACTGGGCCGACCGCCACGCCACACATATACGAGTCCCTCAAGACATAGTCCAGATTGTCTCCCGTGTAACTCCCTGAGATCACGGGCTGGAGCATGTTCAACCATCGAGGAAGGCGGGAGTTGTCCTTGCCTTTCTCCTTGAGGATCAGGTGAGCGATTTGGTCAGGATTCAGTTCTTCTCCTCTTGCGAAGGGGCCGGACGGGCTTCGGCGGATTTTCTTGATGAGGGGGGCTAAATGTTCACGGATGATGATTTGGCCTAGCCGCTCGTGGGTGAGGCCATGGGTATGGAGAAAATTATCGTCGAAGAAATGGCAAAACGGCCCGTGCCCGATGTCGTGGACCAAGGCTGTGACACGGAGGAACTCTTCGACGAAATTTGGAGAGGGCACATCCTTCACGACTTTCTTGAGAAACGGGTACAGGTGTCGAGCAAATCGTCCCGCGACGTGCATCGTCCCGAGTGAATGCACAAACCGGGTATGTTCCGCGGAGGGATAGACCCAGCGAGCGCTCTGCAGTTGGTAGATGTATCGCAGCCGCTGGACCCAGGGGGAGTCGATCAGGTCCTTCTCGGTGTGCTCATGTGGATCAGGATGAGCATAGGGGACGGTGAAGGTGACGTACTTGTGGATGGGGTCAGCGATGAGCGCCGAGCCATCATAGGGCGCGTTCGGTCGGTCTGCTGATTCCATAGTCAGTGTGTATCTTAGCCCACTTGGTCAGGGGGCGGCAACGGTTCGGTCGTGGGACTGGTAGGCGCGGAGCGATGTTTTTTGAAAAACAAGTAGGCGGCAGGATAGGACACGAGGGCTCCGAGCACACTGAGCACAAGTCCTCCGAGCACGAAGGGAGCAGCGTAGGGAAGGACTTGTTCGTAGATGCCGCTGAAACTCATATCCTGCCAGTCGAAGTTCGGTTGATCCGTACGTCCGAGCAAGAGGGCGCCGGTCCAGTAGGTTGCGCCTAAGATCGGAATGACGGTCCAGGGATTATTGACTAAGGCGCCGGCGAGCAAGGCCAAGAAATTGAGACCGAATAGCCAGGTGCAGAGCACTACCATCGCCGTGTGCAGACCATAGGCGGGGGAGAACGCGATGAAGACGCCCAGCGCAAAGGCCAACGCGGTGCGTTGCGGTGACTCCTGTAAATGCAGGACTTGGCGCAAGAGTGCCCGAAATGATCGGGCCCGTTGTGCCGAGGGCTGGTGACTGCTGTTGGCCATCAACGGAAATGCTCGTAACTTGTGACCGGCAGAGGTTGCGTCCGACCGTCAGTCATCATCTGAATCCCGAACCACTGCGGGCGAATCGTTCCGATATGGGTGATGCGATAGCCGCGTGTTCGCGCTTGCTGCTCAACCTTCTTGCAGTCGCGTGGCGGCGTGGTGAACAGCAACTCATAGTCTTCGCCTCCAGTGAGTGCGAGTTGAATCGGCGACACTCCGATCGCCCGGGCATAGGCTCGGCAGGCCGGTGAGATCGGAATCTTGTCGAGTTCCACCTCTGCGCCGACTCGACTGGCTTCACACAGATGCCGAAGATCTCCGGAGAGGCCGTCGGACAGATCGATGGCAGCAGAGGCGAGTTGTCTCTCGTTGAGCCACTGGCCTTCGGCGACCCTCGCAGTAGGGCGGAAATGGCGACGGAGCAGAAACGCTCGATGAGCGGAAGAGAACTCGGACTTCTTTTTCCTTGAGGGGCCTGAGCTTGTGCTCTCCATTAAGAGCGTGAGGCCTGCGAGGGAGTCTCCTAGCGTGCCCGAAACGTAAATGTGATCTCCTACGTTGGCACCGTGTCGAAACAGTGCTAGGCGCCTGCTTGTCGCGCCGACCAGGGTGATGCTGAGAAAGAGTCCAGCCTTGGATGCCGAGGTATCCCCACCGACGAGTGTCACGTTATACAGGCGGCAAGCTTTCATCAAGCCGGTGTAGAGCTCATGGATGTGTGGCCGCGTCCATGTTTTTGGGATGGCGAGCGAGATGAGCAGATAGCGGGGGACGGCTCCCATGGCGGCGATATCGCTGAGGTTGGCCATGGCTGCCCGGTATCCGACGGACTCAGGGGTCGCTGACTTCATGTCAAAGTGAATACCTTCGGCAAGCAAGTCCGTTGTGAGGTGCCACCACGTCGGCGACGAGGTCGCAATTACGGCAGCGTCGTCGCCGATGCCTTGGACAAGTCCCGGTGTGCGACGGGCAAACCGACGCTCGAGCATTCGGATGAGTGCAAATTCTTGAAGGGGGGGGCTGGCCTGACGGCGGGCCACGGTACGATCCTTTATGACCGCGCCGGTGCGCGGTGTGCCATCACCGTGGCAGGGAGTTCGTGTGATCGTCGGCCTTTACTGGATCGCAGAGGGGGGATACGCGATGGCGCCGGAGGTGTCGATGGCTTCCGAGAGGCCGGTGAAGCCTTGGCTTGTCGGCGGAGGGCGATCTTCATGACGTCGTCCATGGTTTCGACGAACGCCAAGTGAATGCCTTTGAGGAGATGCTTGGGGATTTCCTCCAGATCCTTTTTATTTCGACGCGGAAGGATGACGGTGGTGAGTTTTGCCCGTTTTGCCGCCAAAATCTTTTCCTTGAGTCCTCCGATTGGAAGGACGCGGCCGCGCAGGGTGATTTCTCCGGTCATGGCCAAATCTCGCCTTGCAGGAGTACCGGAAAATGCCGAGGCGATCGCAGTGGCCATCGTGATGCCGGCCGATGGCCCGTCCTTGGGGATGGCTCCGGCTGGTACATGAATATGTAAGTCTTGTTTGCTGAACATGTCAGGGTGGAGATTCAACGTTTTTTCCCGTGAACGGACATAGCTGAGCGCCGCCTGCGCGGACTCTTTCATCACGTCTCCCAGATGGCCGGTAAGGGTCAGTTGGCCTTTCCCCTTCATCACTGTCGCCTCGATATAGAGCACATCGCCGCCCGCTTCCGTCCAGGCCAGGCCGGTTACCACCCCGATTTCGTCTTTTTCGAGCTCTGCTTCCGGCACATACTTCGACACACCAAGGTATTTTTTGAGATTCGATGGATCGATAGGAAATCCCTGACCTTTGCCCTCGGCGACTTTCTTTGCGACCTTGCGCATCACGCTGGCAATCTCACGTTCCAGATTCCGCACGCCTGCTTCGCGGGTGTAATGCGAGATGATCTGTCGAATGGCCGGTTCCGTCAGACGGACATGTTTGTTCGTAATTCCGTGCTCTTCGAGTTGACGAGGAATCAGGTATTTCTGGGCGATGCCGAGTTTCTCCTCCTCGGTATACCCGGGAATCTCGATGACTTCCATGCGATCACGCAATGCGGGAAGGATGGGATCGATTAAATTCGCCGTGGTGATGAACATCACTTCGGTCAGATCGAATGGAGCCCCGAGATAGTGGTCGGTAAACGCATTGTTCTGTTCCGGGTCGAGCACTTCCAATAAGGCTGCCGAGGGGTCCCCTCGGAAATCCATCCCGACCTTGTCGACCTCGTCGAGCATGAACACCGGATTACTCGTTCCTGCCTGTTTCAGACCTTGGATGATGCGTCCGGGTAATGCGCCGACATAGGTGCGGCGGTGGCCGCGGATTTCAGCCTCATCCCGTACGCCGCCTAAGCTGATACGAACAAACTCACGTCCCAGTGCCCGGGCGATCGATTTTCCCAACGAGGTTTTCCCGACCCCTGGTGGGCCGACGAAGCAGAGAATCGGGCCCTTCATTTTCTCTTTGAGCTTTCGGACGGCCAGGTATTCCAGGATTCGTTCCTTGACCTTCTCAAGGTCGTAGTGGTCGTCATTCAATACTTTGGCGGCAGCCTTTAGGTCGAGGTTATCCTTCGACCGCTTGGACCACGGTAATTCGACCATCCATTCCAAATAGGTTCGCACCGTTGCGGACTCGGCGGTATCCGGGTGCATTTTTTCGAGACGCTTGAGCTGCTTTTCGGCTTCCTTCAAGACCTTGTCGGGCATCTTTGCGTCTTTGATCCGTTTGCGGAATTCCGTGACTTCTTCCGCCCGTTCATCGAGTTCGCCCAACTCCTTCTGAATGGCTTTCAGTTGTTCACGCAGGAAATACTCCCGCTGGGTCTTGTCCATCTCCCCTTTGGCTTGCGCTTGAATCTTGTGCTGCATGGAGAGGACTTCGATTTCCTTTCCGAGAATGTCGCTCACTTGGCGAAGGCGTTGAATTGGATCGGAGATTTCCAAAACGGCCTGAGTGGTATCGACCTTGAGGCCGAGATTCGAAGCCACCATGTCGGCTAATCGGCCTGGTTCTTCGAGGTTTTCGATGACGACCATGACATCGGGGATCAGGATTTTCCCCAAACTCACGATCCGTTCGATCTGCTCCTTCACGGTTCGCATGACGGCTTCCGCCTCAAGGGGCGTGGCCGTCGTTTTCGTATCAGCGAGCTTGTCGATTCGAACGGAGTAGTAGGGGTCGGTCTGAATGTATTTCGTGATCTTGGCTTTGGCGATGCCCTGTACCAAAATCTTGATGCGTTCGTCCGGCAGCTTCAGCATTCGCATAATGATGCCGACGGTGCCGACGGTGTGGATATCTTTCTGCGCGGGATTCTCGACGTCGAGTGCTTTTTGCGTCGCGAGGAAGATCATTCGATTGCCGGCAAGGGCCGCTTCGATGGCCTTAATCGACATGTCACGTCCGACGAACAGGGGAAGCACCATGTACGGAAAGACGACGATATCTCGGACGGGCAACAGCGGGAGTTGAGTGGGCACTTCAATGTTTTGGGGAGACTGAATTTCTTGTTCGTTTAGGTCTGTCATGTGCCTGCCTGTTCTTTATCTATGGAGGTGGCGGGTTAAACGAATCAGGGTCTGTCTGTGCTCATCACGCGCCTGGGCAACATGCGCTCTCGCCTTAGGAGTCTCAGTGTTCCATCCGATGGAAGCGCGCACCGGGTTCGACAATCCATCCGAATGATCACGTTGGATGCAGAATAGTCGTTGCTGGGAGTCTCGCGACTGAGTCACCACCACGACCGATGGAATCATGCCCGACGATTACTCGAATCGGTGTGCATCCTGGTCGAAAGATAGTCGCGGAATTCTGCTCCCAATGTCGGGTTCTTCAACCCAAACTCAACGGTGGCGATTAAAAATCCCAACTTGTCCCCGGCATCATGGCGCTGTCCCTCTATCTCAAGCGCAAACATCGGAGATTTTCTTGCCAGGGTCCTCAGCGCATCGGTCAGCTGAATTTCTCCGTTCTTTCCAGGAGGAGTTTTTCTTAGGATCGGGAAAATTTCAGGAGGAAGGATATACCGGCCGATTACGGCGAGGGTGGAGGGGGCATCGGTCGGCGATGGCTTCTCAACCAAATCTTCGACCCGGTGCAGACCGCGAGCGAGGCGCTTGGGCGTCACGATGCCGTATCGGCTGACGTCTGCCTTGGGAACTTCCTGTACTCCGAGAACTGCCCCATGGCGCTTTTTATAGATGTGGATCAACTGCGCAAGCCCTGGAACATCGGCGTCAATGATCTCATCCCCGAGAATGACGGCGAACGGTTCGTCGCCGATCAGGTGTTGCGCGCACAACACGGCGTGTCCCAAGCCAAGGGCTTCGGACTGCCGCACGTAACAGAAGTTCGCGAGGTTCGAGATCTGTCGGATTTGATGGAGCACCTGACTCTTGCCGGTGCCTTTCAGATTTTCTTCCAACTCGACGGAACGATCGAAGTGATCTTCAATCGCGCGTTTGCCACGGCCGGTAATCACGATGATGTCTTCAATCCCAGAAGCCACCGCTTCTTCGACCGTATATTGAATGAGTGGTTTGTCGACTAACGGCAGCATCTCCTTGGGAGATGCCTTCGTGGCAGGAAGGAACCGCGTCCCAAGACCGGCGGCTGGAATGATTGCTTTTCTGACCGTCAGACGTGACATGAAAAGATAGTATGTGATGGGGGGAGTGAAGTCAAGAAACGGACGAACTCATCGCATCGAACACAACGGTGTCGTTTCCATGAGAGAGAACACGAGCGATATTCATGAACGATGCGTGTCGCACACAGACTTTTTTGCATCGATGACCGTCGGCGAGGATCGATGCATCATCTGTCGGAGAGCTACGGAATTTAGCGCGGAGTAAAGAGATATGCACGTCGAGTCCGACCAGAAGGGGCGGACGCTTCTTTACAATGCAGGATGACCTCAATATAATCCGGAAGTTTTGCGCGGTCGGGTGACGTGAGAGCTGCTCACGTGGTAGAGCTGTCTGGCTTCGGATTTCCGGCGAGAACACCTCCTGTGGCTCAGCGCGTTCTCTGGAGCGGGACAGACTGACTCATAGGAAGTTGGCGTACGGTCGATAACGGAGAGGACCTGTGTGATGGTTTCAACTGCATCATCCATCCCCATACTTCGTTACAGGAATCCGTATCGGTGACCGAGCATGCCGTCTACAGGCTTCGATCGTTTGTGGTCGCGGTCATGGTTGTTTCTGTGTTGTGGAGTGTGCTCGAAGCACTCGCTCAGACTCCTGAACTCAAGGTCGCCTCGATTGATATTCGGGGAGCCAAACGAATCGAAATGCCGGCGATTGCTGGTCGACTCACGCTGAAAGCTGGTGATCGCTATATGCCGGACCATGTGCGTGGACAGGTGAAGATTTTATACGATACGGGATTTTTCGAGGATGTGCAGGTTGAAACCGAATCGATGGCCGAGGGGATGGCGGTGACCTTTGTTGTGCAGGAGAAGCCGTTCATCACCGAGATCGTTTTCGATGGTAACCAGCAGTTGACCGAGGAGAAGTTGAAAGAAAAAACGACCATCAAGAGCCAGACATTTCTTGATCAACAACAGGTGAAGGAAAGCGCCGAGACCATCCGGCGAGTCTATCAGCATGACGGCTATTACAATGCGCAGGTCGTTCCCGTGATCGAGGCATTAGATGAGGATCGGAAGCGTCTCACCTTTCATATTACGGAAGGGGAGAAAGCCAAGATCAAGACGGTGATATTCGAAGGACTGCGTGCGGCGACGAAGACCGAGATGCTCAGTGTCATGTCGACGCGGGAATGGATCCCTTGGTATGGCTTCTTCACGAAGTTCAAGCTGCCGTCGATGGTGTCCGACGCGGGCGTCTTGAAACACGAGGAGGTGGGTAATGATGTGGAGCGCATTCGGGAAGTACTCCTGAATAAAGGGTATTTCAATGTTCGGGTCGGCCAGCCCTCGGTGGAGCTTACTGAAGATAAAAAATGGTTCACGGTCAGTTACCCCATTACCGAAGGAGAGCCCTTCACCATCGCTGAGATAGGGTTTCGAGGATACACGGTGTTTGAAGACCCTGAGCTTCGAGTGGGATTGAGGATCAAGGATGGTGAGATCTTTCAGCGTGCCAAAATCCGAGATGAGATCTCACGAATTACGGATTTGTATGGGAGTAAGGGGTATTCATTCGCCGAAGTCGTGCCCAATGTGAATCCAAACAATGAAGAACGGACCGTGACCATCATCTTCAGCATCAAAGAAGGGGAGATGATGCGGATCCGGCAGATCAATATCTACGGGAATGACAAAACACGAGACAACGTCATCCGTCGAGAAATCAGAGTCGACGAACAGGATGTGATCGACACCGCTTCTCTGAAGCGAAGTTTTCAGCGATTGAACAACTTGAATTTCTTCGAGACAGTCGAAATCCTGCCCGCCCAAGTCGCACCTGACAAGGTCGATCTGAACGTGCGAGTGAAAGAAAAACCGACGGGGATGTTCAGCCTCGGCGGTGGGTTCAGTACGCTGGATCGACTGGTGGCGATCGCCGATATTACCCAAGGGAATTTGGGTGGATACGGCTATATGGGTCGCATCCGAGGGCAACTGGGCCAGCGAAGAAGTCTCGGGTCCATTACCTTCCGCAATCCCTATTTGAATGACTCCTTGACCTCGCTGCAGGTCGATGGGTATCGCAGTATGACGAACTATCTTTCCTATTTTGAAGAACGAACCGGTGGAAATGTCACACTTGGCCGTTGGTTGTCAGAATATGTGACGGGGAGTGTCAGCATCTTTGGAGAACAAATCACGTTCAGGAACCCTCAATTCGGTATCTGTACACCTGGGGCTGAGCTGGTACCCATCGTCTGTCAACAGTTGGGGACACAGTCGTCGACGGGGTTTCGATTTGCGCTGTTTCGGGATACCAGAGACTATTACCTTGATCCGAGATCTGGCTGGCGCATCGGTGGAGGGTTTGATATCGGAACACCCTATATGGGTGGGACCAACAACTTTATTAAGTATCACGTGGATGTCATCAAGGTGACCCCGCTTCCGTTCGACATGAGGGTTTCGCTGCGGGCTCGCTATGGAGAGGTTCAAGCGCTTGGTGGAACGACGCGGATTCCGCTCAGTGAGCGATTTTTTGTGGGCGGAATCAACACCATGCGCGGGTTCGCGTTCGGACGAGCTGGTCCTGTCGTTTCCACGACTCGTGCTCCATTCGGTGCCGCCAAGCAATTGATTTTCAATGCCGAACTGATTTTCACGATTTCTTCCGAGGCGAAATTGAACGGGGTGATCTTTTTCGATTATGGCAAAGGGTTCGAGGAGGATGAACCGTTGTCGATCAATTTGCGGCCCGCTGCGGGTCTCGAAGGGCGGTGGATCTCTCCCTTCGGTCCCTTGCGAGTGGCCTATGGGATTAATCTTGATGCGCGAACCGGTGAGCGAGCCGGCGTGTTCGAGTTTACGATCGGAACCTTATTTTAGTCGGAGTTTACGCGTGGTACGTTGGAACGGGAATCGGTGGAAGCGAGCGGCGGGACGAATCGAATGGACAGCAATGTCGGCTGCGGTCGCCGTCATGCTGGCTCTGAGTGGAGGATGCGCTGGAGGTGGAGGAAAAATAGACGGGAAGGTGGCGGTGATCAATTTACAGCGCTTGCTCAGCGAGACGAGTGCGGGCAAGAAGGTGAAGGAGAACCTGGCCGGCTTTTCGAAAAATCGACAGGCGTTGATGGAGATGGAGGAAAAGGAGTTACGGCGGATGGAAGAGGACTTTGTCAAACAGTCCTCCGTTCTGAGCCCCACCGCGAAACGAGAGCGGGAGGAACAGTTTCGCCGACGCATGCAGGAGTACCAGCAAAAGGCTTCCGAATTGAATCGGGAAGTCCAAGAAAAACAAAAAGATGTTCTGGAAGGATTTCGTGACAAGAGCGAAACGGTTGTCGCGAAGGTCGCCAAGCGTCTTGGATTGCAGGTTGTTGTCGACAGGAGTAGGGGTGGGCCGACGATCTATCATGAAGAAGGTCTGGACATTTCAGGCCAGGTCATCGAAGAGTTCAATAGAGAATACCCTTAGTTTCTGAGGGAGGTGGGTTATGATGGGTGTAGCGCGGGCGACATGGTTAGGCGTTGCGGTATTACTGGTGCAGGGAGTTGCGCCGCTCCATGCAGGCGAGGTGTTTCGGGTCGGGGTCATGGATCAGCAGATGGTGATAGAGCGAACCAAGTCTGGGAAGCTGGCCTTGGAAGAGGTGAAGGGATACTCCATGACCAGACAAAAGATCATTCATGGCGATGAGCAAGAGTTAAAGGACTTGGAGCAGTCCTTACAAGATCCGAACGTCAAGCTTGCGGACCAGGCACGGCAAGAGAAAGAAGAGCAGTTACGCGGCAAGATGGAAGCGTTTCAGCGTCGGCTTCAAGAGTTCAATCGTGAAGTTCAACAAAAGCAGCGCGAAATGGTCGTGGAATATGCGCAAAAAATCGCCGCCGCCGCGCAGGCGGTGGCTCAGAAAGATGGATATACGGCTATTCTCGATAAGGGCAATGAAGCGCTCATCCGTATTGTCCTCTATCATCAGCCAGCGCTAGATGTGACAGATTCGATCATCAAGGAATTTGATCGACAGAATCCCTAGACGGTAGTTCTATTCAGGATGGAGAGGAGGCAGAGCCCATGGCATCGGTCGAACAGGCTGAGATTCAGGCGTTACTTCCCCACCGATATCCGTTCCTACTGGTGGATCGAGTCAAAGAGTTTGAACCGCATAAAAGCATCGTCGGCATCAAAAACGTGACGATCAATGAGCCGTTCTTTCAAGGACACTTTCCAGGCCGCCCGGTGATGCCGGGGGTGCTGATTGTCGAAGCCATGGCCCAGGTGGGTGGCGTGCTGGTCTTCAAGTCGGGAGGGACAGTCGGAAAGACCATTATGTATCTAACGGGTATTGAGGAGGCCAAGTTCAGACGACCGGTGGTCCCGGGCGATCAGCTGCGTATTGAAATCGAGGTCATCAAGAAGCGTCCGCCATTCTGGAAAATGCAAGGGAAGGCCTATGTAGACAATGAAATGGTCTGTGACGCCGTGATGACGGCAATGGTGATGGAGGAGAAGGCGGACACGAAATAATCGGGTTTGATGAGTACTCGATTCCTGAAGCGTACGGTCGGCGTGTAGGCCAGGCAGTGATCCGGCAGTTGACGAATGGCCGGTGAGGTTTGACGCGAGTAAAGGGGGCATGCGTGAAGATACATCCAACAGCGATCATTCATCCCAAGGCGAGCCTCGATCATAACGTGGAAATTGGGCCGTTCTGCGTTGTGGGAGAGCACGTCGTGATCGGAAAGGGGAGCCGACTTCTTTCCCATGCGATTATCGATGGGTGGACGGAAATTGGGGAGCGGAATGAAGTGCATCCGTTTGCTTCGATCGGAGGGCCTCCACAGCACCTTGGCTATAAAGGGGAACCGACTAAAGTCGTCATCGGCCATGACAACATCATCCGCGAATATGTCACGATCAATCGGGGAACGACCCAGGGAGGGGGCGTGACCTCTCTTGGATCCAAGGGCATTCTGATGGCCTACGTGCATGTGGCGCATGATTGCCGGCTCGGTGACCATATCATTATGGCGAATGCGGCAAGCCTGGCGGGACATATTACCATCGGTGATCATGCGGTTATCGGAGGCTTGACCGGTGTTCTTCAGTTTGTGCGTATCGGAGACTATGTGATGATCGGAGGGTGTTGTGCGATCGGCCAGGATATCCCTCCGTTTGCATTTGCAGCCGGCGGGTATCGCGCACATCTGTACGGCCTCAATTCGGTCGGTTTGCAACGGCATGGTTTCTCGGTGGACCGGATCGCTTTGTTGAAGAAGGCATTTGACTTGCTGTTCCGATCGGGACATCGGACAGCCGAGGCGGTACGATTGGCAAAAAAGGAATTTAAAGGACAGGCGGATGTGGCCAAGGTCCTCACGTTTATGGAGGGAACCAAACGTGGCATCTCAAGGGCTGTCAACCATGACCTAGAGCGCGAGTTTGATCAACCGGTGTGAGCTCTCAGCCACTATGACCTTGGCCATGTCTATAGCAGACGGTCGAATCGGGGTGATCGCCGGGAACGGACGATTTCCGATCATCTTTGCGGATAACGCTCGCAAAATGGGCCTTCAAGTCTATGCGGTGGCTCATGAGGGCGAGACTGAACCGGAGCTCGAACAGCATGTCGATCGGATCCATTGGGTCAAGATTGGCCAGCTCAACAAGTTGATCAATGCGTTCAAGGCCGACGGCGTCCGGAATGTGGTCATGCTGGGGGGCATCAAGAAAACGCATGTCTATAGCCATGCCCGTCCTGATTTTCGAGTGCTCGCGCTCGCCACGAAATTGGCCCTCTGGAAGGATGACGATATTCTACGCGCACTTGCTGCAGAACTCGAGAAGGATGGCATCACCATTTGCGAGTCGACGTTCGGTCTGGAAGGGATCTTGGTTGAGGAAGGGACGCTCACGTCGCGTCAACCAACTAAGAAGGAGTGGGTGGACATCCGTTATGGCTGGGACGTGGCTAAAGAGACGGGGCGCCTCGACATCGGCCAATGCGTTGTGATTAAAGACCGTGTCGTCGTGGCAGTCGAAGCGGTCGAAGGGACCGATGAAGCGATCAAGCGTGGCGGCGAGCTGGCTAAGGATGGTGCGGTTGTGGTGAAGCGGAGCAAACCGCAGCAGGATCTCCGGTTTGACCTGCCGGCCGTGGGTCCCAGGACGATCGAGGTCATGCAATCCGTCAAGGCGTCGGTGCTGGCCGTTGAGGCTGGTCGATGCGTGATGCTGGATCGAGAAGTGCTCCTCCGCACTGCGGAGGAAGCCGGCATCGCCGTCGTTGGCCTTGCTCGTGAAGAGGAGCCGAGCCCAGCGGCCTGAGTCAACGAAGACGGTTTGGAATCTGAAGATCTGTTGATCGATTGATTTCAGAAACTCAATACATCAATCGATCAAGAAATTCCCCAATTCAGTCCACGAGGTGTATGGTCAAGCTCCGTGCCGGTGTCATCGGGGTCGGGCATCTCGGTCAACACCATGCACGCCTCTATGCCTCATTGCCAGATTCGACACTGGTTGGCGTGATCGACCA
The DNA here is from genome assembly GCA_005116745.1 of Nitrospira sp. Taxonomy (NCBI): domain Bacteria; kingdom Pseudomonadati; phylum Nitrospirota; class Nitrospiria; order Nitrospirales; family Nitrospiraceae; genus Nitrospira; species Nitrospira sp. Next base: position 158,640 of record SWDS01000002.1, on the reverse strand, counting down.
AGACCAGGGGCGAGCCTCTGTCATTGCCCAGAAGCATGGCGCACAGGTATTCAGTGATCTGCCAGGTTTCCTGAAGCAGGTTGAGGTCGTCAGTATCGCCATCCCCACATCCAGTCACTATTCCGTGACCAAAGCCTGTCTTGAAGCCGGGAAACATGTACTGGTGGAGAAGCCGATCGCCGTTCTGCCGGTTGAGGCACGGGAGCTGGTGGAGTTGGCAACACGCAATCGATGTACGCTGCAAGTAGGGCATAGTGAGCGTTTCAATCCTATTCTGCAGTTGATGCGGCCATATATTCGGAAACCGGTGTTGTTCGAGTGCCATCGACTGGGGACCTACAGCGGGCGTGGCACCGACGTTGATGTCGTTCTGGATGTGATGATTCACGACCTTGACTTGGTGCTGTCCTTCGATCCAGGCCCTGTCGAAGATGTGCGGGCGGCTGGAGTGACGATGCTTTCCTCGACCAGTGATGTGTCTAATGCACGTGTTCAGTTTAGGAGTGGGTGTGTCGTCAACCTTACCGCAAGTCGAATCTCACCAAAGGCAACGCGACAATGGCATGTATTCCAAGGCGATGGGTGTGTGTCGATTGATTTCCAGTCTCGCCAGGGCGTGATCGGACGCCGATCGCTTGGATCTGGCGGAAAGCCTATGATGGCAGCTGAAGAGGTACAAGCCGGAGACGGTGAGCCGTTAAAACTACAGCTGGAATCGTTTCTCCACGCGATTCATTTGGAATCTCGCCCAATCGTGTCCGGCGAGGACGGGGTTGCGGCTCTGGAACTGGCCCATCGCGTGCTGTCGGCAATGGGAGTATCGTTGCCTCACAAGACATGAGACCATCTCCACGGATCAACCGTCACGTGCCTTCTCAGCCGCGTGTATCGAATCGCAGTCACTGTCTGTGCTCCAATAAATCGTCATGCCGCGTATCCTGATCATTACTGGTGAAGCCTCCGGCGACCTCCACGGAGCTAATCTGGCCAAGGCGCTCAGAGCCAAGGACCCTCAGGTCTCGCTTGCCGGGATCGGAGGGGCAGCGATGGAGGCGGCCGGTGTGCAATTGGTCTGCAAGATGGGGCAGTTCGATGTGATGGGGATGGTCGGGCCCTTGGTGTTGGTGGCGATCATGCGACGGTTTTTCTTCATGCGACGGTTGTTTCGGTCCGAACCATGGGATGCGGTCATCTTTGTCGATAACCCCGGATTAAACTTACGGTACGCCTACTTCGCCAAGGGCGCTGGGTTGCGCGTGTTCTATTATGTTGCGCCGCAGATTTGGGCCTGGGGGGCCTGGCGGATGTACTGGATCAAGAAACGAGTTGATCAGGTGTTGGTCATTCTGCCTTTTGAAAAGCCTCTCTATGACAGCGCGGGTATGCGCTGCACATTTGTCGGCCATCCCATCCTGGATGCAGTCGAAGGATCCTACGATCGGACGGCGCTGCGCAGCAGATTTGGCTTCGCTCAGGATGAGCGGGTGATTGGCTTGTTGCCGGGGAGTCGCGTACATGAGGTACAGGCTCTGTTGCCGATCCTGATCAGGGCCGCAGAGCAATTGGCTCACCAGGCGCCAAAAACAAAGTTTATCTTGGCGCAGGCCTCCACAATTCAGGATAATCTGCTGCAGCCACTCTTGCGGCACAGTTCGGTTCCTGTCACTCTGGTCAAAGAACAAGCCAGTGAAGTGATGGCCGTATCCGATGTGGTGCTGGTGGCGTCGGGGACAGCCACGCTGCAAGCCGCCGTCGTGGGCACGCCTATGGTGTTGATCTATCGAACATCAGAATTGGAATATTGGATCGCGAGTTTCTTTCTCCGGGTCAAATGGATTGGACTGGTGAATTTGGTGGCAGGTCGATCCGTCGTGCCGGAGTTGTTGCAGGATGAGGCTACCGGTCAGCGTCTTTACGAGGAGGCGCTGCGGATCTTGGAAGATCCCGCAGCCTATGCAGAAATGAAGCGGAGCTTGGCACAAGTACGAGACGCGTTGGGTGAACCAGGCGCGTCTGTTCGAGCGGCAGAACTGGTGTTGACGGCATGTCAGGCCTAGAACGATTTAAGCGACTCATGCGGTATGTCCGCCCGTATCGGGCGAGGTTTTTGGGTGGGTTCGCCTGCTCCGGGATGGTGGCAATCTTGACCGGGGTGTATGCCTGGTTAGCACGTCCAGTGCTCGACGGGATCTTCATCGAAAAAAATGAACAGTTGCTGATGGTCTTGCCGTTGGCGATATTGGCCGTTGCGGCAGTGAAGGCCCTCTTCAGCTATGGGGTCGGGTACCTGATGGCGTATGTGGGGAATCGAGTGGTGGCAGACATTCGACAAGAGTTGTTTCAGCAGCTCATGCGCATGCCGATCGGATTTCACGACTCCAACACGTCGGGTCGTTTGGTGTCGCGGATCGTGAACGATGTTGGGTTGATGGCGAATGCGGCGTCAAGTGTCGTCAAAGACATGTTTCAAAATGTTCTGACATTTCTGGCGATGGTCGGTGTGATTCTCTATCAGGACTGGAAATTGGCGGGCATCTCGCTGATCGTGATTCCGCTTGCGGGGCTGACGATGGTTCGCGTGGGGAAGCGGTTGAAGAAATTGGCGGCGAGTGGACAAGCCCAGATGGGCGATATGTCGTCAACACTCCAAGAAACGTTTGCCGGCATCAGGGTCGTGAAGGCCTTCGGTCGTGAAGACGCAGAAGCCGAGCGATTTCAAGCGCGAAACCAGGCCTTTCTGGCCACCACCTTGAAAACGAATCAGGTCTGGTCGATCGGCCATTCGCATATGGAAGTCATTGGCGTGATCAGTATTGCGGTCATTATTTGGTATGGCGGCTATCTCGTCATCAACGGGACGATGACGCCCGGTGCGTTTTTTTCGTTCATGGCTGCCATGTTATTGGCCTATACCCCAGTGCGGAAGTTGTCTGGGGCCAACAATCTGATCCAGCAAGCCCTGGCTGCGGCTGAACGCGTCTTTGATGTGTTGGACATGAAGACGGAACAGGCACAGACCCAGGGGATGGTCCCGTTGGCTGGAATCCACCGTGCCATTGAATTTCAGGGTGTCTCCTTGCGATATGAGGGCCAGAAGATTCCCGCGCTGACCAAAGTTGATCTCACCATCACGCCCGGGGAAGTGATTGCGCTTGTCGGGAGCAGTGGAAGTGGAAAGACCACGTTAGTCAGTTTGTTGCCGCGGTTCTATGAGCCGACTACAGGCCGTATTGTGATCGACGGTGTTCCGCTTGACTCGTACGAGTTACAGTCATTACGCGCTCATATCGGGATCGTGTCGCAAGAGATTGTGCTGTTCGATGATACCATCCGGAACAACATTGCTTTTGGACGAACAGGGGCCAGTCAGGCTGAGGTTGAACAGGCGGCCAAACTGGCCTATGCGCATGACTTCATTCTTCGGATCCCGGACGGGTATGATGCCCTCATCGGAGAACGAGGGCTTAAGCTTTCGGGGGGCGAGCGCCAGCGCCTGGCCATCGCCCGCGCGCTGCTTCGCGACCCGCCATTGCTGATCCTGGATGAAGCGACGTCGGCGTTGGATACGGAGTCTGAACGGATCGTGCAGTTGGCCTTGACGAACTTAATGAAGAATCGAACGACGTTGGTGATTGCTCATCGGCTGTCGACCATTCAAAATGCGGATCGCATTGTGGTCTTGGACGGTGGGACGATCGTTGAAGTAGGCTCGCACGAGGATCTGCTTCGGCAGGGAGGAAGCTATCACCGTTTGCACACGTTGCAGTTTCAATCCGAAGAATTGGCGCATTGATTCTATGAAGAAATCGTTTTTGGTCAGATGGCTGAAGCTTTCTGTGCTGCCTCCGGTGGGAGCGGCACTGATTCGTGGTATTGCCCGCACGATGCGCTACGAGACGAGAGGACAGGAAGCGGTCGATGCCTTGTATCGTGAAGGAGGGCACGCCATTACCGCATTTTGGCATGCACAGCAATTGATGATTCCGTTCGGGTACCGAGGACCGGGTGCCCATGTGTTGATCAGCCAGCATGGGGATGGAGAGATTATTGCGCGTATCATCACTCGATTCGGTCATGGGGCCGTGCGTGGATCCAGTACGCGCGGCGGGGCCAATGCCCTACGCGCATTGATTAAATTAGCTCGATCCGGCCAAGATGTTGCGGTGACGCCGGATGGCCCGAAAGGGCCGCGTCACGTTGCCAAGCTGGGGGTGATCCAGCTGGCGAAAGCCTCGGGACTTCCGATCGTGCCAATAGCCTTTGCCTGCTCAAAAAAAAACTCTTTGCGAGCTGGGACCTCTACATGGTCCCCTATCCGTTTTCGACCGGTGTCTTTTGCTACGGACGTCCGCTCTGGGTCTCACGTGAGGCCGATGAGGCGGCGCTCGAAACAGCTCGGGTGGAACTTGAGACCGTGTTGAATCAGTTGACGGATCAGGCAGAAAATGATGTGGGTGTAAAAGGTAAGGCATGAGATGTAAGAGGCGCAGGCATTAAACAGGGCGTCTCACCTTTTGCCTCGTACGGTTCACTTCGTTCTCATGTGGAAGCTGCTCTATAACATCGGTCTTCTTCTTGCTGCCCCAGTGATTATTGCTGTGCTGCTGGCCAAACCCCGCTGCCGCCCTGGTTTTTTTCAGCGGATGGGTTGGCACATTCATCCTTCCGATCGCCACACGACAGCGTCGCCGCTTGTGTGGATTCACGCGGTGTCTCTCGGTGAGGTTGTGGCCGCGACGCCGTTGGTGAAGGCGTTGCACGAACGTCATCCTGAGTGTCGGTATATTGTCACGACGGTGACTGAAACCGGCCGAGAGGCGGTAGAACAGCGCTTAGGCGGTATTGCCGAGCACCGGTATGCTCCGCTTGACTTTCCCTGGGCTGTGGCTCGGATGATCCGCAGTCTGCGGCCGGTGCTGTATGTGTTTGTCGAGACGGAGTTATGGCCGAACTTATTGTGGACGTTACGAGCACAGGATGTGCCCTCGGTGTTGGTAAACGGGCGGTTGTCGTCGCGGTCATTTGGCCGTCAGGACTTGCCCGTGATTCGCTCTTTGTATCGATCTATACTTCAAACGCTCACACTCTGTCTCATGCAATCTGATAGAGATCGACAGCGTATTGTTGCGTTAGGCGCTGAGCCGTCACGCGTTCATGTGACTAGTAATATCAAGTTTGATCAGCCTCTCCCGGACGTTCGCTCGCATGAATCGCTCCGTCAGAGCTTTGGGCTCGATGAGCATGAACAATTGATGCTCGCGGGTAGCACGCACGCTGGAGAAGAGGAACTGCTGGTGTCGGCCTACCGACATATCGTGAAGACCTATCCCACAACCGTGTTGATGCTGGCGCCACGCCATATCGAGCGAGCGGATCGAGTCGAAGCCGTGCTGCGAGAAGCCGGATTTGCCGTGCAGCGGAGGAGTCGGATTCAGGGGACGCAATCTGGCCCGCGCGTGATCATTTTGGATACGAGAGGAGAGTTGTCTCGCGCATATCGAGACGCTGCCGTGGCATTCGTCGGTGGAACTCTGGTTCCCGTGGGGGGGCACAATTTGTTGGAACCGGCTGCATGGGGTATCCCCGTCATGTTTGGGCCTCATACGGATCATTGCGCCGAGGTCGCGGCACTTCTATCAGAGGCTGGAGGAGGTCGCCGCGTGATGGGAGTGGAGGACCTCGTTACCTCTCTTGAGGAATGGCTTGGTCAGCCTGACACTCGACATCGGATGGGGCAGGCTGCAAGACAGGTGGTGTTGGATAATCAAGGCGCGCTCACACGGAGTCTGGAGTTCATTGAGACTTGCCTCCGTGCGGCTCCGTCGTATTCCGACTCGTGTGTGGCAACGGAGCCGGGACCGCTTGTGGCCAAACACTGACATGGCGTTTTTGCTTCCTGGACAACCAGTTCGCAAAGGGCTGTACTGGGTTGCTGGGTTGTACGGCCTCATCATTCGGTGTCGGCTGTGGTGCTACCGCCAGGGTTGGCTCACGACCACACGGCTACCCTGTTGGGTCGTGAGTGTCGGTAATCTGACAGTCGGGGGGACGGGAAAAACTCCGATCGTCATTCTCCTGACGGAATGGCTGGTGGCCAAGGGGAAACGGGTGGCGATCTTGAGCCGCGGGTACAAACGGACGAGCACGGTGTCCTATCTATTGGTGTCCGATGGATCACGAATGTTGGCCGGTCCAGCGGAGGCCGGGGATGAGCCATTTCTCATGGCGCAGCGTTGCCCACGTGCCATTGTCGCCGTGGGGTCTGATCGAGTTGCGCTTGGCCGGTGGGTGTTGGAACGGTATCCCGTCGACTGCATTGTGCTCGATGATGGCTTTCAGCATCGGTCGCTCCATCGTGATGTCGATCTGGTGCTACTGGATGCCACCGATGCTGCAGGACTGGATGCGCTGCTTCCTGCGGGACGGCTACGGGAACCACTGACTGGATTAGATCGAGCGAGTGCCGTCATGATTACCCGCGCCGATTCACGTCAGGATGTGGAAGAGATTCACAGCCGATTGCGAGCGGTTGTCTGCCTATCTGAGGACGCCATTGAAGTTGTGTTTCGACCGGAGTCCTTTATGGCGGTTGTTTCGGGGGGGCAACAATCGGTTGGCTGGGGCCGAAAGAAAAAGGCTTGGCTGGTGAGCGGGATCGGAAATAGCCACTCATTCCGCCGATCAGCTGAATCGATTGGAATAGAGATCCTTGGTGAAACCGCCTTTGAGGATCATCATCGCTACAGTGACGATGAGATCAGACAGATCCGTGCCACTGTGCAGGCCAATGGGAGTGAGATGGTCTTGACGACTGAGAAGGATGGTGGAAAACTGTCCCCCTTTCTCCAGCCCAGCGACCCCTGGTGGATGCTTCGGCTTGGGACTGAAGTGGTACGCGGAAAAGACCAGCTGCAGCGATTGATCGAGGGACCGTCATCCGACGGGATACAACGGTTGGGAGCTCGTGCGTAAGGATCTGCCCCGGAACATATTGGTGCGGGCGCCGAATTGGATCGGTGATGCCGTGATGTGCGAGCCGGCTATTCATGGGCTGCGGTCACTGTTCCCGGAAGCCGAGATCACGATGCTTGCCAAACGAGCCGTCGCCGAACTGTTCAGTGCGGCTCCAGAGCTGAGTCGAGTCGTGCTGTACGATGACAAGGGGCCTCATGCGGGACTTTCTGGAAAATGGTTGCTGGCGGGTACGTTGCGGCGGCATGGCTTCGATCTGGCAGTGCTCTTTCAGAACGCTTTCGAGGCAGCATTTCTCGCGTGGCTTGCGGGTATTCCGCAGCGATATGGCTATGCCACTGATGGACGAGTCTTTTTTCTGACTACGCCTGTTGCGGTGCCGAGTCGTAGGGGCCATCAAGTCGAGTACTATTGGAACCTGTTGAAGCCTTTAGGGCTGTCTGGCGCTGCATCGTCGCCGACGCTATGTGTGACAGCAGACGAGAGTCGTCAGTTGGATGTCAGGCTCGCTGGGGCCGAGGTCGGCTTGTCAGATATCGTGATTGGCATTAATCCAGGGTCGACCTACGGAAGTGCAAAGCGTTGGTTACCTGAGAGATTCGCTGAAGTCGCGCAGCGACTTGCGGAACGCATAGGGCAGGACGAGAATGCACAGGTGGTCGTGGTCATTCTGGGGGCACGGGGAGAGGAGTCCTTGGGAAAGGACATCGCCGCTCGAATCAATGGGCGATCAGTGGTGCTGTCGGGTGCCACGACCATTCGTGAGTTGATGGCGGTGGTCAAGCGATGCCGCCTACTCATTACCAACGATACAGGGCCGATGCATATCGCTGCGGCGTGCGGTGTGCCGGTCGTGGCGGTGTTTGGTCCTACGGATTCACAGACCACCGCACCCTATGGGCAAGACCGGTCGATTGTGCGGGAAACCGTCGACTGTGCGCCTTGCCTCCTTAGGGAATGCCCGATTGATCACCGCTGCATGACGCGCATCCCCGTTGACCGGGTGTATGAAGTGGCCGTGCAACAGCTGAGCGGTTTGTCTCGTGTATCTGGTCTCTCTCGTCCAGACAACACAGACCAGACGAACATTCTGTCCGGCTACACCATCTTTCTCGATCGAGACGGAACGCTCAATCCTGATTCCGGCTATATCAAGTCTCCCGATCAGTTTGAGTTGTTCCCTGGGGTGTCCGAGGCGCTCGCGCGTCTGAAGCGGGCTGGTGCCCGATTGATCGTCGTCACCAATCAATCGGGAATCGCGCGAGGACTCTTGTCGCGCAAGGATCTCGATGCCGTGCACATGAAACTGAAGCGTCTGCTCGATGGCGCGGGTGTGACACTCGACGCGATCTATTTCTGTCCTCACCATCCTGACGACGGGTGCGAATGTCGAAAACCGAACCGTGGGATGATTGACCAAGCGGTGCGAGAATGCGGGGTGACCCTCGATCACTCTTATCTGATCGGCGATCACAGTCGAGACATCGAATTGGCACAGCGGGTCGGGGTGCGCAGTATCTTAGTGACGACGGGTGTCGTGTCTCCGCAGGACGCAGAAAGACTCAAAGCCTCAGGACCAGCTCCAGCTTGGGTGGCATCCTCGCTGGCGGACGCTGCGGACTGGCTGCTCTCCGATGCAAGCAGGGCGTCCGTACAGATTCGCGGGCGGCAGGTCGCACATATGTGATGGAGTGGAGCGGCGGCGTTCGGCCCGGTCTTGTGTTGGGTGGAGAGCCAGCGTAAGTTATATCGGTAGCAGACGACGGGCAAGGGAGTCGGCTGTGTTGCGCAGCGAGAGAAAACGATGGCAGCGAACCAACCTGTGAACGTGTGTTCCGTTCCATGTAACCTGTGTGGTGGCACCCAGGTGTCGACTCTGTCGAATAAGAGTCGAAGTGGGAAGCCATTGCGGACGGTCATTTGTCAGGCCTGCGGGCTTGTGTGGTCGGACCCACGCCCGCATGACGCCAGGCAGTTTTATGAGGAGGAGTACCGCCTCTCCTACAAACACACTTACCACCCGAAGCCCAAACACGTCTTACGCGCGGGCCATGTGGCCTTGTCGCGATTCGAAAAGATCGAGCCATTGTTGTCGAGTCGGAACGCTGTTCTCGATGTTGGTACCGGGGGAGGAGAGTTCGCCTATCTGCTTCAATCGTTGGGACATGGTGTGAGCGGGATTGAACCGAATAGAGGGTATGCCGACTATTCCATACAGGAATATGGGCTCACAGTTCAGGTCGGGTTCGTGCAAGATGCCGTGTTTCCACCCGAATCGTTCGATGTGGTGACGATCTGGCACGTACTCGAACATACGGAAGATCCGGGTTCCATTCTAGCCCTGCTCCGATCCTGGCTGAAACCGGACGGCACGCTTGTTGTGGAGGTTCCCAATGTCGAGGCAACCTGTCAGGCTCCCAGCAGCACATTCCATGAAGCCCATCTCTATAACTTCAATGTGGTGTCATTACGCCGATTGGCCAAGAAACACGGGTTGTTCGAGACCAAGCATCTGATCTCTCGCGATGGTGGGAATATTACGATGTTTCTGTCGCGCATGGAGCCGCTGGTCCAAGATCGTTACGACGCCTCGATCCCCGGGAATTGCGAATGGATCTCGAGGATCGTGCATCAGCATAGCAATGTGCGACGCCACTTGACGCCTGTGCCGTACCTGCGGGCTTGGCAGCGCCTCTGCCGATCATTTGAAGAGAGGCGTGAAACGGCGGACGCAAAGAGCGGTAAGGCATTGCTCGACACCCTCTATTCGCCTCAGCTTCGCTCCCATTCCGTGGGACGCGGATGAACGGATTCGGACGATGCAAGGATCATCACGCGTGGTCTTGCGTCATTTTTAGGTATTGACGCGCAGGGTTCGCTGGAAGGTCCTCCGGTGTCATCTATCAACCCTCTCAATAGTCGCTTCTCATCGGTGTTGAACAATGCCCGCATCCTGTTGATCAAGCCCAGTTCTCTCGGCGATATCGTGCATGCATTGCCAGTCGTCTCGGCGATCAAAGCACAATGGCCGAGATCACATCTCACGTGGATAGTGAAGCGCCAGTGGGCTGACCTTGTTGAACGGGCAGAGGGGGTTGACCGTGTCTGGCCGGTTGATATGACGGTGGGAAGTTGGATCAGGGAAAGTCGGGCATTGCGCGTACAGCGGTTCGACCTCGCCATCGATCTGCAAGGGCTGTTTCGCAGTGGTATTTTGGCGTGGCTCAGTGGTGCGCCGGCGCGTATTGGCTTCGCGAATGGAAGGGAAGGAAGTCCCTGGTTCTACACCGACTCTGTCCCGGTTACCGATCCCGATATCCATGCGGTCGATCGCTATCTTTCCGTTGTCACGGCGTTGGGGGGATTTCTGCCGGACAAAGCACGATTTGGGTTTAGGCTACGAGAGGAGGACATGGCGACCGTTCGAGAGATTTGTCAACGGCGAGGCCTCACACTAGACAAGCCGTGGGTTGCCGTAAATATTGGAGCGCGCTGGCCGACAAAGCGCTGGCCGCTCGAGTCCTTCGCTGCCGTTGTAGATCAGCTGTACGAGGCACGTCGTGATCCGCTCGTGATGATAGGCGGCTCCGAAGAGCGTGCATTTACGAAGAAGTTGAAAGTCTTGACGAAGTCTCCGTTCATCGACCTGTGCGGTGATATCCCCTTGGGGTGCTTGCCGGCACTGCTTTCGACCGCGACCGCTATGATCACGAATGATTCTGGGCCAATGCACATTGCTGCGGCACTTGGGATTCCGGTGATTGCGATGTTTGGACCGACCAGTGCGGTGCGGACCGGCCCGTATGGGACAGGTCATCAGGTGCTGATCGGGCGAGTCCCCTGTAGACCCTGTTTCAGTCGTATCTGCCGACACGATCCTGAATTGGAATGCCTTCATCTCATTCAGCCTACTCAAGTGGTTGATGTGATACGGCCCTTATTGACGGCTCACGTACCATGTCGATGAATGTCCTGATCGTTCGCCCGGATGGCATCGGCGACGTCTTGCTCTCTCTTCCCGTGGCAACCCAACTCAGGCGGCTTCTGCCTGGGGTTAGGATCGGGTTTCTCACCAGCCCTACCGTCGCGCCCCTTCTTGATCGGCATCCCGACGTGGACTATGTGAGGACAATTTGCTTTACAGATCCATGGAAGGAACTCCGTCACGCCTTTTCGCAGGGAGTTGAGGCAGCTATTTTTTTGAAGCCGTTTCGCCGTCTGATGTGGGCCGCGTGGGTGGCTGGTGTCCCAATTCGCGTGGCCACTGGTTACCGGTGGTATAGCCTATTAGCCAATCGCCGTATCTATGAACATCGCAGCGAGTTTGCAAAGCACGAATCAGAGTACAACGTCGATATGATCCAGGGGTTGGGGTTGCCTCCTCAGCCTGTAAGCCAACCAGTGCTGACTCTAACCGAGGCCGAACGAGCAGCCGGGGCATCTCGGTGGTCGGGATTGCCGAGACCTCGCGTCGTGGTCCACCCAGGAGGAGTTTCCGCACGTCGCTGGCGGCTGGAGCAGTATCGTGACCTGGTCTCGACATTGACAGACAGAGGATATGGCGTGGTGCTGACCGGCAGCGATCAGGAACGAAGAGAGTTTGGGAAAGGTCTGTCGTTGCCTACGGCGTTTCCCTCAGGGGTAGTAGATCTTATGGGGAACCTGTCGCTGCGAGAACTGATGTCGGTAATCGCCGGTGCGCATGTCGTCGTCTCAGGAGCGACAGGACCGGCTCATCTGGCGGCAGCTCTAGGTACTCCCACGGTGACCTTGTTTGATCCTCGACGAAACAATTTGCCGGTGCGGTGGAAACCGCTTGGGGCGGGAGTCTTGCTGCGCCCTGATGTTCCTACGTGCGATAAATGTATCGGCGAGGTCTGTCCCTATTGGGATTGCCTTGATCGATTCACGGTTGCAACTGTCACGTCCGTCGTCTCCAAAGTTTCAGAGGCCCCGTCAGCGCTTACCGTACTTCATCTATAAGCCGGTCCATCGGTGGGGTGGAAGAGTTGTTGCAAGGTGTCGCTCTTGACTCAACTGCGCTTCTATGTTCATATCCTGAACGTTGGAGGATGGAACGCTAACTCTATGAATTTCCAAGGGCAACGAGATCTTCTCTTGCTGGCTGAGGTGGAGCGTGATGGTGCGGTCACACAGCGGTCTCTCTCGACTAAGCTAGGAGTCGCTCTGGGGCTGACCAATCTCTATCTCAAGCGATTGGCGCGGAAGGGGTATATCAAGATCACGACGATTCCCTCACACCGAGCTCGGTATGTGCTGACTCCGCAAGGGTTTGCCGAGAAATCCAGACTGGCCTACCTCTATATGGAGTATTCCCTGTCTCATTACCGTGATATGCGCGCGCGGCTACGAGAAACGCTGTCTCAGGCAGCCAACAACGGAACGAAACGCGTCGTCATCTATGGAACCGGTGAACTTGCTGAGATGGCCTATCTGTCGCTCCGAGAAATGCATATGACTTTGGTTGGATTTGTAGATGATACCCAGCAGGAGTCGTTCTTGTCCTATCCGGTTTGTCAGCCGGAGGCGTTGAGCGGATGGGAGTTCGATGTGGTGTTGCTGGCGGATTTTGACCAAACGGCGGGACACCGTACAACACTCGGACAGTGTCAGGTTCCGGATAGCAAGGTCATCGCGCTGACTCCTACGATGTAAGCGCTGTTAGGCGACCGTTTTCTATGTACTGTAAGTGAGAGGGCGAAGCTGTGTCCGATGACAACGTCAATAGGGACAAGGAGCCCAGTCAAACCAGCAGCCTGCACTGGTATGCCCTACGGACTAAGTCTCGTCACGAAAAACTGGTGCGGGATCAGTTGGACAAACAAGGAATCGAGCCGTTGCTTCCGACGGTCAAACGGCTGAGCCAGTGGAAGGATCGAAAGAAGGAAATCGAGATCCCGCTGTTTTCCGGCTACTGTTTCGTGCGGTTTTCTCAACAGGAGAAGGCACCGGTGCAACAGACGACAGGTGTTGTCGAAATTGTTGGCAGCGGAAGTCGTCCTGAAGCGATCCCGGAGCAGGAAATTGATGCACTCCGCCGTCTCATGACGAGCGTCCTCCCGTACGATCCACATCCCTATCTCCATGAAGGCATGAAGGTGGAAGTCGTTCGTGGCCCCCTGCAGGGGGTTCTCGGAATTCTGATGCGAAAAGAGAAGCGACACCGTTTAGTGATCGGAGTGCACCTGATTCAACAAGCGGCGGCAGTCGAAATCGATGTGAATGATGTGGTGCCGGTGTGAGAAGCCTGTAGTCGAGCTGGACGCTCTCTTTCCTACAATCAAGTAATCCATTCCGTCGGCTGCTATAAAGAGCCTGATCAGCTCGGTCAAATTTTAAAGAGCATGATGTTGGGACCGTCTGTATGAACCAGTTCGAGATTTGCGCAATGTACGGGAACACCGTTGTGGAGGGGATGCGGGTGCGCGTGGGAGTCGGAGTGGTCGTTCGAGGGCCAGAAGAAGCCATACTGTTGGAAAAGCGTCGCGATTGCGGATGGTGGGGATTGCCTGGAGGAAAGGTCGAGCCGGGTGAGTCTCTGATTGACGCAGCCGTACGCGAGGTGCTGGAAGAGACCGGCCTCACTGTGGAGGTCACGCATCTGATCGGTGTGTATTCAGACCCTGCTGGTCGCATCGTGACCTATCCGGACAATGGGGATGTGGTTCAGTTGGTCGATGTCGTCGTTGGTGCGCGAGTGTTGTCCGGACGAATCGTATGTAGTCACGAGAGTGAAGAGGTACGGTTTTTCTCCCCATCTCAATTGCCGGAACAGATTGTGCCTCCGGCGCGGCAACCCCTTGCTGACGCATTCGAAGGGCGATGTGGAGTTCTGCGCTAGGATAGCCGCATCATGACACCCTTTCGTGACATCATCATTCTTGGTCTTGGACGAGCGCTCCAAGTCCTCGCTGGGCTTATCACCATCAAGACCGCAACGACGGTGTTGTCGCCCGGTGAGGTTGGAAGCATGAACCAGCTGATGAGCCTTGCCATTCTCGGAACGTCTGCTTTGTTAATGCCCATGACGGCCTATATCGGTCGTGGATGTCTGGAGTGGATGGATGCTGGAGTATTAAGTCAAAGGCTGGGATCCTATCTGCTTATTATCCTCGCTGTTGCTCTGGCCTGTGGTTCAGTTGTGTGGGCGATTCAGACGCAGCTGATGGTAGTTTCAGGAATGGCTCCAGTCTGGGTTGCAGGCTTAGTCGTGCTCTATACGGTGGGTTTTTCGCTTCATACGATGGGGAGTTCTGGGCTGAATCTCATAGGGCATCGATTTCTCTATGCTCTGTTCATGAACATCGCGGCGTGGGGAGGGCTCCTTCTCGCATTATGGTGGTCGAAACAGGATGCAAGTCCTGAGATATGGCTGCTCGGAATCTTCTGCGGATTTCTTCTTTCGTCTCTTTCTTATGTGCTGTTAGATCGGTACGCCAGAGAGGTTGTTTCGGTGAGTACATCTCAGCCGCTGGATGTCCTCCCATTCGATTGGAAGACGATATCCATGTTCGTGGGGCCGCAGGCGATCGCGTTTCTGTTTTTCTGGATTCAGACACAAAGTTATCGGTTTGTGCTTAGCTGGGTTGCCGACATTGCGACTGTTGGACTATTTGCAGCAGGGTATATGATCTGCTCAGTCCCCATGCAGACGTTTGAAAACCTCTTCAACGAGTTTTACAGTCCGACATTGTTTCGAGCCCTCAAGGGGCAAGACAGGGAGGGGATCGCGCAGGTATGGAATGCCTATGCGGCGGCCTACATTCCTGCTGTCATTCTGTTTGGTGCATTCCTCATCGGGAACGCAGCATTTCTGGTGAAGCTCCTCTTGGGGGAGCAGTTTCAAGTAATCGCCTCGATTCTTATCTGGCCCGCATTAACGGAAACGTTTAGAGCCATCTCCTCGACGCTTCACCAGCTTGGGTTGGCAAAAGTCGATATGACCGTCAACATCGTACCTTTCGTGATCGGTGCGTTCGTCGCGCCTACGCTCGTCTACCTTCTCGCTCCCTCTGAGCCTCTGATGGGAACGGCGTTGGCGCTTCTAGCGGCTGCAGGGGCTGCATTGACTGCGGTGATTCCCATCAGTCGTCGCGCTTTGCCGGTGATATGGCCGGTTCGGCGAATCCTGTATGCGGCAGCATTAGCTGTTCCATTGTGTCTCCTGGGACGTGCGATGGGTGCCGGATTTGGGGAGTTATCTGAAGGCAAGGCCATAATCGCGCTGGTCATCTCTGGGCTCGCCATGGTGTTTCTGCAATATGTCATGGCGAAGGAATGGATTCGTCAAGTTCGCCCTGAGGTGAGTGGAATCTGTGATGAAATCAGGGCTGGTCCTTAATGAGAGCGCCCTTAAAGCCGAATGCGTTCCGCCTGTGACATTAGATTTCCTTCGAGCCGAGGGCTATCTATGCCCTGTTCGTCCATCTGATCATGCAGACTAAAGATGAGTGAAGATCTTATCGATGTCGCGCAACCAGTGCTCTCGATTGTGACCCCGTCCCTCAATCATGGACATTTTCTCCGGCAAACGATCGAAAGTGTGGCGGCACAGACTTTTCGAAGCATTGAGCACATTGTTGTTGATGGAGGATCATCAGATGGGACGGTAGAGATTCTCAAAGAATTTCCCCACGTCCGCTGGATCTCGGAGCGGGATGAGCACGTCGTGGAGGCCTATCAAAAGGCTTTGGCCATGGCGAGAGGTCAATACATCATTCAGTGCTGCGTCTCGGATGGTTTTCTCGATCTGAATTGGTTCCGAAAATGCGTCGAGATTCTGGAAGAGGATAAGGAGGTCTCACTGGTATGGGGGTTTGCTCAAACCATGTCCGAGGACGGAGATCTGCTGAATGTCTGCTTTCAGGATTTTTTTGCAGATCCACCTCCACAGAAGCAAGACTCTCTGGCGTTTTGGCTGGCAAGCGGATTTCCGTTACCGGAAGGCAACTATTGTGTGCGGAGTGAAGTGCTTAAGACGTGGTTTCCGGACAGGCAATCGAGCGATTGGTTTCGAACCTGCCCGCATCTCGGTTTCATGTACAGATTTTTCACACAGGGGTATAGCCCATATTTTATTCCGGTGGTTGCAAATTTCGGTCGTTTGCACCACGATCAGCGCAGTCAGCGTTTGAGCGATGTGGAGAAGCCTGGACAAGTCGCCTATCGTAAAGCTGTAAAAGCGTACGGCAAGAGCATCTTAAGAGGAAGTACGATTCATCGATTTCGAGATGGCAAGGCACAGGTAGTTGGGCAGATTCACCCGCAGGACCTCCCTTCGCTGAGGAGGAAGATGTGGCGGCATCGGTTACTCCGTTCCCGTCTGCTCCGAATAGACCCCTATACTCTGGTGGCAAAGCTCAGCGCACGAATGTTCAGTTGAAGCGGGCCACGGTGACTTTTTAGCTCGTGTTTTTTATAATTGCAGTTATTTAGTGGGCCTAGCATGATGAACAGGCCGTTCTCGTGGAAAATATCCCATTACAAATCGAGGAGAGGTAGAGAGAGTGATGGCCACATCACGCATGCCTTCTAAAAGGCTGGATGTGCTCTTCGTCAACGCCGATTCGTCGTTGCAAGCGTATCAAGGATTGGCGAAGACCTATTCGGCAATTGAACCTCCGACATGGGCACTATTGCTTGCTCAGTCATGTCGAGCGAAGGGCTTCGGCGTGGCGATTCTGGATTGTGACGCCGAAAAGTTATCGTTGTCCGATGCCGTGAGTCAGATTCAGAGTGCGAACCCTCGCCTGATCGTGTTCGTGGTGTACGGACAAAATCCCAATTCCGGAACGACTGGCATGATCGGGGCTAGTGCGCTTGCCAGCGAAGTCAAACAACAGCATCCGAATCTCTCTGTCTGTTTCGTAGGGTCTCACACCAGTGCCTTGCCGATGGATGTCCTGCAGCTTCCGTTCGTCGATTTCGTGCTCCTGAACGAAGGTGTGTATGCGCTGCACAATCTTCTGCGCACTGACCTCCGTTCCGGGCTGGAGGCCGTGAAGGGGATTGGATATAAGACAGGCGATCCCAGGGAAACGCGTCGACCGATCTTGAATGAGCCGCAAGCAGTCGTTCCGCAAGATCGAATGGACATCGATATGCCGGGTTACGCGTGGGATCTTCTGCCATACCGGACGCGTCCGCTGGATTTGTATCGGGCGCATTTTTGGCATGCTGAGTTCGATCATGAGAAGCGTACGCCCTTCGCAGCGATCTACACATCCTTGGGATGCACGTTTGCCTGTGATTTCTGCATGATCAACATCATCAATCGTGTCGATAATGGCAGTTCAGTTGATGCGGCGCAGTCCCGTGGCATGCGTTTCTGGAGCGCGAAGCTCATTGCCGGAGAGCTGGAGAAGCTGGCGGAGATGGGGGTGGAAACCATCCGCATCAGCGACGAAATGTTCTTCTTGAATCGGAAGTACTACGAGCCTCTGTTGCAGGACATTATCCAACGCAATTTGGCTTTGCGGATGTGGGCCTACGCCAGAGTCGATACGGTACGCCACGAATATATCGACCTGTTTAGGCGAGCCGGCATCAATTGGCTGGCGCTTGGCATCGAAGCCGGCAACCAAACGGTGCGGCAAGAGGTCTCGAAGGGATCTTTCCAAGAAGTCAATATCCGGGCGGTGTGCGATAAAGTGCGGGCTGAGGGGATGAACGTCATCAGTAACTATATTTTTGGATTTCCTGACGATACGCTGGAGACGATGAGGGAGACATTGGATCTAGCGCTTGAACTGAACACTGAAATGGCCAATATGTATCCCTGTCAAGCCTTGCCGGGAAGTCCGATGTACCACATGGCCAAAGACCAAGGGTGGAAGCTGCCGGAGAGCTATAGCGGGTACGCCTTCCTGTCGTACGATAGTCAGCCTCTTCCGACAAAACATGTCACGGCAACGGAGGTGCTGAAGTTTCGGGATGAGGCATGGCAACAGTACTTTTCGAATCCCGCGTACCTGAAATTGGTTGAAACGAAGTTTGGAGAGAACGAGCGGGCAAACGTCGAAGCCATGGCCAAGGTCCGGTTGCATCGAAAATTACTCGGTGATTAATTCGAACTCTATGCCTAGGCGTAAGGGGAAAACGCAGGATCTTCCAGCATGATCATTACAAGGACACCCTTCCGCATTTCATTTTTCGGCGGCGGCACCGACTATCCGGCTTGGTATCAGGAGCATGGCGGAGTTGTGTTGGCGACCTCGATCGATAAATATTGCCATATCAGCTGCCGGTATCTCCCGCCTTTCTTCGAGCACAAGCACCGCATCGTCTATTCGATTATCGAGAATGTGCGTCGTGTGGAGGAGATCAAGCACCCGGCCGTCCGGGCCATTCTTGCATGGGCAGGGTGCGACGATCAGGGGCTTGAGATTCATCACGACGGCGATTTACCTGCGCGATCAGGCCTTGGCTCCAGTTCGTCGTTTACGGTTGGCTTGATTCATGCGTTAACAGCCTTGCGGGGCAGATACATTCCGAAAGACGAGCTTGCCGCCCAAGCGATCAATATGGAACAGCACATCATCAAGGAGAATGTCGGGTCACAGGATCAGATTTCGGCTGCATTCGGAGGGTTCAATCGAATCGACTTCAAGCGGAACGATACCTTCCAGGTCTCACCTATTATCCTGGCGAAGGACCGGTTGCATGAGTTTCAATCACATCTGATGCTGTGTTTTACCGGATTCTCACGAATCGCGTCGGAGGTCGCCAAATCAAAGATCGACAACTTCAAGAATCGAGAGGCAGAGCTCCATCGCATGAAGGAGATGGTCGATGAAGCCATCATGATCCTTCAGAACCCCAGGATACCGATCGAGGAGGTCGGCAGGTTACTTCATCAGAGCTGGCTCTGTAAACGCAGCCTTTCCGACAGGGTCTCCACGCCTGAAATCGACCATCTGTATGAGGAGGCGATGCGAGTGGGTGCTGTGGGCGGAAAGATCCTTGGCGCTGGTGGGGGAGGATTCTTGCTGTTGTTTGTGAAACCTGAATTGCAGGCAAAAGTTCATGATCGGTTGAAGCATCTGGTGCATGTCCCGTTTCGGTTTGAAAACACGGGCAGCCGTGTCGTGCTGTACCAACCTCAAGGGCTTTTCTGAACGCGATGATATCGCATGATGCCACCATTTATGTCGCAGGCCACGCCGGTCTCATCGGATCGGCAGTCGTCCGGCGGTTGGAGCGGGATGGGCATCGCACTCCGATCACGAGGCAGCGCAGTGAAGTGGATCTGCGGGATGCCGGGCAGGTTTCTGAGTTCTTCGAGGAGGTCCATCCGGAGTATGTGATTCTCGCTGCCGGACGAGTTGGCGGAATAATGGAAAATCAGACATGTCCCGCTGATTTCATGGATGAGAATATCGCCATTCAGCTCAATGTGCTGATGGCTGCACGTCGGGTCGGCGTGCAGCGGCTGATTCTTTTCGGTTCTTCCTGTATGTATCCCAGAGAATGCTCCCAGCCGATGGCTGAACATGCACTCTTATCGGGCAAGCCTGAACCGACGAGCCTGCCGTACGCGATTTCTAAGCTCGCAGGGACGTATCTGTGTTTGGCGTATAACAAGCAAGACCATGCAACCCGCTTCATTCCGGTGATCCCGAATAGTGCCTATGGGCCGCACGACAATTTTGACCCGAAATCAGCGCATGTCTTGTCCGCGCTGATGGCACGCTTTCATCAGGCCAAGGTGAGTGGGGCCGAATCGGTCGCTTTATGGGGAAGCGGCTCACCGAGACGGGAATTCATCCATGCAGACGATATCGCTGATGCTTGTGTGCATCTCATGAGCCAAGACGAACTTGCCGTCGAGCTTCCTCTTAACATTGGAGTGGGACAGGATGTCTCAATTAAGGAATTGGCGGAGATGATAGCCCACGTCGCCGGCTATCGAGGCGAACTTGAATGGGATCTGACAAAACCCGACGGCGCTCCTCGGAAACTACTTGATAGCACGCGAATCCAGTCGCTGGGATGGAAGCCCCACATTGGGCTTGCCGAGGGCTTGGCGGAGACCTACCGATGGTATGTGAGGCAGGTTGAGACGGCGACCGGATCCATGCCGGAGGTCCGTAGATAAACGAATGGGCATTGTCGTCTGGCCCGTTGCGCGGTGAGATGGTCGGAGATACGGCACTAACGGTCTGCGCATCGATGCGCAGCATGCGAAGGATGGGGAGATGACAAAAGACGAGTTAATCGAATTTGAAGAAGAGATTGCCACGTTGTTCAATGCAGGAAAGATTCGTGCGCCTATTCATCTGTATTTTGGAAATGAAGAGGCGATGATCCGAGTCTTTCGCAATATTCGCACTCAGGACTGGGTATTTTGCTCGTGGCGCTCGCATTATCAGTGCTTGTTGAAGGGGGTCCCGAAAGATTCTGTCCGAGATGAGATCGTGGCCGGCCGGTCCATTTCCCTCTGCTTCCCCGAGCAGCGTGTGTTCTCCTCGGCCATTGTCGGCGGTGTCTTGCCGATCGCCGTCGGCGCAGCAATGTCGATTCAGCGGCGTGGAGAGGATGCCAAAGTCTACTGCTTCATGGGCGATATGACAGCCGAGACAGGGATTGCGCACGAGGCGATCAAGTACAGCCGAAACCATCACTTGCCGATCCACTTCATTATTGAGGACAACGCAAAATCAGTCTGTACCGATACCAGAGAGGCTTGGAATCAGCCTCGCCTGAGTTTTGAAGATGCAGCCGACGAGTACATCAGCTACTACCGTTATGAAACGAAGTATCCGCATGCCGGCGCCGGTGTGCGAGTCCAGTTCTAGCAGGATGTTGAAAAAGTCCTCCAGCTTCGTTCTCGCATCGCACGCCTCGCAAAGTCGGCGATGCGGGCTCAGAGGCTCAATGTACCGAGCGTACGTTCGCCTTTTCGCTCACTGCGGCCTTGCTGGCCGGCCTTTTTGAACATCCTGTACGCCATGATTTGCGACTACCAAAAAGATTTTCAACAGCCTTCTAAGGTGAGACATGAAATATTTTGATGAACTTCAGCGGTCGATGAATTTCCTGGCTCAGGACTCGCGGACGGTTTTTCTCGGACAAGCGGTGTCTGTTGCTGGAACGGCGATGAGCAACACGCTCAAGGAGGTACCCTCTGATCGTTTGATCGAGCTTCCGGTCGCCGAGGAGATGCAGATGGGAATGACCATCGGTTTGGCCCTGAGTGGGCTCGTTCCCGTGAGCATTTTCCCGCGATGGAATTTCCTCCTCTTAGCCATCAATCAATTGGTCAATCACTTGGACAAGATTCAGGTCATGTCCAACGGTGGGTACAGAACTAAAGCCATAATCCGGACGGGAATCGGGGCCCAGCGTCCGCTCCACCCGCAGCATCAGCATGTGGGTGACTTTACCGAGGCGATCCGCATGATGTGCAGTACGATCGAAGTTATTCGGCTGGAAGAACCCAAAGATGTCTTTCCGGCTTATGAGTGGGCGCTGCTGCGTGACGATGGACGCAGCACCGTCATTGTCGAGTATGGAGATTATTACAACGAGAAATAGCGGCGTCTGGTTGCAGAGGGGTGAAATCTGTATCGAGTGCTTCCGTGGGATGTGAATAGGTGTCTATGAAATATCCGTTGATGCGCAATAATATACTTCGTGAAGATCTGGATGCAGTGATCGAGCATCTCAAGCAGGAAGATCCGATCCTGACGCACGGTTCGAATGTGCGAGCCTTTGAGGCTGAATGGTCGGCCTGGTTGGGAGTGGCGCACAGCGTCTTTGTCAATTCCGGAGCGTCGGCGAATCTCTTGACAATGGCCATTCTGAAGATCCGCCATCCAGAAGGTGGAGAGGTGATCGTTCCGCCTTTAGCCTGGGTGTCCGATATCGCGTCGGTCTTGCAGAATGGGTTCACGCCGGTCTTCGTCGATATCGATCCTCGAACCCTGGGGATGGATCCGGACAAGATTTGCGCCGCGATCACGGAACGGACCCGTGCAGTCTTCCTGACTCACGTGCAAGGCTTCGATGGGCTGGAGGACCGGCTATTGAACGAGTTGCAGCAGCGGCGTGTTCCACTGATTGAGGACGTGTGCGAGTCGCACGGGGCCACGCATCATGGCAGAAGGTTGGGAAGTTTTGGGTGGATCTCGAATTTCTCCTTCTACTACGCGCACCACATGAGCACGATTGAGGGGGGGATGATCTGCACGAATGATCAGGAGGTCTATCAGCAGGTTCGCATGTTGCGGTCTCATGGTATGGTCCGCGAAGCCAATGATCCGGCGGTCCAAGCGGCCTACCGATCCGCCAATCCTGAATTGAATCCTGACTTCATTTTTGCATTCCCGGCCTATAACACCAGGAATACAGAGATCGGCGGTATCCTGGGTCGAAGCCAACTGAAGCGTCTGGATCGTAACGTGAAGCGTCGGACGGAAAACCTCCTACGGTTTCTGCGGCAGCTTGATTCCGATCGATACCGCACCGATTTCAAGGTAGAAGGGTCAAGTAATTACGCGTTTAATCTCATCCTGACACGTCCGGACAACGCATTGGTCGAGCGACTCATGAGAGTGATGCGCGAGGCGGGCATCGAGTTTCGGCGTGGGAGCGCGGGCGGAGGCAATCAAATTCGCCAGCCGTATCTCAAAGGCGTTGTGCCGAAAGATCACCATCTGCAGTTTCCGGAAACCGAGCGCGTTCACTTTTACGGTTTCTACATCGGGAACTATCCAGATCTGCGCGATGAGGAGATTGATGAGTTGTGCAAGGTGCTAAACTCCGCGTGAGACCGTCATGCCCTCGGCCGTGATTCTTGCCGGCGGGCTCGGGACCAGGTTGCGCAGCGCCGTGCCCGACCTTCCGAAGCCCATGGCTCCGATCAGCGGACGCCCATTTCTTGAATATCAACTCGATTATTGGATCAGCCAGGGGGTGAGCCGATTCGTGTTGTCCGTCGGGTACCGACATGAAGCCATCACGGCGCATTTTGGGGCTCGATACAAAGGTGTGGACCTGGAATACGCTATTGAGGAACAGCCATTGGGTACTGGCGGTGCGTTTCTGCTTGCCGCAGAGAAAACTGGCCTTCGAGAGCCATTTTTGCTTCTGAATGGAGACACCTACTTCGGGGTGGACTGGAGTGTATTGAATGCCTATGCCCTGGAACATGACGCAGACTGGGGCTTGTCCTTGTTTAGAACGAGTGAGCAGGGGCGGTACATGGGCATCGAGCTGTCGTCTGAGGGACGGATTACGTCGCTGAAATCGGGCGTAGAGCAAGGGGCTCGTCTTGCCAACGGGGGAGTCTATTGGGTGCACCCACGCGTATTGTCCGGGGCTCGGACTTTCGGTGAAAAGCTGTCCTTAGAAAACGACCTGTTTCCAGGCGCACTCGCGGCAGGGCAGCGGTTGTTTGGGATCGAGTTCGCGGGCACGTTTATCGACATCGGTGTGCCTGACGACTATCATCGAGCCGCCACCCTGCTAGCTGGCTAGGTTTGTGCGATCATGGCTCAATCAACAGAAAAGGACACATCTATGAATTTCAACATCCTTGTCACGGGCGGCGCGGGTTATCTTGGCTCTACCATGGTCCCAGATCTTCTTCAGCTCGGCCACAAGGTGACGGTGTTGGACAGCTTCATGTACAAGCAGTCCAGCCTCAACCATATGTGCCATCATCCCAACTTTTCGGTCGTGAGAGGCGATATTCGGATCGAAAGTGTCATGGCACCGTTGATCAAGAAGGCCGATATTGTGATTCCGTTGGCCGCGCTGGTGGGGGCGCCGATGTGCAGCCAGGATCCGGTGGGTGCGACCACCGTCAACCATGACGCCATAGTTCTGATGCTGAAGCTGCTGTCGAAGCAGCAGATGGTGTTGATGCCGACCACCAACAGCGCCTATGGCACCGGGGATAAAAATAACTTCTGTACAGAAGAGTCACCGCTCAATCCAATTTCCCTCTATGCAAAGGAAAAAGTGGGCATCGAGAAGGAGCTGATGCAGCGAGGAAACGCGATCAGTTTTCGCCTGGCCACGGTGTTTGGAATGTCGCCGCGCATGCGGATCGATCTGCTCGTGAACGATTTCACGTACCGGGCCGTCCATGATCGATTCGTAGTCTTGTTCGAAAGTTCCTTCAAGCGCAATTACGTGCATGTGCGCGATGTGTCGCGTGTGTTCCAGCATGCCATCGAGCATTTCGACAAGATGAAAGGCCAGATCTACAACGTCGGCCTGTCCGATGCCAACGTGTCGAAGCGCGAGTTGTGCGAACACATTCAGGAACAGGTTTCGGACTTTGTGTTCCTCGATGCTCCGGTCGGCAAGGACCCGGATCAACGGAACTATATTGTGTCCAACGCCAAAATCGAAGCCGCCGGATTCAAAACGATGTACTCGCTTGATGCGGGAATCAGCGACTTGATCAAGGGCTACACGATGATCAAGAACACGCGATATGGGAATGTGTAAGGCGCGATGCATGCTTATAGATTGCAGGAAGGTGTGTTGATCAGTCGCCTCAATAGAATGCAAGTTCACTTTACAGCGGGCAACAGGTGGCGCTGATTCTTCAGCTGTTTCGCAATCTGTATCGCCACCAGACCATGATTCTGGCCCTGGCAACTCGAGATTTGCAGAGTAGGTATGCGGGGACACTTGCTGGGATTCTATGGACTTTTGCACACCCGGTAGCCGTCATATTCATATTCTATTTCGTCTTTGCCATCGGATTTCGGTCACAGGGGCCGGGTAATACACCATTCATTCTTTGGTTTGTCTCTGGCTTTGTGCCATGGCTGTTTTTCAATGAATCGCTGACATTGATCACGGATTCCGTCGTCCGGAACGCACATTTTATCAAGAAGACCGTCTTTCCCTCAGAAGTTCTCGCAATAGTCCATTTGACGGCAAGTCTAGTCCCTCACGGAGTCTTCACGGTCCTCTTGGCCGGGATGTTGGCGTACTATCACGTCACGTTTCATCTCTCTATGCTCTTGATGCTCTACTTTGTTTTCTGCACCTGTGTCCTCGTCGTAGGGTTAGGCTGGTTTCTGTCAGCTATCCAAGTATTCTATAGGGACATCTCCCATGGGCTTGGTATTGGGTTGAACCTCTTGTTTTGGGCGACCCCCATCGTCTGGTCACCTGATAATCTGCCAGAACAGTACCAACCGATATTGCGGTATAACCCTCTCGACTATATTATTCAGGGGTATCGTGGTGTGTTGGTCTCCCATCAGTTTCCAGACATTGGCCAGACTTTGTACTTTTGGAGCGTTGCACTCCTTTTTCTTCTAACGGGCGCCTACGTGTTCGGTCGACTCAAGCCGCAATTCGCCGACGTAATGTAGCGCCGCCTACATCATCAGATGATTGCAATTTCAGTTAGGAATGTATCCAAGAAATTCAGACTCTTCGCTTCTCCACAGGAGCGACTTTTCGAGACGTTCCATCCATTCCGGAAACGGTATCACCGAGAGTTTTTGGCTCTCAATGAGGTCAGCATTGATATCCCCAAGGGGAAGACCATCGGAATTATCGGACGAAACGGATCAGGAAAATCCACCCTTCTTCAGATCATTGCGGGAATAGTCCAACCTACAAACGGCAGCGTGGTTGTGAATGGGAGAGTCGCGGCATTGCTCGAGCTCGGCGCTGGGTTCAATCCCGACTTCACAGGACGTGACAATGTGATGCTGAATGGCGCATTACTCGGAATCTCTCGTGATGAGATGATCGAGCGCATGCCGCACATTCAAGCGTTTGCCGACATCGGGGAGTTTTTCGATCAGCCCGTCAAAACATATTCATCGGGGATGTTTGTGCGGGCTGCGTTTGCAGCCACGATTCACGTAGACCCTGATGTTCTGATAATTGATGAGGCATTGGCAGTAGGAGATGCGAAGTTTCAACATAAGTGTTATGAGCATTTGTCGGCCTTGCGCGAGCGAGGTATCACGATCTTGTTCGTTACTCACAGTATGGCGTTGATCACAACTTATGCGCAGCAGGCGGTTTTGCTTGATCAGGGAAAGATGATAGCAACCGGGGAGCCTGGGTTGATTGTCGATAAGTATCACGAGCTGCTCTTTGGCAGGAATAGCTTGTCGGAAGGCTCACATAGCATAACGATAAGAGAAGAGATAGGTGGAGCAAATAGGATGGTTTCGGAAATGGCAAGTACTCACTCGATGGCGGATGTTTGTCATGGCCGGAAAAGCTACAATAAGACCGAGACGCGATTTGGCAACGGCGACGCTAAGATCGTAGATTATGCACTCCAATGTGAAGGCTTGTGGGATGTCGTTGATGTCTCTTTCCGATCCATGCTCAATATTTATGTGAAGGCGGCATTCTTTAGAGATGTACAGGAGCCCGCAGTTGGATTTTGCATCAAGACGGTGGAGGGAATATATGTCTATGCCACAAATACAATCATTATGGGAGAGCAATTAAAGCCAATCTCTGGCGGAGAGGCACGAGTCTTTAAATTTGCGTTCGTTCTTAGCATAAGTCCTGGAGATTATTTTCTTGATCTTGGTGTGATGCAGGTAGATGGCACACGGGGCGGATGTGTATTGGATGTTCGCCGATCGATTGCGCACTGCTTGGTGTGCTTGGACCGCGACCGACCATTTGACGGTCTTGTCGATCTTGCGACGAACTTCGAGGTCCTTGAGGAGCAGTTTTATTCGCGATCTTGATCTCACGAGCAAGACTTTTGAAGAAGCAATTATGCGCCATTCGAATGTTCGATAGAGGCTGAGCGCATTGAAGTGAACTTCTCAAGCTCATTATGCGGTGTCGTATTCATGCGCTTTCAAGCCCAGTGCGAAAGTCGCTGGGAATCGTGTTGCTCTCCATTCTAGTTCTAGCAATTGAGCGAAGTAGATGATTCTACGCCTCAATTATTGTGTTCGTTAAACAGACCTTCTCAGGATATTATTTCGATGATTGTTCACAAAAGCGTATCGCCTTCCTCTCCCCGCCTATCCATCATTCTATTAGATTGGGGATGTCGCGAGAGGTTCACCACTCTGGATTGGCTGCTACAACAAGATGTGCCGAAAGATAAGTATGAGCTGATATGGGTGGAAGTCTATGACCGCGTCGTCGACGAAGTGTTGAAGAAGGCAGATGTCGTCATCACGTGCAACCAACAGGGTATCTATCACAAACATGTCGGTTATAACGTCGGCTTGTTGCATGCGCGTGGTGAGCTGATCTGTGTGTGCGATAGCGATGCGGTGTTTCCGCCTGATTTCGTGCGTTCCGTATTTCGTTCATTTCAAATAGAGTCCGGGGGATCGGCTGTTCCACTGGTGCTTATGCACTATGAATGGCGCACGTCTCTCCTCTATCCCGAAGGACTGACCGACGCTGAGACACTCAAGGATAGCGAGCGCTGGCAATGGTGGCCTCTCATTGTCAATGAGGGTGCCTGTATGACAGTGCGTCGAGCCGACGCGATCCGATTCGGAGGTTTTGATGAACATCCCAGTTATCGAGGCTATCTATGTGGGCCTTATGATTTGGGGTGGCGCCTGATCAATGCCGGTTGGCAGGAAGTGTGGCATGATGAGGCTGTGGCGCTGTGGCACTTCGCTCATCCGGACCCAATTGGCACAAATGGCCAGCGGGCTTCCCTGAAACAGCTGCTGGAAAAGGCGTACCCACATATTAATGGCCACGCGCTGACGGCTGTGGAAGCGTTTTCCACAGGCCGATTTCAACCGCTTCGTGAAAATCACGATATCTGGGCTTTGCGGATGCGGAATCGGCGCATCGGTTCTGAGCTTGAAACTCGGTATGCCGACTTAACTGAGCAAAGCGGCTATTCACCTTGGGCGGTGTGGTCGTTATGGCTATCACTGGCGAAAGAAATCATCGGGCAGTATCTTGGAGATCGAATCTGGATTCCATTTCGCAAAGGTATTGTTTCGTTGCTAGGACCACGCGTCGCAGGAAGACTTCGCGCTATGTATCAAGATCGCATCCTTCCACGTCGAATCAATTATGAAGTGCCGGCAGACGCTCCGACGCTCCTGTGCTCTGTAAAGAGGTACAACCTCGTAAAATTCAAAGATGAGTATTTTGCTGTGCCAAAGAGTATTGGCCATCTTGATCTGTCGACGGACGAAGGAAGAGTTCACCCGGATCTACTGGTTGCCAGCAACTACGAAGTGATTCTAGAAAAAGTCCACGTGGCATCTAGGGGTTAGACCAGGTAGAGATCGATTCGGGAACGCTCATCATGGGGAATTCAAAAACTTATGACCTCTTTATTACTCATGCCTGGCGTTTTCATGAGGATTGGACGAAATTTACCGAACTGATGGACAAGATACCGGGGCTTCTTTGGCGGAACTTCAGCTTGCCGTGGCATGATCCAGCAATAAGTCCGAATACGGAAGCAGGAGGCCGATTTATTCGAACTTCTCTGGAAAGCCAGATTATTCCCGTGCATGTTGTTGTGCTGCTTGCCGGGGTGTATGAGATTCGGAGCGCCCGAGTTTGGGTTGATATGGAAGTTGAAATGGCAAAGAGACACAATAAGCCCATTATCGCCATGCCCGCGATCAACAAAAATTCGATACCGGATGAGCTGGCGGCGTTGTGCGACGCCAACAGCGGGTGGGACGGAGCACGATTGATCGCCACTATCGATGAAGTGCGATCTCTTCCCAAATATGCAACTCAGCCTGTAGGGCGATGATTTGGCTGTGACGCTTCAGTGGATGACGATAAAAGTTGATGATGACTCGAATGGGAACAGGCTGAAAGTTATTTGAGGGAGCATCCGTACGCATGTTGTATGTACTCGCTCGCTTCCATCGTTTACCGCTGGAAGGGATAAATCGTGCGCAGGGCCGGGTCGTGTTGAAGCATCGATTCTTTAACTTTGATGTGAGGTAAGTGATGACCGATACAGCCGTCGTTTTGACTCTTAAGAAAGGCCATGCAACTGCTAAGGTTGAGGGGGCACGTGTCACGTTCAGTCCTCACCAATGCTTCGCCTTCGACAATGGGTCAGATGATGTGGCGTGTTTGCGTGCGCTTGGAGCGCATCTTATGACATTGCCAGGCCTGACCCTGGTTGGTTCGAAGAGGTTTATAGATTATCTCTTGCAGCATGTCCCTAGTCTCAATGCTCGGATTATCGGCGTTGTGTTGTACGAAAATCTTTCGGAGATGCACCAGCTGCATGGCTTAGCCAGTATCAAGCTTGGGGCGTTGCCCGTCGAAACGCAAACAGCGTTCCTCTGCGAAACGTTGGCGTTATCACGCATGCAGATGACGAAGCAGTTGCCTCAATCGGTCACTATAGTCGATCTCACGGTTTTGGCGGAGATTGCGCCCGACGTCATCCCGGCCCGCGGATGGACGCCGTTACCACGCAATATTTATCCGATCGAACTCCCAGAGGTCCAGTTCAGGAAGGATCTGGACGTGGCTATTGTCGACTGCCCCTCACGTAACCTGTCCTTGATGCCCAATGGATTGGGATATTTGAACAATGCCCTGAAGAAGACTGCGGTGTCCTTTCAGATCGTCGATCTCGACATTATCTCCTACCATCGGTTTCATGTTCACCGGCTCTTTGACATGGGTGGCTGCATCACGCTTCCTGGTGATTTGGCTTTGCCGGAGGATCCTTGGCAGGCGGAGCACTACGACCTGTGGACTGCAACAGGGGGAGGGGCTTCCGGTCCAACCGGGCGCAACGAAGTATTGGAGTTCTTCAGACCGGTCATCGACGAGACGATCGCGGCTTTGGTTGCAGCGCGGCCAAAAGTACTCGGGCTTTCGATCCAAGGATGCAATGAGGCGGCGGCGCGGGCGGTTGCGCTCGGCGTCAGGGCCCAGTTACCCGATATCATGATTGTGGTGGGCGGGTTCAGTTGCTACAACGCGGATGTCGGCCTTCGCGCATTTCCGGAATGCGACTACATGTGCATCGGCGAAGCAGACCTCACGGCGGGTCCGCTGTTAGAGGCATTGGCCGGGGGTGAGCGGCCGTTCAATCAGCCGGGTGTACTGTCCCGTTTCGATACGCCCGAATATTCTTATATTCCGGCGCCGATGATTCATAACCTCGATCAGATCGAATTCCCCAAGTATGAGTGGTGCGACCTGAGCGTGTACAGAAACTTCAATGACTACCAATTGACGCCCATTATCGCAAGCCGGGGTTGTCGCTGGTCGCGCTGTACGTTCTGCGCCGAACGGTTCTACTGGCGCATTCGTACCAAGGAAAACTTTGTGGATGAACTGGAGTGGTTGGTCGGACAGGGCTGCCATCTGTTCATGTTTAACGAGAGCGACCTTGGCGGTATGCCCGAGCGAGTCATGGAGATTTGTGATGAGATTATTCGTCGTGGTCTTCATCGGAAGGTAAAACTCACCGGCCAGCTCCGCGTCAACAGGAAGCAAAACCGGGCCTTCTTCGAGAAGCTGCGGGAGGCCAATTTTGTCGCGCTTCGTTTCGGGATCGACGCTTTTTCAGAGCGCACGTTACGGCTGCAGATGAAGGGATACACGACTGACATGATCACCCAGAACCTAAAGGACTGCTGGGAGGTGGGGATCTTTACCGAGGTTAACTGGGTCATCGGCGTTCCGGGAGAAACGGATCAAGACGTGGAAGAGGGGATTGATCTCATTCTCAAGAATCGTAAGTACATCGGTCGGCTGGCGAACATCAACCCGCTGATCTTGGTGAACGGCAGCGTTTACTGGATTGATCCGGCTTCCCACAACATTGTGTTGAAGGAACCTCAGGAAATAATGTACGAGAAGTATCCGAGAGCCCTTCCCGCAGACCAGTGGCACAGCACCGATCCGTACATCGACGCTCAGGTAAGAAAAGAGCGGTTTGAGCGTATCGTCCTTGCCCTCTACGATGCGGGATTTAATGTGGGAGCTTGGGCCCATCGGGTAATTGAGGACGTCAAATTCAATCGCGACAAAGCGCGAACTGGTTCAGCGAATGGCGACGCAATCAGCGCCGGAGAATTTGAAGTGGCGGGGGGTAAAGATTCCGGAAATATCCTGAGTCCTACGGAAGAGGAGCGGGCGCTTGAAGTTGCCAGCCAGCGGTCGCCTCTCGCTGAGGAAACCCCGGCGCGTCCAGCAAAAGCACTTCCTATGTACCCTGCGCAAGATACTCAAACGTTGGATGCCGACAAACCGTTGGCGGAGCCTCCGTTATTCGGGATCGTGGGAGAATCGCCCCGCATGGTGCGTAAAATGGACACGCATGTGATCCTTTTCTACAACGGCTGGTACTATGGCGTTCCCGCCGCACTGAGCAGTGTTGACGTGACAAGCCCTGAGTCGGACGCAATCGCGGGAATTCTACGGTATCCAACCGAAGAGGAGCTTGTCGCGGTTATTGAAGAGAGTGGTCGATGGGCGAATTCACGCGGTCATTACGATGATCAAAAGAAGCAGCGCGCGTCCGGATCCTATATGCGAGTGGATAGCGTGGGCGACATGTCTGAATCCGCGACGATCCCCAGCAAACCTCGCATCCTGCAATTCGGCAAGATGTATATTGCCGTGGATCAGGAAGCCTTAAAAAATCCGTTTGGTCGGAGATCATCGATCGAAAGAAAATCCAAGAGCACGGGAGAAAGCAAACGCAATGTTAGTGTATGGCGTCAGATGGCCGAGCTACTGCCTCCATCATTTGAAGAGGAGCTTCGGCGTCTCATCCGTCAGGAACGTTTTAACAGCGGAACCGGAGGGTACCTGAGTGATCTGCAACTTGCCCGTCTGCTCCCGCACGCGGTAGCTGTCGCCTATGTCAAAGAGCCGCTGAAGCGCATCATACGCCTTGTGACCGGACGGGGCACCGGTACCAAGACGACGTCCGGAGTGCCGGTACATGGAGAAGATTTCGCTATCCTCTCCGTCGCGACTAAGAATGCTCAACCGGAATTGTTGTGGACCATCGGCAATTACAACCTCGTGAAATTTGACGGCCTGTTCTACGGGGTGCCTCATGGGGCCTATGTGGAATGGGATTCCGGCTTGCTCGCGTCGATTCCCGGCATGCTGGTCGGAGAAGCCATTGCTGAAGTTGACGGGATGATTCGGAAAATCAGAGGGGAAGCGGGGGAGATTCCTGTCGCCACAACTGACGGTCGCTCCCGCGCGTCCGGGTTTACGAAATCGCCTGTTTTACTTCGTGCCATGCCGGAGGAAGGCTATGACGTCATTTCCTATGAAGGTTGGATCTATGGTATGCCGCATGCGTTAGGTTCTATTGATCTGACCGAGATCGACGTCATTGAGATGCCGGGGGTCATCCGCGACGTATCCCGTGACGCCGTTGAAAATGAAATCCTGGCGCTAGGCCAAAACAATAACAGGTCGTGTAGTGCCGTTGAAGTATGAGGTTGTTCCAGAAAAGCATTATAACGCCAGGCATTTTGCAAAACGT
Organism: Nitrospira sp.; assembly: GCA_005116745.1. Lineage (NCBI taxonomy): Bacteria > Pseudomonadati > Nitrospirota > Nitrospiria > Nitrospirales > Nitrospiraceae > Nitrospira > Nitrospira sp. The sequence continues at coordinate 126,209 of SWDS01000002.1, read as the reverse complement.
CCATCCGGCTTCTTGGCGGGAACATCGTTTCGGCTTGCCGCAAGCGAGATGGGAGCGGCTTAAGGGAAGAGATTTTTGGATAACGGGCGCGGGCACTGGGTATGGACGATGTATTGCACTGGCGCTTGCTGCTGCAGGAGCTCGGGTCTTTATTTCAGGGCGACGAATCGAGAAATTACGTGAAGCGGTGGACGAGGGCGCAGCGCTTGGTATCGATGTCAGGCGCTGTATCGCTGTTCCGGTGGATATTAGATCGGAGGACGATCTTGCCCGTGCGGTGAGAAATATCCAGCTCGTTACCCCTAGCCTCTATGGGTTGGTGAACAGCGCCGCCCTTCCTCAATCAGGAGAGACTGCATTCCCACTCACTGGTCAGAGTGCAGCCGCTTGGACGAATCTCCTGACAACGAACGTGACAGGGCAGTGGTTGACCTGTAAGGCGGCCATGCCACTCTTAGATCATGGCGACGGTTTTCGGATTCTCTTTCTGTCCTCTTTTGCGGGCTGGGCATCGACGCCGGGTTTCGGCTCGTATAATGTCAGTAAGTCAGCTCTAAATACGCTGGGGGCATCTCTTGCGGCCGAATGTGTGTTGAGGTATCCGAGCAAGGATGTTCAGATCAACGTGTTGGTGCCCGGCGAAGCCCGTACTGAAATGAATCAGGGATCGACGGAAAGCCCTTACGCGGTGGTCAGCATGGTACTGGTTCTGCTGTCACATCCGCCGGGTGGTCCTAACGGGTTCTTCTTCAATCGTGATGGGCGCCACCTCTCATTTGCATATACTCAAGAGTATCCCCAACCACTTTTGGCCGTGCACTAACGCACCACATCTGGAAGAGCCTGGGGTGTGGCGGCGAAAAGAACGACTAGTTTCTTAGTGTACGGCCGAAGCTGGTTGTGCAGTCTGGCACATCTCTTGGCCAATGAACCGGCGACATAACATAAAATGCCCAGTCCTCTCTTAAACGTCTCGATTCCTTGGAGTCTTAGCCACTACATTCCATTGGATGGATTTCATCCGATCTATCGGGCATTGTTCGATCATGTTTCGGAGAATATCAAAATTTCCGCCTGGGATAACGTCAAGCTCTATCGCAAGTTCCGGGATGATTCTTCTGTGCGCAGGACTGTGGTAGAGAGAGCAAAGTGGGAAGCGCATCGTCACGATCGAGGTGATGGAAGTTCTATTGCAAAGAGATATCAAGAGTATTTCTGGCCCCCTGATCACGTTCTGACAACCGCTCTCAAGGGGGACCTGGAATTTCATCATACCGCTCCATTTCCCTCCCTCAAACGACCATTTGTCTTTCACTGCGAGTCGTTTGCGCCAGTTCTGTTCCCGTTTGCTCAGCAAGGAAGTGGCAATGTTGAAAACCATGAAGAACTCAAGGAGCATTATCGAAGCATCTTTGCGAGTCCTCTGTGTCTCGGAATTTTTTCCCATGTGCCGGACACGCTTCATGCGCTGAGCTCGTTTTTGTCAGACTCAACCATCGACAGGAAATTGTTCTCCTCGAAGATGGGGTTAAGTGCCAATGCGTTCTCTATGCACGAAGCAGAGCAAAAACCATCGCTTTCCAGGCCGCGATTCTTGTTTATCAACTCTGCCAACCAGAATTCAGCGAATTTCTTTCGTCGGGGCGGGCACCTTGTCTTGCGGTTCTGGAAGGAGATTGTAGCTAGTGGTCGAGACGGCCTTCTGATGCTTCGTAGTACAATGCCCGGCGATGTCGAATTGCGCGAATATGGCGTTGATGTCTCCTGGGTCAAAGGTGAGATTGGCCGAAGTATCGTCTGGGATCAAGGCTATCTGACCAGCCATGAAATACAGTCTTTAATGGCCGGCGCGCATTTTCTCATGCTCCCCAGTGTGGCTCTGCATTCTGTCTCAATTATGGAGGCCATGAGGGCGGGAGCGCTTCCAATCGTGACTGACACTGTGGGGACCTCGGTATTCGTTCATGATGAGGAAAATGGGATTGTTCTGCGCGGCGTGCGAAATGAGGTCTGGCAGAAAGACGCGCTAACAGGCATTTTGGTCGACCACTATTATCGAAGGCCGGAGCTTGATCGTTTTCTTGTGGAGCAACTGACCACCCGCATATGCCGGCTTCTTGAAGATCATGACGCATATTGGGACATGCACAGGCGCACTATCGTCCATGCGCAAACGCAGTTTTTAGGGCAGAGTTTTGCCGAGAACTTCTGGGGCTCGGTTTCTGATCTCTACACGAAATTCAGAGGAACGTCTGACCTAACAGAAGTTGCTTCCGACAATCTGAAATTGTCCTTGAGCGATTGTACGATTCAGAATCATGGCTGGGCACGAGTGTTTGAAAGCCCTCCACAGCCGATGTTGCGAATTAAGACGGAGTTCGGCATGGTGTGGGAATTGAGCGGCGCCATGATTCAGACGTATGGAAATCCTCGCATCGAGCTGAATGACTGGTCGGTATTAGCCCAGTACTGTAAAAATGGCGCTCCGCCTGGGATGTACGCCAATACCTTGGAAGAACTGGAAGGAACATACCTTCACCCGCTCGGAGGGCGACGCGAAGGAGTACGGCGCAAGTTGGTTCAATGGATTTCAAAAATGCTCAGGCCATTTCCGGCCTTGTACCAGTATGCCGCCCAAGTTCTAGCGGTGTATCGTCGGCATGGAGGGCTCAGGTTTTTCAGGCCTCAGGCAGTACCCGAGATCGAGCTCGTTCGTCAGGGAGTAACCGGATACAACATTATTCGTCATCGTGATCGATACTATGCCATTCTCCAGCGAGAAGGGGATTTTTCTCCGGAGAAGGCCGAGGCTGGTGGCTATTCCTCATGTCATCGTGGGGATTCTGTCAGTGAGGTGCTCCGAAGTATTGCCGCAAGTGTTCCGGCGTTGAAGTTGTTCGCCTGCGAAGAAGACGCTGAACCGGCCCAGGTCGTTTTGAAGGGTTTTCATAATTTCAACATAGTCCGTCAAGGCAAGGAATTCTATGCCATCTTGCAAAGCGAAGGCGAATTTGCACAAGCACAATTGCTCTCAAAACGATCTATCCCCTCTTTCTCAGGTCTCTCGCTTGAAGAGGTTCAGCGCAAAATTCTGAGTACACTCACTGCCGAGGCGGCGTGGCTCCAAGATTGGGGAAATCCCGTCGATTCTATCGAAGCGGCGAGACGAGGCACCCGCTGAAGAAGCCCTCCATCCATTGTTGGGTCTACAATCATCAATTGTACGGGATTGGTGACCAGGTGAGCTTTGCGGTCACTGCTTTCCGACAGCACGGCTATCCGGTTTCCGTAGGCAGACAGCCACGCCGGTCGTCTCTGAATGTCGTCATTGAAGGTTTTCCCACCGAAAAGAGTAGAGATGTATTACTGGATTTTTGCCGATCATCACGGAAACGAGTCGCAGTGATCATGACCGAGCATTTGGATTTCCAACATGGCCAGATCTATTTCCATGGTGCCCCGCTTGGTAGTCAGAACGATTATATGCATTCGGCTACGATCTTGAAGCGGATCAGGCATCTCATGGAGTGCTTGCCCTATCTACGGTGTTTCTTTGTCTTAGGCGACTTGCCTGAATTGCGAAACATATCGGTTATGTTGCCTGGTCTAGATGTGCGCACGATCCCGTTCCCCGCCCTTGGGGATGGTCCATGCGAAGCGGTTGGTAAGGCGTCTGATACCGTTCACGATCTTGTGTTTACAGGGGCCATGACGGAATATCGGACTAAATTGCTTGCATTGTTGGAGAAGGAAGGCTTATCGGTGGCCTGTCCTCGGCAATTTATTTCAAGGAATCGCCGCAACGCCATCAATCGATCAGGGAAAGTGATCGTCAATATTCCACAGCGGGAAGGATGGCAATGGTTGTCACTGATGCGGATCGCTGCCGGGCTTCAAACGGGGAGAGCCACGATCTCATTGGGTACACAAGATGCCTCTCGTATCGCCTCATGTTGTACCCAGTTGGATATTCTGGATCATGATTGGGTGAGTAGGATGCAACAGTGCGTCGATGACTGGAAGTCGCTCTATTTGAGAGACCTTGTGAGCTATTCTGCCATGGCACAGAGGTTTGAGCGGGAAAGGCCATTTCCTCATGATGTTTTTGAATACTGGAGTATCACCGATCGAGTGTGCCACTAGTGGATTTCTATCGCTCACCGCTGTTCTTGAGCTGCTTCTATCAATGATGATCGTTTCCCTATCGTCTTCGTGAGACATCATTTCCGCAACAGTGCAATCGTTCGGTGGGGCGCGGCGTTTCTTGGTCCTCACCTCTTTACCAGCATTGGCGCATTGCCTCGCTATTTTGTGGAATGGAACACCTATAATAAGAGGGCCGCGACACAACAAATCTCGTTCCGCGATTCGTACCCATGTCTTGCCGATCGTGTCGTGGACACGCCGTTCGATCCACATTATTTTTTTCAAGCTGCATGGCTTGCGCGGCGCCTGCACGACGTGATGCCTCCCTTTCATGTCGACATCGGTTCGAGCGTGATGATGATCAATGTATTAAGCGCGACCACAAAAACCATTTTTGTCGATTATCGGCCGCTCCGCGTTCACCTTTCGAACTTCCTCCCGCTGGGTGGAGATATTATTCAGTTGCCCTTTCGTGCCGGAAGCATCACGTCATTGTCCTGTCTTCATGTCCTTGAGCATGTGGGACTTGGTCGATACGGTGACCCCATCAACCCTGAGGGGAGCCGGCTGGCAGCCACGGAGCTACAGCGGGTATTGAAACCGAGTGGGAGGCTCTTCCTCTCGGTGCCGGTTGGACGTGAGCGGGTGTGTTTCAATGCGCATCGAGTGTTTTCGCCGAGCACGGTCAGAGATTTCTTTCAAGAACTCCAGCTCAAGGCTTTTTCTCTCGTTGACGATGCCGGACGGTTGAACGAGGAGATTTCGCCGGAAGCGGCCGCCAATCTAGAGTATGGGTGCGGTCTTTTTGAATTTGTGAAGGCACGTGAGTAGGGGGCTACGAGCCTGGCTGGCTCAGAGCGAGCTGTTTGCCTATAACGTCGTACGGCGCGATCGATGGATAGCGCTACAGGCGTCGTTGGTGCCGAATGGGACCAGCGTGCTGGATGTCGGCGCCGGGTCCTGCCCGTATCGTGAGCTGTTCGCACACTGCGACTATCGTACCCAAGACCTCGCGCCTTTGCGGGGCGAGCAGCTTCGACATGGCGGTTATGGAGCACTTGATTTCGTATCGGATGTGACGGCCATTCCAGTCCCTGATGGCAGCTTTGGGGTGGTGCTTTGTACGGAGGTGCTCGAGCATCATCCTGAGCCCATCCGAGTGGTCTGTGAAGTGGCAAGGATTCTTCAGCCAGGAGGAACGCTCATTCTCACCGCGCCGCTCGGATCAGGAATTCATCAAGAGCCCTACCATTATTACGGTGGCTATACACCCTGGTGGTACGAGCGCTTTCTGAAGGCGGCTGGATTTGAGGAAATCACCGTTGAGCCGAACGAAGGATCATTTCGATTTTTCGGACAGGAATCATTACGGTTTATTCAAGCGACTAGTCCGTGGAGTACGAGCCTTCCGGTTGGGATTCGGCTGCTCTGGCTTCCGATGTGGGTCGTGCTGGTTCCTGTCCTTGGCTTAATCGTCCCTGTGTTATGCAAATGGCTTGATAGGTTCGACCGCGAGAGGCGTTTTACGGTTGGCTACCATGTGACGGCGCGGCGGGCTACTACGGCCTGTTCACTGTGAAAGTGTTCGGTGTCTTTGGGAATAGGGCTGAATATGATTGTGAGATGTTGTGGTTCTCCTGCACCCTGTCCATCTCTTCCAGATCGCCGAGCTATGGAGAAACGGTCCATGAATATAAGGAACGGGAGCTATGGGGCTAGTTAGTAGACTGAGGCGGCGGCTCAGTCATTTGGCCAATTGGGCAATCGGATCTGAAAGGGTCTCATACGCTCAGTGTGGGGAGGATCTCATCGTCGATTATGTATTGGCCGTGCTCGATGTCGGTAAAGTGTCCTATCTTGATATTGGCGCACATCATCCTCGATACCTCAGCAACACATACTATTTCTATAGGCAGGGTGGTCGTGGTGTGTGCGTTGAACCGGACCCGAATGCCCTGAGGGCATTCAAGCAAGTTCGCCCCCGTGATATCTGCTTGCCGGTGGGCATTGGAAGTGTGCCTGGCACGGCTGATCTTTTCCTGATGACCACGTCAACGCTCAATACCTTTTCCCGTGAGGAGGCCGAGCGGTATCAGGCTTATGGTACAGAACAGATTGAGCGTGTGATTCCGGTGGAGATGAAAACAGTCAACCAAGTTCTTGAGGGGTACTTCGAGTCGGTGCCAGATTTTGTGTCGATTGATGTAGAAGGGATGGATCTATCGATACTGAAAGGTTTTGATTTCGAGCGGTTTAGGCCGAAGGTGTTCTGTGTTGAGACGCTGACCTATACGGAAGATGGAGGCGAGGAGAAAATCAGCGAACTGCAGAGCCTTTTGCAGCAGAATGATTATTTGATTTATGCAGATACCTATATCAATACGATTGCTGTCGATCGCCATGCATGGGCAAGTCGGAAATTACTCCAGACCTGTAAGCGTGCTTCCACAAAGGCATAATGTCTTTGTGAGCCGGTATTCGATACGGATTTGCCGTAGAGCTTGTGAAGGCAATGAATGTGCCCTTTTCGAAGTATGTCTCGGTGAAGGGTTTATATATCTTTCCCGATCACGCAAGAGAACATTCCATTGATGCGCATTTTCTGTGTCTTTGGCCGGCACAACTATGGTGATCCTCTCCGTGGGGATGGGTACGAGTACGCAAATTTCCTGCCTGCATTTCGGGCATTGGGGCATGACGTGTCGTTTTTTGATTCCTGGGATCGTTCCGCCTATTGTGACTTTGCGGAATTGAATCGAGCATTTCTACGCCGAGTCGATCAGGAACAACCGGACGTAATCTTTTGTGTACTCCTGAGTTACGAGTTGTGGCGGGAGACGTTGGACCTTGTTCGGGCTAACGGGTCCGTTGTGATCGTCAATTGGGGCACGGATGATTCCTGGAAATATGAACAGTTTTCGCGCTTCGTGGCCCCGCATCTCGACTGCTATGCGACCACCTATCCGAAGGCAGTCGAGAAAGCCCATTACAATGGGTTAGACAACTTTGTCCTGACTCAGTGGGGGGCAAGCCGTGACACGTTGGTTGAGCCGTTGCCAGCTCGACAGTGTACGCACCCTGTGACGTTCGTGGGCAGTGCGTATGGCAACAGAAGGAAGTGGATCGAAAGCCTACGTGCCAGAGGCATCCAGGTCGAGTGCTTCGGTCACGGTTGGCCCACAGGGCCAGTCTCTGCAACGGATCTTCTGCGTATCTACCGTGAGTCTATGCTCACCCTGAACTTCGGAGACTCGGGTATCCAATTTCGTGGTCTGTTGCCGTACCGAAGCCGTCAAATCAAGGCGCGCGTATTCGAAGTACCAGGTGCAGGTGGTTGCCTGCTCACTGAACCCGCTCAGTACCTTGAAGAGTATTTTCGCATCGGTGAGGAAATCATCGTATTCGATGGTCTGGATGAACTTGCCGAGCGCATTAATTATTTTCTGGCTAATCCTGAACAACGAGATGTCATTGCACACCGAGGATTCGAACGAGTCAGCACGGAGCATACATATGACCGGCGATTTGAGGAGTTGTTCGAGAAACTGGCGCAACAGGCTACTCAGCGACCCATCCGATCCATCGATTGGCCGACTTTTGAACGAGTTGCCAGTCGGCACAAGACTGGCCCATGGTTAGCATGGCTCAGGACTCTATGTGTTTCATGCGCTGCGTTGATCTGGGGGAAACGACGGGGTGCTCGTGCCGCGCGTCGGCTGGCCTTCGAGTTGTCCTGGCGCTTGCGGGGAGCCTGGACCTACAGCGCCGCCGGCTGGCCTGGTCGGATGTTTTACAGGGAAAGTTAACAGGATGTTGAAACAGCTCTCCGGCTTTGTTCTCGTATCGCTCAAGACATCAACGTACCAACCACGTACGTCTCGGCCTTTCGCTCACTGCGGCCTCGCTGGAAGACCTTTTTGAACATCCAGCATCAACGCCATTTGTCGACTATCCACTATAAATGAATGCGAGCCCTCTGGTTACAGTGGTGATGTCGGCGTACAACGCGTCGGGGACTATCGACCTTGCGTTGCGGTCGATTCTTGCCCAAACGTATCAAGACTGGGAACTGATCGTTGTCGACGATGGCTCGACCGATCGGACGGCGGAACGTGTGATGTGGGTGAAGGATCCCCGAGTCCGATTTATTCAGGAACCATCCGGGAATATGGGCCTGGCGTCGCGGTTGAATCAATGTATGCGTCTGGCGAAAGGACAGTATGTTGCCCGGATGGATGCCGATGACGTGTCGTATCCTTGGCGGCTTGAACGACAGGTGCGGTTTCTTGAAGCGCATCGGGACATTGATCTGCTGGGGACCGGCGCTGTGATTTTCAAGGGAGAAGGCGAGATCCTCAGCTGTTACCCAACGGCAAGCTCACATGAGACTGTTTGCCGTAGGCCATGGTGGGGATTTCCGCTTGCCCATCCGACATGGATGGGCAAGCGGGCCTGGTTTCTCGCACATCCCTATTCTGATCAAGATAGTCGGTGTGAAGATCAAGCACTCCTGCTGCAATGCTTTGCCCACAGTCGTTTTGCCGCGTTGGAGGAAGTGCTCTTGGGCTATCGCATGGCTGAAATCAAAGCTGCAAAGCTGGGCCGTGGTCGGCTCAACTATTGCCGTCGGCTTCTTGCTAGGGTGCATGACTGCTCCTCATTACGGTGGGCGATGATGGGTGTGGGTGTGCATAGCGCCGCTTTTGCAAGAGACGTGGTCCTTCAGTTGGGTCGCACGGTTGGGAGCGGATCTCACAGGTCCTGGGGGTCTGTTGGTCAAGCAGAGAGAGACCAGTGGCAATCGGTGTGGGCGGGGTTGGCTCATGAACAGACAATACTCACGCATACCTGACTATTCAGTTTGTTCGGTACACTGATGTGTGGCATTGCCGGAATGATGTCCTATCGGGGCACTGCGTATAGCCATATTGTTTCAGGAATGGTCAAGAGGATTGGTTATCGAGGTCCTGACAATTCAGGAGTATGGTGCGATTCCGACTACGGACTTGCTCTTGGCCATGCCCGCCTGTCGATCCTGGATCTGTCTTCTGCCGGTCATCAACCCATGGAATCAGCTTCCGGTCGATATGTGATCGCATTCAACGGTGAAATCTATAATCATCTGGAACTCCGGGGGCAACTTGCGGGCCTATCGTGGCGCGGGCATTCTGATACTGAGACGCTGTTGGCGGCCTTTGAAACCTGGGGTGTGGAAAAAACGCTTCAGGCCGCTGCGGGGATGTTTGCTTTGGCTCTCTGGGATCGTGGCGAGCGACGCCTGATCCTGGCTCGTGACCGAATCGGAGAGAAGCCGCTCTACTATGGGTGGTCCAACGGGACGTTCCTCTTTGCCTCGGAGCTGAAAGCGTTGGAAGCCTACCCAGACTGGCGCGGTGAAATTGATCGGGAGGCCTTGGCCTTGTTCATGCGCTATGCCTATGTGCCGTTACCATACTCGATTTACACTGGGATTCGAAAACTCTTACCTGGAACCTATGCGACGATCGCTTCCACCTGCGTGCCCGGATACTGGCCGGAACCCACACCCTATTGGTCTGCGGCGGCGGTTGCGAAACAGACCCGTCGATCCGATTGGACCGATAGCATGGCCGAGGATGAGCTAAACCGGTTATTGAGTGGTGCCGTCAAGAGACAAATGATAGCCGATGTACCTCTCGGTGCGTTTCTCTCAGGTGGTATCGACTCCTCCACCGTCGTGGCACTTATGCAGGCGCACTCATCCCGTCCTGTCAAGACCTTCACGCTAGGTTTCGGTGAAGATGACTACAATGAAGCGCCCGGCGCGAAGGCTGTCGCTGAATATCTGCGAACAGACCATACCGAATTCTATGTGAGTCCAGCCGACGCCTTGGCGGTGATTCCGTTCCTGCCGTCGATATATGACGAACCATTCGGCGATTCGTCCGCCATTCCAACCCATCTTGTCGCGAGATTGGCTAAGCAACAGGTTATGGTCGCGCTTTCCGGGGATGGAGGTGATGAGTTATTTGGGGGATACAATCGGTATTCGTGGGGAAGCTCGATCTGGCGTCGAGTTGAGCGAGTACCTGTCTCCATGAGAGCGATGGCGGCATATGTGCTGACGGTCCTGTCGCCTGAGCAGTGGGATAGGATCGGCAGAATATTGAAGATGGGGCTTCCAGCTTCCCTCCACCTGTCGACTCTCGGGGAAAAGGTTCATAAACTTGCCGCAGTTTTGGATTCGAATAGTCAGGCGGAATTGTATCGGCAGCTCGTGTCGCTGCAGCGAGAGCCCGTTTCCTTGGTCATCGGTTCTCATGAAGCACCTATATGGGCTGACGACCAAGCAAGACAGATCGCAAAGCAGGATTTCAGCGAACAGATGATGTTCCACGACTTGGTGGGGTATCTGACGGATGACATTTTGCCTAAGCTGGATCGAGCTGCCATGGCGATCAGCCTAGAAACACGTATGCCCCTGCTGGACCATCGCGTCGTGGAGTTTGCCTGGAGTCTTCCGCTTTCGATGAAGATCAGGACAGAAAGCCAGGGGAAATGGCTGCTTCGCCAGGTATTGTATCGCTATGTTCCAAAGCACTTGGTTGAACGGCCCAAGATGGGGTTTGGCATTCCGTTGGACTCCTGGCTCAGAGGCAGCTTGAGGGATTGGGCCGAAGCGCTGTTAGATGAATCGCGGCTCCGGCATGAAGGGTATTTTAATCCTGCTCCAATCAGGAAGAAATGGCAGGAGCACCTCTCAGGTCGGCGCAATTGGCAGTATTGGCTCTGGAATGTGCTGATGTTTCAGGCTTGGTTGAGCGCTCATGGCAAATCATCCGCGCCTTCTGTATCTCATCACTGAAGACTGGTATTTCTGGTCTCATCGTCTCGACCTGGCGCGAGCGGCACGGGAAGCGGGCTACGAGGTCATTGTGGCGACTCGTGTGACCGATCACGGAGAACGAATTCGAGGCGAAGGGTTTCAGCTCGAACCGTTGGAGATGGTCCGTCGGAGCCGCAATCCGTTTCGCGAGGTGATGGCCATCGCCTCGCTCGTGTGGCTGTACCGGCGCGTCAGACCCGATGTGGTCCACCATGTGGCCATGAAGCCGATTTTGTACGGATCTCTGGCGGCGTGGTGTACCAGAGTCCCGTCCGTCATCAACGCATTCGCCGGTCTTGGGTATGCTTTTATGGATGAACGGAACGGGCTGTTGCGTTGGTGCGTGAAGACGGCATTCAGATCCGTACTCCGTTTGAGCCATTCCGTCGTACTGGTCCAAAATCAAGATGATCAGGATCGGCTCGTCGGAGAGGGGGTGGTCCCTGCATCTCAAATGAGGGTTATTGCCGGTTCAGGCATCGATATTGCGGCTTATTCCATGCAGCCGCAGACATCCGGTATTCCGGTTGTTGTGCTGCCGGGACGCATGCTCTGGGACAAAGGCGTCGGAGAATTCGTAGAAGCCGCCAGACAGCTGAAGCAAAAAGGCGTTCATGTTCGGTTCATTCTCGTCGGTCGACGGGATGAACATAACCCAGCGGCTATTCCGGAAATCTGCCTGAAGGAGTGGGTGCAGGAAGGGGTGGTTGAGTGGTGGGGACATCGAGAGGATATGCCGGCTGTCTATGCAGCGGCCATGCTCGTCGTGCTGCCGTCGTATCGAGAGGGGCTTCCCAAAGTGTTGTTGGAAGCGGCAGCCTGTGGCAAGGCCATAGTGGCCACGGATGTTCCCGGTTGTCGGGAGATCGTACGGGATCGGTTTAATGGGTTGCTGGTTGCCTCGAAGGATTCTACGGCGTTGGCGGCGGCCATGGAGGAACTGCTATCCGACCAGGCGTTGCGAGAAGTTATGGGACAGCGAAGTCGGACCCGTGTTCTGGCGGAATGGTCTAGCCCACGGATCACAGAACAGGTACTAGGCCTCTACCGTGACATGGTGACGGCCTCGGCGATAGATCGTTCTCATGGATATGCATGAGCAAAGTGCTGGTAACAGGTGCTGCAGGGTTTCTGGGAGCATCGCTCGTCGAAAAGCTCTGTCGTTTAGGCCATCACGTGCGGGTTGTTCTTCATGATTCGCAGCATCCCATCTCACAATTGGGAAATGTCGAGACGGTGGTCGCCGACATCCGCGATGCGACGAGTGTGCAGGATATAGCGGATGGCTGCGGAGCCATCGTGCATCTGGCGGCCAAGGTCCATGCGCTCGATGATTCAGGAGAAGAGCAGGACTATGAAGCCGTCAATGTCGACGGGACGAAACACATCCTGGATGCAGCCGTGAGGTCCGGGGTCAATCGTATCGTGTTTGCCAGTTCGGTCAAAGTCTTCGGTGAAGAGACGAGGGAGTGTGTTGATGAAACACAGGCTCCCCATCCCAAGACCGCCTACGGCCGGTCAAAATGGCTGGCGGAGCAACTTGTCTCGGAGTATGCAGTGCGACATGGTCTCACTGCTGTCTCGCTTCGTCTTCCGATGATCTATGGTGCGACAAAGAAAGGCAACCTGTATCGGATGATCGAGGCGATCGATCATGGGCGGTTTCCGATTTTGCCTCGTCTCTCGGCGGTCCGGAGCCTCTTACACGTCGAGAATTTCGTACGGGCCGTATTGCTGTGTCTTCGCGCGCCATGCTTTCAGCGGGCGGCGTACGTCGTTGCCGATTCCGAGCCATATCGCGTGACCGACCTTTACGACTGGTTGCGGGCCGGACTAGGGAAGGCGCCTCCGCAATGGCGCGTGCCGCTCTGGATGCTCAAAAGCGGCGCGCGATGCGGCGATGTGCTCCAGGCTATCAGTGGGAGCCCTGCTCCTTTGACGACACAGCAATTGACCAAGCTCATCGGCTGTGCCTGGTACAGCTCAGCGGCCATCACGCATGAATTAGGATATCAAGCCGCGTATTCTTTCGAGCAAGCGGTCCCTGATCTGATCGCGTTTTATCGTGGAGCCCCTCGGCTTGACAGCCGGAGACCCTGTTGAGTCTTCGGCGACACCTCGCCGTAGGCGCGGGTGATGTGGGCGTCCGGGCTGTTGAGACGATCTCATCGGCTGGATTCTTGTGTCGCCTACGTCCGAGTAGACCGAGTGACACCCTCGGCATATCCAGGTTCGAAGGCTCGTGCGTCTTGATTTCAATGTCAAAATGAGTCATAGAGCTTGCCCAAGCCAGCGAGGTCTCTTCTGGTGTAGAGGCAGGACTTTTTTTAGCGTTGCAACCTAACAAGGCCGCACTGTCAACATGTCGATCATGATGATCGCCTTCCCAGGAGTCTTTGCATTTGTACTGGCCTGGTGGTTCACCAACCGGTTATGTTTGCCAGGATCATTGCTCTCCATCCTTGCTCATCCCAACGAACGAACATTGCATTCCATGCCGACTCCCCAGACGGGCGGGTTAGCCGTCATCGGCAGTGTGGTGATCAGTCTCATTCTGGCTGCCAGTGTGTTGGCGATTACCCAACCCTCGAAAGCTGTGTTACCGAAAGGTGTGGCTTCAGGGAGTCTCTGGATCGTGGTGTCAATGCTTTTCATTTTTGTCGTGTCCTTCATCGATGACTGTATCGGTCTTCCCGCCGTGCTCCGATTGGGTGTCCAGGCCGTCTCCGCGTTCATCATTATCGGGGGTGTGGGCTTAACCTTATCGTCCATCCCAATACCGGGGGGACCGAACATCCTGCTTGGAATAGCCACCATTCCGGTGAGCGTCCTCGTCCTCCTGTGGATGGCGAACCTCTATAACTTCATGGATGGTATGGACGGCTTTGCGGGCGGAATGACGTTTTTTGGGTTTGGATTTCTCGCATATTTTGGGTGGCAAGCCCACTTCCCGGTCATGCTCATCATCGCCGTGTTCGTGGCAATGGCCGCTCTGGGATTTCTCACTCATAATTTCCCTCCCGCGCGTATCTTCATGGGCGATGCAGGGAGCATCACGGTCGGATTCTTGGCGGGGACATTGATGATCCTTGGTGTTCGGGACGGAATATTCGAGCTATGGGTCCCGATCATGATCTTCTCCCCGTTCATCGTGGATGCAACGATCACGTTGATCCGGCGGGTGCTCCGTCGCAAAAAGATTTGGCAAGCTCACCGTGAACACTATTATCAACGGTTGGTTTTGAGCGGATGGACCCATCGTCGGACCGTGCTTACAGAGTATGGAGTCATGATTCTGTGCGGAGGACTGGCCGTTCTGTATCATCACTCGACGGACAGCTGGAGGCTCGTGATTCTTGGCGTGTGGGTGGGTGTCTTTCTCGTTCTCGGGAGGCTGGTGCATACATTTGAACAACGACGAACCGCTTCCGGAACGGCTCACAGTCTTGCTGCATCCGGTTCCAGCACTTCTGTGTCGGTTGTAGCGCCACAAGACTCTGCAGCGGGCATCGTCAAAGTGTAGTCGATTCTTCCCGAACGCCACGGTATCCAATTATTTCGAATATCTGTGATCATCCTCGCATGCAAGAAATGAGTTGGGGCCTTAATCGCTTGCAAAGAGAAGCGAGACGAGCGGCAGGTTGGGCGACCACGGCTTTGGGATTCACTATTCCTATATGGGTTGTGGCGGACGGTATTCTTGTTATCTTACTTGTCGCCTGCTGGGGTGTCAGTGGAAATTGGCGGGAACGAGGTCGTCGAGTTATTTCTAACCCCGTGGGGTTGAGCGCCTTGTTACTCTTTGGCTGGTTGCTTGTGGGAACTCTATGGGGAATGGGTTCGCTAGGGGAAAGAATGCTTGCGGTGAAAAAGTATGCTGATCTCCTACTCATTCCGCTATTGGTTTCGATGGCGATTGATGTTCAAGAGCGTCGTCGCGCGGTCCTGGCCTTGGCGGCCTCATTAGTGGTCACGTTGCTGATGTCCTTTGCTTTGAACGTGGGGATTCTTCCAACCGGTGGGCTCATTAATTGTGATCCTTTCAACCCGTGTCTATTAAAAAAGCAGATTCCTTGTGATCCATCCATCCCCTGTATTCCCGACAATTACCATCCCGTCTGTGAACCTTCTAACCCGTGTGTATTTAAAAAGCATACTACCCATAACATACTCATGGCATACGGTGTGCTATTGTTCGGGGTCTTGGCCTGGAAGTCCACGCGCCGATGGGTACGATGGACGTGGGTGGGGGCGTCATGCCTGGCTGCGGGTAATGTTGTATTAATGGTGCAAGGCCGTACGGGGTATGTGGTGTTGGCCGGGCTTGCTATGGTGGCCTTTCATATGTATTTCGGGTGGCGAGGTATGGTGGCGGCGGTCGTCGCCATCTGTGTGACATTTTCGGCTGCCTATCAGGTCTCGACATCGTTCCATGATCGGGTTGACCTTGTTGCTACCGGTGTCGCGCAATGGAATCCCCAGACGGCTACGTACGATGGGGTGACCGAGCGAATGGAATTTTTTCATTACACCGTCGAGATCATTCAGGATCATCCTCTGATGGGCGTCGGTACCGGGGGGTTTACACAAGCCTACGCTCTACATGTGCAAAAACTTGGCCTACCTGTCCCAACTCATCCGCACAATCAATATCTCCTGGTCATGGTGCAAGTCGGCATCGTCGGGCTCGGCCTGCTGTTCTGGCTTTTTGCCCAGCAATGGAGATTGGCGTCCTTTGCCGGCGATGCGACCTATGGACTGCTTGCCAGAGGGTTGGTGGTCACCATCGCGATCGGCTGTCTTTTCCAACCCGCGCTCAATGACCACACCGAGAAACTGTTTTACTGCTTGTTTTCCGGTCTCATGTATTCTGGGACTGATCCGCAACTGGATGCCAGGACATGAGCATTTCGGTTTATATCATCGCCTACAATGAGGCGAAGAAAATCTCCGATACGATTAACAGCGTACTCTGGGCCGACGAAATCATCGTGGCCGATTCTGCCAGTACCGACGAGACGGCGCGGATTGCACAGGACTTGGGAGCCCGCGTTGTCCAGGTTCCGTTTCATGGATTTGGCCATCTTCGAAATCAAGCCATCAAATCCTGTACACATGAATGGATTTTTAGTCTTGATACGGACGAACAGTGCACACCGGACGTTCGTGATGAAGTCCTTATGATCCTTTCCGGAACTCCCGCGCACGACGCCTATCTTGTGCCGAGGCGGAATTATTTCATGGGTCGCTGGATCAAGCATTCTGGCTGGTATCCAAATTTCCGCCAACCTCAATTGTTCAGGAAAGGGTCGATGAAATACGTGGAGTCTCCCGTCCACGAGGGGTACGAATTACTGACTGCCAAGCCGGTTGGACGACTGGAACATGCGATTTGGCAAATTCCGTTCAGGGACTTCGAGGAGGTCGTGAAGAAGGCCAACCGGTATTCGTCGCTTGGGGTTCTGAAACTCGCCGACCAACGAGTGTCGATGGCTACCGCGTTGTTACATGGTATTTGGTCGTTCCTCAAGCATTACGTCGCAAAGCGAGGGTTTTTGGACGGCTGGCCTGGGTTTGTCATTGCCTTTGGAAATTTCGAGGGAACGTTTTATCGGTACGCTAAACGGTTTGAACAACAAGAGATGTGGGCGCTTCCAAAACAGGCGCCTCTTCACCGCCGCAGCAATTCACCGTCGAAATGAAAACAACGGTGATCGTGACGACATACAATCGTCCTGATGCGCTGGCGGTTGTATTGGAAGGCTACTGTGGCCAAAGCGATCAAGCGTTTGGGCTTGTGGTTGCAGATGACGGATCGAACGAGGAGACCGCTGAGGTCGTGCGGCAGTTTGTGCGGCGCGCACCATTCCCGCTGACCCATGTCTGGCACGAAGACCGTGGATTTCGCGCCGCCGCCATCCGCAATCGCGCCGTCGCATCGACGGACGCCGACTATGTGGTGTTCACAGATGGTGACTGTGTCCCTTCGCGCCATTTCGTGCGTGTCCATAAGCAACTGGCTGAGCCAGGGTACTTCCTCGGATCGAATCGTGTGTTGCTCTCGGCTGGGTTGACGAGCCGTGTCCTGAACCAGCGGCTGCCGATTCATGCGTGGAGAGGAGTCGATTGGATACAGTCCTGGTTTCGGCGCGAAGTCAATCGCGTACTTCCGCTGATACAACTGCCCGATGGTCCGTTTCGAAAATGGACGCCGGATCGTTGGGAAGGCATCAAGACGTGCAACTTTTCTGCTTGGCGGGCCGACCTCATTCGTGTGAATGGATTGGACGAATCGTACGAAGGGTGGGGGTTAGAGGATTCCGACTTGGTCATTCGACTGCTCCATGCCGGAGTGAAGCATAAGAGCGCGCGCTTCGCCTCGACGGCGTTTCATTTATGGCATCCCGAGCAGGATCGCATGAAACTACCAGCTAATCAGAAGCGGTTGGAGGATCTTTTGCGGTCGACAACCGTGAGAGCCACCATTGGCCTAGATCAGGGTGGTGGTCTCTGATGTCGACCGACGAGGTGCTCTGTGATGAGAGTGCTGGTTATGAGATGAAGCGGGATATACGAAGCGTGCTGGTTGTGTGTACGCGTCGGATCGGAGATGTCCTGTTGGCGACGCCGGTCGTGCGATCCCTCAAGCGTGCGTATCCCGAGGCCACCATCGACATGCTCGTGTTTGAAGGAACACAGGATGTGGTGGCTGCGAATCCCGACGTCCACCGAACTTTGGTGATTGCTGAACGTCCGCCGATTGGCCCTCATCTGGCACTGCTTCGTTCTCTCTGGCGTCGAT
This sequence comes from Nitrospira sp., assembly GCA_005116745.1. Classification (NCBI taxonomy): domain Bacteria; kingdom Pseudomonadati; phylum Nitrospirota; class Nitrospiria; order Nitrospirales; family Nitrospiraceae; genus Nitrospira; species Nitrospira sp. The sequence goes on along the minus strand of SWDS01000002.1, from coordinate 108,396 downwards.
ACGACCTCGCCCTGTCGGTCTTGGCTGGTGACCGTCCGACGTTTCATGCCTGGGCCGCGGGACGATATCGTATGGGCACGCTATTGGACGATAGGAAATCGTGGTGGAAACGAAGGCTGCTCCATGAATGGGTTCCTTTTGACAATCTCCATACCCATACCGTCGCCATGAATCTCCGGTTACTTGCGCCGTTGCAGATCAAACCCTTTGGAACACCTGTCGTGAGTTGGACCCACGGGCACGAAGAATCCGTTCATCGCCTGTTTTCTCGAATACGCGCTTCTCAGCGATACGCGGTGTTCCATGTCTCGCCCAAGTTTGCCTATAAGACCTGGACCGCCGAGGGGTGGGTGGCGCTTGGGCGGTGGTTGATCGACCAGGGGATGGCGGTGGTTGTGACAGGCATGGAATCAGCCGAGCAGAGGTATTGTGAACAGGTCCTCCACGGGTTGCCTGATGCGGTCAATCTCGTCGGTCTTCTGACGTTACCAGCGCTCGGCTATCTCCTCAGCCGAGCGGTCCTTTATGTTGGGACGGATACGGCTGTCAGTCATATGGCAGCTGCGGTCGGTGTGCCGGCCGTGGTGCTGTTCGGACCGTCAAATCCGGTGAAGTGGGGACCCTGGCCAAAGGACTTCCCGGCAACAGCGCACGGTCCATGGCGCAAGCAGGGATCTCAGCGACAGGGGAATGTGTTTCTGCTTCAAGGAGAAGGCGATTGTGTGCCGTGCCTTGCTGAAGGCTGCAATCGCCACGTCAACAGTTTGAGTGACTGTCTCCAGCGAATGTCTGTGCATCGGGTCATCGAGGCCGTTGAAGCCATGCTCCGGGAGCGGGAGATCAACGCCGGAGTACCAACCAGCGTATGAAACAGTCAGCCACGAAACTCTTCCATTCCCTCACGAGACGATTTGGAGATCGGGTACTCAGGTACCGGTCGATTCTCGTTATTGGCGTGGAACTCTTATTGATTTTCGCAGCGAACCTGACTGCCTTTGCGCTGCGATTCGATGCGGATGCCCCTCCCGAGTATCGGAGGATCATGTGGGATTTTATGCCTGCCGTGCTGCTGATGTATGGTACCGGTTTGTGGTTGTTTGGGATTCAGCGCGGGCTCTGGAGATATGTCGATCTTCGCGATCTCTGGAGAATTCTACTAGCCGCATTGAGCAGCTCCGCGGTGTTTTATGGGGTGATCCATCAACTTGGCGGCGTGACGCAGTATCCTCGATCCTTGATCATCCTGACGGGGCTGTTGACGGCGCTGTATTTAGCAGGGATCCGATTGGCTGTGCGGGGGTTCCGGGAGTGGCTTCAGATATTTGATCCGGGCGCGCGCCGGGTGTTGATCGTCGGCGCAGGACATGCGGGTGAGCTGTTAGTCCGGGACATGCTGTACGATGCGAATTATCGCTGCTGCCCGGTGGGGTTCGTCGACGATGATCCGATCAAGCGCAAGATGAACATTCATGGGATTCCTGTTGTGGGAGTCATTTCGGATATCAAGAAGGCCGCTGAACGGCTGAAGGTCGACGAGATCATCGTGGCCATTCCTTCCGGTTCCACAACCGTGAAGCAAAAGATTCTTGCTGCGTCAGAAGGCTGTTCAGTGCCGATCAAGACGTTACCCGATGTCAAACAAATACTCGGTGACCCCGTCTCTCTGCAGCACGTGAGGCCGATGAGTCTGGAAGATTTGCTGCAGCGTGAGCCGATCCAGACAGATCGCCAAGAACTATACCCTCTCATATCCGGGAAGACGTTGCTCGTCACTGGAGCGGGAGGTTCGATCGGATCGGAATTGTGCCGGCAGATCGCGCAGTACAATCCCCAGTCACTCGTCTTGTTCGAACGGTATGAAAATGCGCTTCATTCGCTCATGCTGGAGTTGAAGGCAGCGTTCCCAGCCGTGAAGATCCTCCCGGTTATCGGAGATGTCACGGTTCCCGACCGCGTGTCGGAGGTGTTCCAACAGGCCGGACCGGATATCGTGTTTCATGCCGCGGCACACAAGCATGTTCCACTGATGGAGCTGAATCCGAAGGAAGCGATTCGCAACAATGTTCTCGGGACTCGTGTGGTCGCTGAAGCTGCTCTGAAAGCAGGTGTGGATCGATTCGTCTTGATATCCACCGATAAGGCCGTGAATCCATCGAGCGTTATGGGAGCGACCAAGCGGATTGCCGAGCATGTGATGCAGGAGTTTCAGCGAACAGGCTTGACCAAGTTTACGGTTGTGCGGTTCGGCAATGTATTGGGTAGCAACGGGAGTGTGGTGCCGCTGTTTTCTGAACAAATCCGTAAGGGCGGTCCGGTGACCGTGACTCATCCAGAGATCAAGCGATTTTTCATGACCATTCCGGAGGCGGTGCAGTTGGTGCTGCAGGCGAGTGTGATGGGGCAGGGTGGAGAGGTGTTCGTTCTTGATATGGGGGAACAAATCAAAGTCGTCGATCTGGCGAGAAATATGATTGTGCTGGCCGGCCTAGTTCCGGACAAGGATATTCAGATCGTGTTTACTGGTCTGCGGCCGGGAGAGAAGTTGTACGAAGAACTATTTGAGGACAGCGTGCACGTCGAACGGACGACCCATCCAAAAATTCATCGAGCCGGAGGCGCATCCATCTCCACAGGCGAGCTGGATGACTGGTTAGAGTCGTTGCAGGCCAATCTTCCGAAGTGTGATGAAGGGACGCTGCTCCATGATCTCAAACGGCTTGTGCCAAGCTTTGAATCGGTTTCACCTCAACAGGTGTCCCGATAGGTGCCGAAACCATTTATCGATGTCATTCACGCCTCGTCCGATTGCGGCGCATAAGCTCACAAGAGGAACATGAGTATCCTGGTCACCGGCGGAGCCGGATTTATCGGCGCCAACTTCGTTCTCGACTGGCTGGCACAGCATGATGAGCTCGTCATCAATCTTGATAAGCTCACCTACGCTGGCAATCTGGAGAATCTTGTCAGTGTGGAAGGAGATGCGCGGTATATCTTTATGCGAGGTGATATCGGGGACACGGCACTTGTCGACCGACTGTTACAGGAGCACCGGCCTCGGGCCATCATCAATTGTGCCGCCGAAAGCCATGTGGATCGCTCCATCCAGGGCCCTGGGGATTTCATCCAGACCAACATCGTTGGCACCTTTCACTTATTGGACTCCGTACGTGCCTATTGGGATGGGCTGGAGAGTGAGTCCCGGCAACGGTTCCGTTTTCTGCACGTCTCCACCGATGAGGTCTACGGTTCTCTCGGCAAGGATGACCCGGCGTTTAGCGAAATGAATCGCTACGAACCCAATAGTCCCTATTCGGCCAGCAAAGCTGCCAGTGATCACCTCGTGCGTGCGTACCACCACACCTACGGCCTGCCAGTGCTCACGACCAATTGCTCCAATAACTACGGGCCGTACCACTTCCCCGAAAAACTCATCCCGCTGGTCATCCACAATGCGCTGGCCGGAAAATCGTTGCCTCTTTACGGTGACGGCCAACAAGTCCGTGACTGGCTCTATGTCAAAGACCACTGCAGTGCCATCCGTCGGGTGCTCGAAGCAGGACGTGTGGGTGAAACCTATAACGTCGGTGGGGCGAATGAACAAACTAACCTCGTGGTCGTTCAGACCCTCTGCGACATTCTGGATGAACTTGCTCCACCGGCGACAGGCCACTTATCCCTGACCAGCTACCGGTCTTTAATCACCATTGTGAACGATCGTCCAGGTCACGACCGCCGCTATGCCAGC
>SWDS01000002.1:0-104551 GCA_005116745.1 Nitrospira sp. | reverse complement strand
CCCAGGATACCCCGCGGTTTGAACAGCTTCTGGGAAGCGGGAACCAGTGGGGGTTGAATATTCACTATGCCGTACAGCCATCTCCCGATGGTCTCGCGCAAGCGTTCCTCATTGGGGCATCCTTCATCGGAGATGATCGTTCTGCTCTGATATTGGGCGATAATATCTTTTACGGCCATGACTTTCCTCGCTTGCTCAACAATGCCATGACCCGCACCAACGGCGCGAGCGTGTTTGCGTACCATGTGCAGGATCCGGAGCGCTACGGGGTGGTCGATTTCGATTCGGGAGGAACGGTTCGCTCGCTGGAAGAAAAACCCCCACACCCGAAATCCAACTATGCCGTCACCGGTCTCTATTTTTATGATCAACAGGTGGTTGAGCTAGCCAAAAGCCTGAAGCCTTCCCTCCGCGGTGAACTGGAGATTACGGACCTGAACCGCATCTACCTAGAACGAGGCCAGCTGAACGTTGAAGTCATGGGGCGAGGCTATGCCTGGCTGGACACCGGGACGCATGAGTCGCTGCTCGACGCCAGCCAGTTCATCGCCACACTGGAAAATCGGCAAGGCTTAAAGGTGGCGTGTCCGGAAGAAATCGCCTACCGGCAACAGTGGATCGACGCGGGACAACTGGAAGCGCTCGCACAGCCATTAATCAAAAACGGCTACGGGCACTACCTGCTGCGGGTGCTTGAAGAAAAATTACTTTCTTGATGCAAACAACTTGATGAAGCACCTCCAAAGTGTGACTCCCCGAACCAGAATTTTGTGGTGGCGATCGCTGGTGCTTCTTCAAGAGTATCAATCTGCAAATCAGAACGGCCAGGGGGACTGTAGATTTTGTGCGGTGTAACCACCCTGTTTGGTCAATAACGTGATGCTGTCTCGCTGTGGACCGGTGGGTCATGTTTTTATTTTGCAATGTCCTATCTGTCGGGTATGATGGGTCTTGTCGAAGCTTGTCTAGGTAGGCCTCTTAGCCTTGGTGATTAAAACCACAACACGAAACTCCGCAAGCCGGTGGCCGTTCCGTACGGTACTCAAAGGGATTCGTCTATTCGCTACGGATGTGGACGGAGTCCTTACTGATGCAGGCATGTACTATTCCGAGTCAGGTGATGAATGGAAGAAGTTCAACACCCGCGATGGAATGGGGATTAAACTGCTGCAGAAGGCCGGCCTCATCACGGCAATTGTGACGCAGGAGCGAACCAGGTTGGTCGCTCGACGGGCTGAAAAACTCGCCATCCCTGAGTTGCATCAAGGAGTCATAGACAAGTTGTCGGTGATTCGTGATATGGCCACGCGACATGGCCTGTCTCTCAGGGAGGTCGCGTACATCGGCGACGATGTGAATGACATCGAGGCATTGCAGGCAGTGGGATTCTCAGCGGCTCCGGCGGATGGGCTTCCGCAAGTCTTGAAGGTTGTCGACTACGTGTGCCGACAGAAGGGTGGGGAGGGGGCGGTGAGAGAACTTACAGAAATGATACTCCTCTCCCACAACGAACTGAAACCTCGTAAGCGGAAGCGTTGAGAGGGAAGCATGGCGAAACATCACTCACTATATCCGGTGATCATGGCGGGGGGGAGCGGGACTAGATTTTGGCCCTTAAGCCGTCATCTGTTTCCGAAACAGCTTTTGCGGATCGGCGGCGAGCATACGCTCATTCAGCAGACCATGCGGCGTGTCATCGGCTGTAGCCCAGCCGCCAATGTGCTGATCTCGACCAACGCGGCGCAAGCTGATCTCATTCGAACGCAACTGATTGACTGGAAAGAGGACCTCACGAACGGGTTTCTCCTCGAACCAGAAGGTCGCAACACGGCACCTGCGATCGCGCTTGCCGCTCTTGAAGTGTCGGCACGCGACCCGGATGGTCTCATGCTGGTAGTTCCCGCCGATCATGTGGTGACGGGGCAGCGTGACTTCGAAGCCGCGGTTCAATTGGCCGCACAATTAGCTGCAGAAGGCTACCTGGTGACGTTTGGGATCAAGCCAATTCGACCGGAAACCGGGTATGGCTATATCAAACCAAAGAACAAGGCTCTGTTGGGTGTGCGGGGTAAATTGCGAGGGTATCGCGTCCAAAAGTTCGTGGAGAAGCCCAATGCGACGAAGGCCGCTCAGTATCTCAAGGCAGGGGACTATTTTTGGAATAGTGGCATGTTTGTCTGGCGGGCCGCGACGATCTTGGAAGAGATTGGTGTTCACCAGCCGGCCATTGCGACCGCGATGGATCGAATCAGGGAGCTGAAAGTGAGCGGAGCATCCACGCAGGTGATTGATGACGTCTATCGCGCGATCAAGCCGGTTTCAATCGACAACGGTGTGATGGAGCAGTCCTCGAAGGCGGCCGTGGTGCCGGTGACGTTCAAATGGTCCGATGTCGGGAGCTGGGGCAGTCTGGATGAAGTCGCGGAGAAGAATAAGGCCGGGAATGTGGTGATCGGGCGAGTAATCGACATCGAGAGTAAGCACACGATTGTCTATGCGGATCGGCGTGTGGTCGCAACGATCGGGTTACACGATATGGTGGTGGTAGATACCCCCGATGCGACGTTGGTGTGCCCCAAGTCGCGGGCGCAAGATGTGAAGAAGATCGTCGATATTCTGAAGCAGCAGCAAGCCCCTGAACATTTGGAACATCTGACGGTTCAGCGGCCTTGGGGATCGTACACCGTGTTGGAAGAGGGGCCTGGGTTCAAAGTGAAACGCGTCACGGTGAATCCCGGAGGGCGACTCTCCCTCCAGATGCATCATCAGCGGAGCGAACATTGGGTGGTGATTGCCGGTACCGCGCGCGTGACACGGGATCAGGAGGTGTTCGATTTGAAGGTCGGAAAAAGCACCGCCATTCCGGTGAAAACCACACATCGATTGGAGAATCCAGGGCGGGAGATCGTGCACATCATTGAAGTACAGAACGGATCGTATCTCGGTGAGGATGATATTGTGCGGTTTAAGGATGATTACGGGCGAACAAAAAGCTGAACGTCAAAAGTCATAAAGTCACACTCAGTGGGCTTTTAACTTTCCGACTTGAAGACTGTGCAACAAGAAGACTGAACGAGGAACTATGGGTTTATTTCGCGAATACGATCTGAGGGGAATTGTCGGCAGCGAATTGACCGAAGATCTGGCTGAGCGGGTGGGCCGTGCCTACGCCACGTATGGTGTGAAGCGTGGAGTGAAGACGATCAGCCTGGGGCGTGACGGGCGGCTCAGTTCTCCGTCCTTGCACAAGGCGCTGCTCAAGGGACTGCTCGCAGGTGGGCTCGATGTCATCGATATCGGGATTTGCACGTCACCACTTGTGTATTTTTCTTTGTTCACGCTGCCGGTCGGCGGCGGTATCATGATTACCGGAAGCCACAATGCAGCGGAGTATAATGGCTTTAAGATCTGTGTCGGCAAGTCAGCCATTTATGGAGAGGAAATTCAGGAACTTCGAAGGGTGATGGAAGCAGGGGTATTCGTATCAGGGAACGGCCGTCTCTCCGAGCATCCCATTATTCCCGACTATCTGGCGTACCTCCAGAAAAGCTTCTCTCATGTCCACGCAAACCGGCTGCATGTCGTGATCGATAGTGGAAACGGCGCAGCGTCTCTCATTGCCAAACAAGCCCTTGAATTGCTCGGTTGCAAAGTGACCGGGTTGTATTGCGATCTTGACGGACGCTTTCCTAACCATCATCCAGATCCTACGGTGCTTGAAAATCTCGCCGATCTCATGCAAGCGGTGAAGGATCATGGGGCTGATGTGGGAATCGGGTATGACGGGGATGCGGACCGAATCGGAGCTGTTGATGAGCAGGGCGAGGTGCTGTGGGGTGACCGTCTGTTGGTCATCTACTCGCGTGAGATCCTGGCCGCAAACCCAGGCAGTACGATTATTTCCGAAGTCAAGGCGTCGCAAAGTCTCTATGACGATATTGCCAAGCGAGGCGGACGTGGGATCATGTGGAAGACTGGCCATTCGCTGATCAAGGCAAAGATGAAAGAAGAATCGGCGGTATTGGCTGGTGAAATGTCCGGACACATGTTTTTTGCGGATCGATATTTTGGGTACGACGATGCGGTCTATGCGTCGTGTCGGCTTGTTGAAATCCTGGCGAAGACCCAACACCCGCTTTCCATGTTAGTCGCTGACTTGCCCAAAACGGTGGTGACTCCAGAGATACGGGTGGACCTTCCCGATACGGTCAAATTCAATGTCGTGGAGCGGGTTCGCCTGAGATTTTCGGAGTATTTGCAGAGCAAGCAAGGCCTTGGGCCGAGCAAACTGGTGCTGCGAGACCTCATTACGATCGACGGTGTCCGTGGGATATTTGATGATGGATGGGGGCTCATCCGTGCCTCCAACACGCAACCAGCCTTGGTGCTCAGATTTGAGGCGACGTCCGCTGCACAACTTAACCTCATTCGAGCGATCGTCGAGGAGGAACTCCTGGAGGCGAAACGAGCGGTCGGGTGTTAATGGCTGCCACGGCTTGGCCCGATCGAATTCCCGGTGTCTCTTACATGTGCCGCTATGCTTCGATTGTCGTTTCCTTGTTGCTTCTGTTCTTGCCTGCTGGTTCAATTAAAGCGGATGCTCAAGACGAACTCAAGCGTCCTTTTCAGGTCGGCGAACGGCTGACGTATGAGATTTCTTGGCTCAATATGACAGCCGCGATTGCTGTGATGGAAGTGTTTCAGATGGAGGGATCGAACGATCGCCCGGTTGCCAAGTTGGTGGGGACGGCGTACTCGACACCGATCATCACGAAGTTCTTTCCGGTGGATAATCGAGTGGAGTCGGAGCTGGATCTGGAGACACTGGCTCCGGACCATATGACCTTCCGTCGGCGAGAAGGGAGAAAGAAAGAAGATATCGAGTACGTCTTCCATCAAAAAGAAGGTACGGTCATGGCTGTCAGAGGAGGTGCGACGGAGTCGCTTCCTATCCCAGCCGGGACACAGGATATCATGTCATGCTTGTACTATACGCGGACGGTCTTGCCACCGAATCCTGGGGCTTCACTGAAAATGAACGTGTACCACGATAAGAAGAATCGCCCGGTCGAGGTTCTTGTCGAAGCGATCGAGACCATTGAAGGGGCCTGGGGAAAGGCTGAGACGGTCCGGGTGCTGGTGATCATGCCGTTCCATGGGCTATTCATGAATCAGGGTAACATCCGCGTGTGGGTTACCAACGATGACAGGAAGACTCCTCTTCGAATGAAGGCGAAGGTCGTGCTCGGGTCCATTGTCGCTGATTTGGTAGACGGCTTTCCGGAAACCGCTACTCCAAAGCAAGAGTATTGAACATCGATTGTTGTTCGCACGGGTCAAACCCGCTATACTGGGCGCCATCATGCGAGAATTTCCACTTACGCTAAACCGCTTTATCACTCAGAATCAGGCCTCGCATCAAGCTGCGACGGAGGAGTTCTCCGGTTTATTGACCCAGATTGGTCTGGTCGGCAAGCTCATTTCTGAAGATCTACGGCGCGCCGGGCTGATCAACATTCTTGGAACGACCGGCGACACGAACGTGCAGGGAGAAACGGTCAAGAAGCTGGACGCCATCGCCAACGACGACTTCGTCAAGGTCTTTCAACACAGCGGCTATGTCTGCGCCTTAGCTTCGGAAGAAATGGAAAAGCCGATTTCAATGCCCGGCAATTGGCCGCAGGGGAAGTATATGCTGCTGTTCGATCCTCTTGATGGCTCCTCCAATACGGACAACAATATGCCGCTCGGGGCCATTTTCTCTGTGCTCAAGTATGATCGGGATGACCGTTTGCCCACCGAAGGCGATATGATCCGTCGAGGAACCGAACAAGTTGCGGCTGGTTATCTGCTGTACGGATCAAGCACGATGCTGGTGTACACTGTCGGGCAGGGCGTGTATGGATTCACGCTTGAACCGGGCATCGGAGAATATCTTCTCTCCCACGCGCAGGTCAGAATTCCTGACAAGGGCAAGGTCTACGCTGCCAATGAAGGGAACTATAACAAGTGGTCGGAGGGAACGAGGAAGTACGTGGATTCGCTCAAGGTCAGCGATAAGGCAACCGGTCGTCCGTACAGCGCTCGGTATTCTGGCTGTTTGGTGGCCGATGTGCATCGCTTGTTGCTCGGGGGCGGGATCTATCTCTATCCGGGCGAAGCCGACAAGCCAGAAGGGAAGCTTCGACTGCTCTACGAGGCGAATCCACTGGCCTTTGTCGTCGAACAGGCTGGGGGAAAAGCTTCAACGGGCACATCAAGAATTCTGGACGTGGAAGCTAAAAAATTGCACCAGCGTGTGCCATTGATCATTGGAAGCCGTCTGGATGTTGAGCAGGCGGAAGCATACATTCAGGGGAGAGCGTAATTACTCACGTCGTGTGACACGGAGACGTTCTCGGGAGGGAATCATGGGAGATCGGGTTCAAGAGATCCTCAGTTGGTACGGGAGCGATAATGCCGGGACGAAGACCAACATTGCGCGTCTACTCCGGTCAGGCAAGTTGGCGGGGACCGGCAAGTTGGTCATTTTACCGGTGGATCAAGGATTCGAGCATGGGCCGGCGAGGAGTTTTGCGCCGAATCCGTCCGGCTATAATCCGCACTATCACTTTCAACTTGCGATTGATGCCGGATGTAATGCCTATGCCGCCCCACTGGGTTTTCTGGAAGCCGGGGTCAATGAGTTTGCGGGCCAGATTCCCCTCATTCTCAAACTCAATAATCACGATGTGTTGCATGATGAGAAGGATCCGTTGCCCTCAGTAACCGGCAGTGTGAGGGATGCTCTTCGGTTGGGTTGTTCGGCCGTCGGGTACACGATCTATCCGGGTTCTTCCCATTGCAACGATATGTATGAGCAATTGCAAGCGATTGCTGAGGAAGCAAAAGACAGTGGCCTTGCAGTGGTCGTGTGGTCCTATCCACGAGGGTCGGTGTTGAGTAAAGAGGGTGAGACGGCTATGGATGTCGTCGCGTATGCTGCGCAGATTGCGGCTCAATTGGGAGCCCACATTATCAAGGTGAAATTGCCGACTGCGCATTTGGAGCAAGCTGCAGCCAAGAAGGTGTACGAATCGGCGCAAATTCCGATCAAGACTCTGGCGGAGCGAGTGAAGCATGTGGTCCAGAGCTCGTTCGATGGTCGTCGGATCGTCATCTTTTCGGGCGGGGCCAAGAGCGAAGATAAAAACGTCTTCGAGGAAGCTCGAGCTATTCGGGATGGTGGAGGCTTTGGCTCGATCATCGGCCGGAATTCATTCCAGCGTCCAAAGGCGGAGGCGACCAAGTTTCTGCACACGATCATGGGGATTTACAGCGGCGAGATTCAGTGATCTCCCATGCAGGAGTGATACGAGCGAAATGACACCATGAATCAAGTGGATAGTGAACGCAAACCGCCTCGCGGAATGAGAAGGTGGATAGCTGCCGCAACCTTGTTAACGGTTGGGATCGTCATAGGCTTTGTGGTTGCTTCGGACCTCGGCTGGTTGCCTGCTGGGCATGCGGTTCCCGATGCATCTTCCATTGCCTCAACGCCCCCCGTCGCCAGACCCGTGTCGACGGCTCCTCAGCCAGTGTTGGGCTGGGGCAGTCAAACATTTGTCGATATTGCCAAGTCGGTGAAACCAGCGGTGGTCAATATCTACGCGACCAAGAGCGGACGTTCTGAAGGTTCCGGGACAGCGCCGTTTGATGACCCATTGTTTAGAAAGTTTTTCGGCGACGAGTTTTTTAAAAAGTATGAACACCCGAAAGAACGAAAAGAGCGGGGGTTGGGGTCCGGCGTGATCGTTGAATCAAACGGACTCATCATCACCAACAATCATGTGGTTGGCAAGGCGGATGAAATTCGTGTCACGCTGTCGGATAAGCGCGAATTTAAGGCGAAGCTGATCGGGACCGACCCGAAGACCGATGTGGCCGTCGTGAAGATCGATGCGACGGGGCTTCCAACCGTCGCGTGGGCCGATTCAGACAAACTGGAAGTCGGGGAGTTTGTCCTGGCCGTCGGAAATCCGTTCGGACTGACACAGACCGTGACCTTGGGGATTGTCAGTGCTCTTGGACGAGCCGCAGGCATTGCGGAGTACGAGGATTTCATCCAGACAGATGCTGCGATTAACCCTGGGAACTCAGGTGGAGCGCTGGTCAATGTGCGAGGTGAGCTGGTTGGAATCAATACGGCCATCTTCAGCCAGAGCGGCGGCAACATGGGGATCGGGTTTGCCGTGCCGAGCAACATGGCCCAGTCCATTATGGGACAACTGGTGCAGACGGGCAAAGTCGTTCGAGGGTGGCTCGGCGTCTCGATTCAAGAGCTCACACCAGAATTGGCCTCCCAGTTTGGAGTCACGGAGACAAAGGGTGTGCTGGTCAGTGATGTGATGGACGACAGCCCGGCGAAAAAGGCCGGATTCGAACGAGCCGACGTGATCATCGAGTATGATGGCAAGTCGATGGATTCACCAACCCATCTGCGCAATGCTGTGGCCCAGACTGCGGTTGGAAAGAAAGTTCTGGTGAAGATTATTCGGGATAAGAAACCCAAATCCATTGATCTCACCATCGTTGAGCAGCCCAAGTCGATGTCACAAAGCAGCGATGAAGACGGAGGGGATGCAGCCACGCCGACGGGAATACTCTCCAGTCTCGATGTGCGAGAGTTAACCGAAGAATTAGCTGGCCGATTTGGGCTCAAATCTAGTGAGCGGGGCGTGGTGATTGTTCGGGTCAAGCCCGGGAGCACGGCGGAAGAACTGGGAGTTCGTGAGGGGGATATCGTGCTCGAGGTGAATCGCCAAGCCGTCACGTCCGTGAAAACCTTTGAGCGAATCGCCGGCAAATTGCCGAAAGATCAAGCCGTCTTGCTATTGTTGAAACGCCAAGGGCGGACGATCTATCTCACGCTTCGCCCATGAGCCAGTCGGTGGGCAGGCGGTCATACAGTGACTGTTGAAATCCTAGACTCTTCACGTGAGTAACCACACCGTGGCGCTCGTCCCTGCCGCTGGACGAGGTCTCCGCATGGGCGGCTCGGTGCCTAAACAATTTCTCGCCCTCGGCGGTGAACCGCTGGTGGTCCACTCGCTTCGTGTCCTTCAGCACTCTCCCGTCATTCACGAGATTATACTGGCTGTGCCAGAGGCCGACCTTGACTATTGCCTCAACGATCTTGCCGTTCGATATGGCTTCTCAAAAATCACGAGGGTGGTTGCGGGTGGAAAGGAGCGTCAGGATTCGGTCCGGCATGCTCTCGAGCACGTGCCTGTCGAGACGGACATCGTGGTCGTTCATGATGCGGTACGACCGTTTCTGACTCTGGATATGGTGTCTGATGTGGTCGAGGCGGCTCGCCGCGTGGGTGGGGCCATTGTGGCCTTGCCGATGCGTGATACGGTCAAACAGGTTGGAAATAATCATCATATCGAACGAACAGTCGATCGCGGGCCGCTCTGGTTGGCACAGACGCCGCAGGCGTTCCGACGTGATCGATTGCTGGATGCCCACCGGAAAGCTCATGCGGACGGTGTGCGCGCCACCGATGACGCGTTCTTGTTTGAATGGGCAGGTCACCCAGTCGAGGTGGTGGAAGGGAGCGGAGAGAATATCAAGGTCACGAGGCCTGAGGATATGGTGATCGGTGAGGCCATCTTGGCCTCCCGTCAGTCGGGACGCATGAAAGGGACAACATGAGCAAGGGATTTCGTATTGGGTATGGCTATGACGTCCATCCATTGGGACCAGGGCGTAAACTGATTCTTGGCGGGGTCGAAATTCCCCATAGCAAAGGGTTGGTTGGTCATTCTGACGCCGATGTGCTGGTTCATGCCGTGTGCGATGCCTTGTTGGGTGCCATGGGAGAGGGAGATTTGGGACGACACTACCCCAGTTCGGACCCTAAGTACAAAGGAATCTCGAGCCTCAAACTGTTGGAAGATGTCATGTCGAAGCTGAAAGTGAGGGGGTATCGAGTGGGAAATATTGATACCGTGATCGTGGCTCAAGCGCCCCGTCTTGGACCGCACCTCCCGGCGATGCAGAAGGCCATGGCAGAAGCCGCCGGGATCCTCCCTGAGTCAGTCAATGTCAAGGTGAAAAGCGGAGAAGGGTTAGATGCCGTGGGCCATGAGGAGGGCATGATCGCCCATGCCATTTGTTTGATCGAGCCGACCTGAGGTCGTAGGATATACTGCTGATGCTGGCGCACATTACACAAGATCTCAAGGCGGTCTTTGATCGAGATCCGGCGGCAACAAGCAAGCTGGAGGTCATCCTTACGTACGCAGGCTTCCATGCGTTGTTGGCCTATCGAATTTCCCATTACCTCAAGTCGATGGGCGTTCCCTTCCTCCCGCGTGCGATTTCACAACTAGCCCGCTGGGTGACCGGTGTGGAGATTCATCCTGCCGCAAAAATCGGGACGGGGTTTTTTATCGATCATGGTATGGGAGTGGTGATCGGAGAAACGGCTGAGATTGGGGACTACGTGACTCTCTTTCAAGGGGTGACTTTGGGGGGGACAGGTAAAGAGCGTGGCAAGCGTCACCCGACGTTGGGCAATCACGTGGTGGTGGGGGCCGGGGCCAAGATTCTTGGTGGGATTACGATCGGTGACAATGTAAAAATTGGGGCCAATTCTGTCGTATTGAAGAATGTTCCCCCCAATTCGACAGTCATCGGTGTGCCGGGCCGTGTGATCAAGTCCCTGGGTGAACGGTTGCCGGATGCGACGATGGACCAAGTCGATTTGCCGGACCCCATAAGCGATCGCTTCCTGGCGCTTGAGCAGGAATTGATCGAACTCCGGAAAAGACTCGAAAATCAAGATGGGAAGTCTAATCCGTAATAGTGAGTGATACGGGCAGGCTCGCGGACGAAATCAATCCGGCGCGGCCTGGGCCGCGCCGGAATAACAGGACTAGGCTGAGAGGCAATCGCTCATGAATTGCTTCCGCTCGTCGCCCTTCAACTTCTTGTCGCCCGCTTCTTTATTGCACGTCTTCATCTTATTCTGCTGAGAGCCCTTCCCGCTTCCACTTTTCTCCGACTTGGCGGAGAGACAGTCCTTCATAAACTCCTTCCGCTCGTCTCCCTTTCCTTCGCCAAACCCATTCTTGTTTGCCTGCTCGTTACAGACCTTCATTTTGTTTTGCTGTTGAGGTGCGGCGACGGCGAATGGAGTCGCTCCAAGGCTAACCATGAACAAGGTAACCGTGATCACACGTAGCGCTGTCGACATACCAATTCTCCTTTATGATGAGAGGTGAGATACACGTCTGAGCGTCCATCTTAGCAAAATAATACGTAATTGTCTGTTAGGAATGGCTTGAGGCCTGTTGGGCATCAGCAACTTATGGGCGAAGAGGGCTTGTGTAGGACGATAGCCACTGAGGACGAAGTTACGGTTTAGCGCTCAACAAGACAGGATGATTTATTCGAAGGAAAAGGATATTCTCTGAAGGAAATCAATACACCGTAGCGGCATCCATTTTGACGTATATGGGTGGGAAGAGGGAAGGACAGTTATGAGCTCAACCCCAGGCATGACACCATCGAGCCAATTTAGGAAGCTCCTCTTATCGGAGCAGCTGGAATTCATCTGCGAAGCTCATAACGGCCTGAGTGCAAAGATCGTTCAAGAAGCTGGCTTCAAAGGCATTTGGGCCAGCGGCCTTTCCATCTCAGCCCAATTTGGAGTTCGTGACAACAACGAGGCCAGCTGGACTCAAGTCCTGGATAATCTGGAATTCATGTCCGACGCGGTTACGATTCCCATTCTCCTCGATGGCGATACGGGATATGGCAACTTCAACAATATGCAGCGGCTCGTGCGCAAGCTGGAGCAGCGACGTATCGCCGCGGTTTGTATCGAAGACAAGCTCTTTCCCAAGACAAACAGTTTCATTAAGGGCGATGCTCAGCCGATGGCGGACATGCAAGAGTTCTGCGGCAAGATCAAGGCAGGCAAAGACGCTCAGACTGATTCGGACTTTTGCATTATCGCGAGAGTAGAAGCCTTCATCTGTGGTTGGGGGTTGGCGGAAGCCCTTCGCCGAGCCGAGGCCTATCGTCAGGCAGGCGCAGACGGCATCCTCATTCATAGTGCCTTGTCGGTGCCGGATGAGATCCTTGCGTTCAAGCAGGAATGGAGCAATCGATGTCCGGTCGTGATTGTGCCGACCAAATATTACGCCACGCCCACCGATGTGTTTCGGCAGCATGGGTTCTCAATGGTGATTTGGGCCAATCATATGCTCCGAACCGCCGTGGCCGCCATGCAGAAAACCGCGCGGACCTTGAAGGAACAGCAACATCTGCTTTCCATTGAAGACAAAGTTGCGCCGGTTTCAGAAATCTTCAGGCTGCAAAATGCCGCAGAGTTACAAGATGCCGAAGACCGCTATCTTCCCAGAGGCGCAGAAAATACCAGCGCCATCGTGTTGGCGGCTTCCCGTGGGGCGGAGCTTCGTGAGCTGACCGAGCACCAACCCAAGACCATGGTGAAAATTCAGGGGACGCCGATCCTTGCCCGCATCGTGGATGCCTATAACGCCGTGGGGATCAAGGACATCACGGTCGTTCGTGGCTATAAAAAAGAGGCGGTGACGCTGCCCAACCTGACCTATTTGGATAACGATGACTTTGCCGATACCGGTGAGCTGGATTCTCTGGACAAAGCGATGCGTGCCCGGAAAGGGGTGGCCAAGGATCTGATCATTTCATATGGCGACGTGCTGTTCAATACGTACATTCCTCAAGCCCTGTGTCAGGAAAAAGAGGACTTTGTCGTCTTTGTGGACAGCGATTGGCAGAACCAGAGCAGCTATGCCCGTCTAGGCGGCTTTGCCGAATGCACGCTGCCGAATTCAAGGAAAGCCTTCAATGCCAAGATTTATCTGAAACAATTAGGGAATCTGGCACCTCAAGAAAGCATCCATGGAGTCTGGATGGGGTTCCTCAAAGTGTCTCCCGCCGGAACTGTCCACCTTCAGGCGATCCTCGCTGAGATGGTAGCTGATCCAGCGAATCGCAAAGCCGGCATTCCCGTTCTATTGCAAGAACTGTTGAAGCGACAACTCTCTGTTCGTGTGCTCTATACGGTCGGCCACTGGCTTGATATCAACAGCCTTGATGATGTGGTTCAGGCAGGCAATTTTTGACCATTCGCGCTCTCACTCGTAATCCACCCGTACCAAAAATAGCCCCTGAGGGGGAGCTGTTTTGCCGGCTGCTGAACGATCTCGTGCATCGAGAATGTGCGTGAGCCTGTCCGGCGGGCGTTTGTGCAAGCCGACCTCTGCAAGGGTGCCGACGATCGAACGGATCATCTGTTTCAGGAAACGGTCGGCATAGGCTTCGATTCGCAGCCGATCGCCGTCCCGGAACACCGTGCATTGTTGCAGATGACAGATGGGATTGTCGTTGTCGGTGGGCTGGGTCTGGAACGAAGAGAAATCGTGCGAGCCGATCAGGGCCAGTCCTGCCTGATTCATGGCCGCATCGTCAAGAGGCTGATGGATATGCCAGCAATAGTCACGCTCAACTGCCGGACGTTCCGGGCGATTCAGAATACGGTATTCATACAGTTTGCCCTTGGCCGAATGTCTCGCGTGGAAGGTGTCCGGCATGAGCGCGACTGATCGCACCACGATGCTTTTTGGGAGGTGAGCGTTCAGCGCTCTGGTCCATTCTCGGGGCGTCATGTCACGGTTGATATGGAAACTTGCCACCTGTCCCATCGCGTGCACTCCTGCATCGGTGCGTCCGGCCCCGATGACTGGCGTGTTGATTTGAGTGACGCCTGCAATGGCCGCTTCGACGGCTGCTTGAACTGTTGGCTGGTTGGGCTGACGTTGCCAGCCTGCGTAGGCCGTGCCGTCATATTCGAGAGTCAGTTTGATGATAGGCATGCAACACGTGGATGGCGATGAGCGAGACGATCAGCGGATGTCCGGTCGATTATTGGCCAGGAACGAAACGATACCATGGTAGAGGGATTGAGCGACATCGCGGACGAACGCCGGTTTTCTGAGGAGATCTTCCTCGTCGGGGTTTGAAATATAGGCGATCTCGGCCAGGATGCTGGGCATGCTCGTAAACCTCAAGACATAAAAGGGCGCGGTCTTGACGCCATGGTCGTTGACCACATATGGCCCATTCATCTGGGAGACCATGGCTTCTTTCGCGTTCCACGCAAGCTCCAGAGACTCCTCGATTTTCTTTGCCGTTAAAAGATCTGCCACGAGGTATTCCCATCCGACCCCGGTGTTGATGATCGGGGTGCCGTTCTCCCGTGCTGCGACCTCAAGTGCTCGCTGATCCTTGGCCTCTCCGAAGTGATAGATTTCAATTCCTTTGACCTGGCGTGACGGATGCGAGTTGACATGGATGGAGACGAAGAGATCGGCTTCGCTGCTGTTCGCAAACCTGGCCCGATCTTCCAACTCAATAAACACATCACGGTCTCGGGTCATCAACACACGCACCCCGGGCTGCTTACTTAGCAGTTCACGAAGCTGGAGCCCTACCTTGAGGGTAATATCCTTCTCCTCGGTCCGTTGGAGCCCCCGTGCGCCCGGATCTTTCCCCCCATGGCCTGGATCGATGACGATGGTTGTGTATCCCTTGACGC
Organism: Nitrospira sp.; assembly: GCA_005116745.1. NCBI lineage: Bacteria > Pseudomonadati > Nitrospirota > Nitrospiria > Nitrospirales > Nitrospiraceae > Nitrospira > Nitrospira sp. The sequence continues at coordinate 89,916 of SWDS01000002.1, read as the reverse complement.
GCGGCGTGACGGGTCTGGACGCAGGAGCGGCTGACCGCTGAGAGGCCTCGCCCCGGTCAAGCGCGGAAGGAGTGACTGGTGCGGTGGGTGGAGTCACGTCAATGACCAAGCGAGGCGGATGGGACAGTGGGAAGTGCTTATAGGTCCGAAACGCTGTGATTGGAAGAGACACCGCGACAGCATGCGAGGGCAGTTGAGTGATCATGAAGGGTGACGGGATGGTCCCGTTCGTCGCTTTCGTTTGCGCTGGTTGGCTGAGCCTTGTGTTGGGAAGGGCGAGGACCACGCGACTTGGATTGGCCGCTCGTTGCTCGATGACCGTCGTGTGACGATCGAGATCCAACACGAGTCTGGTTTTCTCCTGGCTCGTCATCACACGGAAATTGCGAACGGTAATGGGAGCCAGGGAAGCGGTCGTTCCTCTGATGTGGCGCTGTTCCGATGACCGCACCGGTAAAGGACGGTGATCATCAGAGGACCACGCCCAGGCCGATGGGATCAGGATCCCGTATGCGGAGAGGAAGAAGATGGCAGTGGATGAGAGAAGGGTGAGGGGCTTAACGGAAAGCAGTCGAGGCTTTCGCATACGCATGGGTCTTTTATCGGTAGAAGGCAATGTGAAACTATTCTCAGATGTCCACCGCCTTGTCAAGATTTACGCTCGTTAGCGAGGTAGAATTCGGATTGACTGTGGGCTCACGACCGCGATAGCGTGAGATATGCCGCCGCATCTGATCGTCGATGGGTATAACGTGCTGGCTGGAGCCGGAGCCCTTCCCGGACGCCTTGAATCGGCCCGCGAGGTGTTGCTGCATGAGTTGGCCGCCTATCGGCATCGGAAGAACCATGCCATCACCGTCGTATTTGACGGCTGGCAACAGGGCCAGCCATCCGAACGGCGAGAGCATCGAGCAGGAGTCCAGGTAATCTATTCAAAGCGGGGTGAACGGGCAGATCAGGTCATCCAACGATTGGCACGGGAATACGGGGCGGACTGTGCGGTCGTCAGCTCCGACCACGAAATCGTGAATACGGCCAGAGCTCATGGGGCCATGGTCATGGGATCGCGAGAATTTTCGGACAAGCTGCGGGTGTCATCAAGCGCAGGCGGCACCATACCCTATAAAGAACTCGATACAGGGGGCGATGTTCGCTCGACCCGGGGACCGGAGAAGAAGGGGAACCCTCGCAAACTGCCGAAATCTCAACGACAACGCGCTCGACAGCTCAAGCGATTTTGAACAGCTGCTTTGCATTCTCGGTCGTTCGTCCCTGAATCTCTTCCAAGGAGAGCTCGGGATGAATGGCTGCGAGTTGCTTCGCTACCTGTGCCACATACGCCGGTTCATTGCGTTTACCGCGATAGGGAACAGGCGTCAGGTATGGGCAATCGGTTTCGATGAGCAGGCGATCCAGCGGGGTCTTCTTGGCAATCTCGCGTAGCGCGGTCGCACTCTGAAACGTCAGGATTCCTGAAAACGAGAGATGAAATCCCAAATCAAGGGCTTCCTTCGCCAGCCAGGCATCCCCAGAAAAGCAGTGAAAGATCCCACCGACTTCTGACGCTTTCTCTTCCCTTAAAATTGCAACCGTATCCTCCTGTGCTTCCCTCGTGTGAATGATCACGGGTAGCTTGAGTTCGCGTGCAACCTGAATCTGCTCGCGGAATCGGTCACGCTGCTCATTTGGGGAGGAGTGATTGTAGTGATAATCGAGCCCGATTTCCCCATAGGCCACGACCTTCTCGCTCTTCGCTAGACGGCGGAACTCATCATACCAATCGTCCTGGATATGCTTGACTTCGTGTGGATGGACCCCGACGGAGGCGTACACAAAGCGATAGTGATCGGCGAGCGCGACGGCCGCTTGACTGGTCGTTAGATCACAGCCGATGGAGACGAACGCTTCGACTCCGGCTTCCCGCGCACGAGCGATGACCGCCTCCCGATCGTCGTTGTAGCGCGCATCATCAAGATGTGTGTGGGTATCGATCAACATCGCCGTATAGTAGCACGAGCGAATCGTTATGCGAATCCCGATTCAATACAAGCTTAGTTCGTAGAATGTCGTGAAGAGGGACTGGTCGATCTCAGTTCGGTGTCCAGAATGAGAAGAGATGCAAGTCATGCCCATCTATGAGTATGTGGCCGAGTATTGCGTGGAGTCGCTGTACTGTCCAAAACGGTTCGCATTTAGGCAATCAATGAACGCCTATCCGGTTGAGGCGTGCCCTCGCTGTGGAACGGAACTGAGGCGAATTCTGTCGTCTTTTTCAGCGGGAGTTGGCCTGGCTGCGCATATGGCGGGCCTATCGGATCTGTCTGCGGATTCACTGGCCCCGCCCGCCACGTTAAAGAACATGTTTGGTGGCGGACTCGGTGATCTCGGCTGCGGCCATCGGCATCCCGACGGCACGGGAGGCACGGAGTCCAGTAAGCATCGTGGCTAAAACACAAAGGCTCTTGGCGGTGGGAAAAGGTAGAGATCAGGAGACGGGTTTTGGAGTGATGGCGGCGGCGAGGTCATGCAATAAATGTTCGGTTTCTCTCCAGCCAAGGCAGGCATCGGTAATGGAGACACCATGCTGAAGGGCCACACCTTCCTTCCAGGCTTGTTTGCCGGGATTCAGGTTGCTTTCGAGCATCAGTCCCATGATGGTTTGGCGGCCTTCGCGGAACTGCCGCAGGACCTCGTGAGCGACCACGCCCTGGCGGGTGTGATCCTTCCTGGAATTGTCATGCGAACAATCGATCATGATCGAGCGGGCGATCCCCTCTCCGGCAACCGCAACCTCAGCTTTGGCAACATCCTGTGCTTCATAGTTCGTTCGTCCGCCTCCGCCACGGAGCACGAGATGGCGATCAGGATTGCCCATAGTCTTGATGATGGCAGTCTGGCCATCGGCATTGATGCCGACGAAATGGTGTGGCGCGCGGGCGGACGTCATGGCATTGATGGCGACCTGCAAACTGCCTTCCGTCCCATTCTTGAATCCAACCGGCATGGAGACCCCGCTGGCCATTTCGCGATGGGTTTGGCTTTCCGTGGTCCGCGCACCGATAGCTGCCCAACTGATGAGGTCAGCGACGTATTGAGGACTGATTGGATCCAGCAATTCCGTTCCGCAGGGAAGGCCCAATTGATTGATCTTGAGGAGAATTGCTCTCGCCAATTCCATCCCTGCTGCGATGTCGCAGGTGCCGTCGAGACGGGGGTCATTGATGAGCCCTTTCCACCCCACGGTGGTTCTCGGCTTTTCGAAGTAGGTTCGCATGACAATGAGGAGGCGGTCACGCAAGGCATCGGCGATGGGCTTCAGCTTGCCGGCATACTCATAGGCAGCCTCGGGGTCATGGATGGAGCACGGGCCGACGATGACCAGGAGCCGGTCGCGGTCTTCTCCATGAAGAATGCGGCGAATGGCTTCTCTCGTTTCCACGACGAGCGCCGCCGCTTGATCAGTAATGGGCAGCTTGGTCTTGATGGCGCGAGGAGAGGGGAGCGCCTTGATTTCAATGACGTGTTGATTATCGATCGGCCTATTCATGAATGGTCATGTCCTTAGAACGGTCTTAATCGCCTTGGTTTTGAAGGGGAACTAATCTAACGAATTACGCATGAAAAGTCCATACCAGTTGCTGATTGGGCTGGATTGAGCTATCTGGCGACTGATTTCAACGGTTCTTGCAATTCTGACAACTGGATGCCTATTCTACGGCCATGTTTTTGAGACGACTGAGAGACCTCTCCTCGTTACTCCACTCTGGAGTGGCCTTGGGGATGATTTGCATTATCCTGGGGCTGGCTCCGTTCGCCGTCGCTCAGGATGTCCACCACGAGTTGGCCGCAGCAGATTCGGATGGTCATGAACATTCGGACACCGATATTTGTCAGTGGGTTCAGCACCACATTGCCGGATCAGTCGATCTTGATGTGCCACGGTTTGCCGTGTGCGATATTGTCCGACAGCAAGAACTTCCGTCTGAATCTGTTTTGCTATCGACTGCGCTCTCTCTTATCGGCCCCTCCCGCGCTCCTCCTCAAGTATAGCTGAGCCACCAAGCCAAGCATTCAGGATGGTCGACAGGCGTGTGATCTAGGTATGCCTCGTCCATCCGTTCTCATTGATTATGTGTGGATGTGTGAGTGAGGAGGAGCGTGATGTATTCATGTGTGAAAGGTGCGTTGAATGCGATGTTTGTGACGATCGTCGTGGTGGGCCTTGGAGGGATGTTTTCAGCCCTTCAGGCAGCCAATAGCGAGCAAGCCCAAACGATCAAGGGAGTTGTGCAACAACAAGACCTTCGGCGGGTGCCACAGGCCATTATTGAAGTCAAAAATCAAGCGGGTGATATGGTGTCATCCGGAGTCTCGAACGATGCCGGTGAATTCAAAATCGCTGTCCCCGAGGGCGGTACCTACTCCGTCAGTGCGGTACAAGAGACCTATCGGAGTGAGTATATGGTGCTGACGCTTGGCGAAGAGCCAGTGAATCCAGTGACCCTGACACTCTCCAAGACTAAGGAAGTGTCGCTGGAGGTGATTTCACCATTACCACCCATTCAGACTAAGGCGTCCAGCGAGACCTATTCACTCAGCCGGAAGGAGATCGATATTCTTCCGAGAGGCAACAATAATGACTTACACGACGTGCTACTGACGATCCCTGGCGCGGCCTATGGATCGTTGAAGCAGCTTCATATCAGACAGGACCATGCGAATCTCCAACTCAGGATCGATGGCGTGCCGATTCCTGACACGGTCTCCTCGACGTTTTCTGATGTCATTTCGCCGCGGGCATGGGAGCGGGCCGATATCGTGCTGGGCGGGATGGAAGCCAATGTGGGAAACAAGACGGCTGCACTCATCGATATTACGACGAAGAGCGGCACGAAGCCGGGATTTGGGTCGGTCCAGATGTTCGGCGGATCGAATAAAACGATCAACCCGTCATTCGAGTATGGAGGCACGATCGGCGAGAAGTTCCGCTATTACTTCTTGAACAGCCATACGGCGACAAATCGAGGCATCGAGCCGCCGACCGTTGGGCACTCCATTTTTCACGGGCAGAGCGAGCGGAACCAGACGATGTTTCGCGGTGACTATCAGTACGACAATAACAATAATATTACTCTGTTGTTCTTGAACTCCATCGCGAAATATCAGATCCCGACGTCCCCTGGACTGGAAGTGAACCCGACTATTCTCGGCTTGTTGCCCGGAGGATTTACGCCGGTGCCGTCGGAAAGGGTGGATGAAAATCAGAAGGAAAATAACCAATATGGCCACCTGGTGTGGCGGCGCGACATCAATACTAGGAATTTCTTTAGTTTGGCCGGGTATTTCCGTCACACGAGAGCTACCTTTCGAACAGATCCGTTGAATGTTCTCGCCTATGTGCCGGAAGTAGAAGAGCCCTTCTCGGCCGGGAGCCAAGACCGGACGGGCTATTCTGGTGGCATGCGCATGGATTATACATACGTCTACAGCAAGGAACACTTGATCAAGGCAGGGTTCCAGATCGATCGGACCCAGGCGATCAACAAGACGAGATTGTTTACCTTTCTCGATGACGGAGTGGGAAACCCGACCGGAGGCGTCATCAATGCTGGTGGCGACAACCGGCTCATCGGATGGCGGCAAGAGTTCTGGATTCAGGATCAGTGGACGCCGAATGAACATTGGACAGTCAACATTGGTGTGCGTGCAGACACGGTGCAGTATCAACGGGATGAAGGACAAATTAGTCCCAGGGTCGGTGTCACGTACCGATACAACTCGGCCAACGCCTTTCACGCGTTCTATGGGCGCATGTTTACCCCGCCGAATCTTGAGAGGCTTGCCTTGGCCGGCTTGAATACAGAGGGAACGAAAGCGCATCCGGAGGATACCACCAATAATCTGCCGCGGGCTGAGCGGGCCCATTACTTCCAAATCGGTAGCGTCCATGCCCTCACAGATTGGGCGACCCTCCAGCTCACGGGGTATTACAAGCTCGCCAATTATCTGTCGGACTCACACCAGTTAGGCACGACGCCCCTGCTGAACTATATCGCCTTTGAACGGGGATGGACCAGAGGCGCTGATGCCGCGCTGAAGGTCTGGTTCATGGAGAATCTAACGGGTCGCGGCAACATCGCGTGGGGACAGTGTAAGGGCTATGGCTTGCAGTCCGGTCATAATCTGTTGCATGGCGAGGAAATCGGCGATATCAATTCGCGCAGCGGCGTCCATTGCGACCATCAGCAGACGCTGAGTGCCTCGGGGATCCTGAGTTACCGGTTGCTCGATCGCACGACCTTCACAGGCCAGTTTCTGTTTGGATCAGGGTTGCGGACGGCAGAAGTAGGTGCCAAGACCAACTCCTCTCATAGCCCGACCTACACGATCTATAACTTTTCGATCAGCCATGTCATTCCATTGCCCTGGCACGGGCAGAAGTTCGTGGTAGGTTTCGATATTGTGAATGCGTTGGATCAAAAGTATTTCATCAACCAAGGCGAAGGCAGTATCGGACTCGGTGTGTCTCATGCCGGGATGCCGCGGTCCTTCTTTTTCCGCGGCCAGTGGTTCTTTTAACCAGATGCCGAACAAGGTCACCAGCATCGTTCTCAGTCGCCCGTCTCCCTGCGACGTACCACAAGGGTACGCCTCAGTCGGCGGGCTCCCTGCGGCCTTGCTGGATGACCCTGTTGGGCATCTGGTGAAGAATCTTTGGCGTCTTAAGCGGGAGCCTGTGGTCTTTTGGAGTCATACGCGTCTTGGCTCGCCTCGCTAAGTCGGCGAAGCGGGCGCACGGGGGTGGGCGGGTGAGAAGGTGTGGCCCGTTTGAGCATCTGGATGGTGATAGCGTAGAATGTGGGGCATGCGACACTTTCTCACAATACTCTGTGCTGTTGTCTTGGCGTGGCCGGCTGTGCTCTATGCGGTGGTCGGTGATGAGGCCACCCATGAGAGTGATCACCATGATGACGTGCTTGAGTTGCCGGAAGTCCATGTCCATGGACTTCCCCTCAATAAGGATCAACAATTGGGCCCTGTGGCCAAGTCAACGCCCTGGCCTGGCATTCCTGCCTCGCTCAATAGTCAAGAAATCGATGATTGGATGAAGGCCCGATTGTTGGTTTCCAAGCATGCAAAGGTGACTGTCGTGGTGCTGGAACCCTGCAAGCATCGCGAACTGACGACCTCTGGAGTCACGGCGCTTGGTAAATGGACATTCGATCCCCAGATGAAAGGGGACGATCCGGTGGACGGAGAACTGACGGTCAGAATCCATTTTCGGACCAGGTAAGCCACATCAATTGTGCTGGGCCATTCGCTGTTCGGTGCGTATTCCACCAAAGATCGGTTGACGCTTGACGGGTAGCGAGTAACGCTTTATCGTCGCACGCATGAGCGTGGACGAGATCCTCTTCCTGGCGATCAACGGATTGGCAGGCCAGTCAGCGGCGGCCGATTACTTTTTCCTGCAACTGGGACACCGCAGCACGCTCTATCTTCCAGGGGCCTGCGCGATTGCCTATTGGATCTGGAGCAACAGGCGAGAGGCGCTGTTGGGCGGTCCAGTTCTGGGGGCAGCCGTCGGACTCACCGATTTCGTTGGTGGACAGCTCAAATGGTTCTTTGAACGAGTCCGACCCTGTCGGGCGTTGGCCGAAGCCGTCAAGATCGAACTGAGTGGCTGTGGGGGATTGTTCAGCTTCCCATCGAACCACGCGGCCAACACTGCCGCCATCGCGGCATTCCTGCAAGTCCTCTATCCCAAATCAGGCTGGATCACCTGGCCGATTGTGGCATTCGTCGGATTTTCCCGCGTGTTTATCGGCGCTCATTATGTGACGGATGTGTTTGCTGGGTGGATGCTTGGTGGCGTGATCGGCGGAGGAGCAGCTTGGGCACTGCTGCAATGGCCGAGGTTCCGGAAGAAGTTGGCGTCAGTCGTCATGCCGATTGGAAAAGTTGAAGTCAGATCCTGAGGATTACGCAGGCGATGTTGGTTCCTCAACCGTGGCTAACAAGCCAGCCTCCAGTCGATCGACATCGTATCCCCGACCAATCAGTACCAGGGCAGACGTTGGCTCATCCAAGAGTGTCACTGGTGTGATCGTGGACTGTCCCGGCAGCGCGTATTGGAATTCCTGCAGCTCCGGTTCCTTCCCAAACCGGACATATCCTTTCGCCCGCTCCAGTTGCTTCGGGATTGTCTTCATCCAGGCTAAGAAACGCTGGCGATTCAGCGGACCAGGTAATAAGACGGTTGTCGCGATCGGATGATAGGTCGCCCTTGGCCGGGATGAGATCTGTGCCTTGCCAAAAAGTACATTGGTGGGAGCTGTCGGTTTCCTGGAAGGGTGTGGAGCCAAGAGGTCTGCGGCATCAAGACGGGCATGGGATGTTTCCCATAGGCGGGCATAGGGGTTTTGTTCGACAATGCCTGTGCGGAACCGTTCCCAATGGCCTGGAACATACAGGTCTCGCTTGTTCAAGATGAGTTCATCGGCACAGCGAATGGCTTGCGTCGTCACATAGGCGCTGGAATGGCTTTCGTCGGTCGAGACAGGATGTAGCAGCGCGATCACCCGTTCAAGGGAAGCCAAGCGTGCGGTGTAGGCATCCGTCACGGCGTCGACGACTTCGGCGGGATCGGCCAGCCCTGAACATTCCAGAATCAGCACATCCGATCCATGGTCGCGCACCAGTTGTGCGATGCCCCAGGAAAGATCTTCCTTTGTGTCGCAACAGACGCAGCCCCCGGCCAGATTCATGACCTGCTCGGCGAGCGTTCCCGCGCGAGGGCCATCGATACTGACGGACCCCGCTTCGTTCATCAGGACACCAGTCCGTCGACCCTGTGCTTTCCAATACTCAAGCAACCGCATCAGCAGGGTCGTCTTGCCGGCGCCAAGGGAGCCGCAGAGAATATAGAAGGGGGCAGGAGTGAAGGTCATACTCGTCCTTCCTCAAACATAAGCTATTGTACCGGGCTAGGTCTAGCACATGAAGGGTACGGGCTATGGAAAAATCTGCATGGAGGATACAGCGCAGTGCTGTATCAAAAGATCCGCAGATTCAAGTAGCCAGTGCATAATTGCACCGACGGCGTGATGGAGTAACCTCTTGGGACACCAAGGGGTTACTGATGCGCACCTATTGTCGGATCACCTACGAAGATCGATGTCAGCTGTATGCCTTGCGGAAGGCAGGCCTCACCCAGGCCGAGATCGGCAAGGCCTTGGGGTTCAGCCAGGGAACCGTGAGCCGGGAACTCGCCCGGAACATGGGGCAACGAGGCTACCGGTTTCAGCAAGCGCAGCGCCAGGCACAAGCCCGCCAGGAGCAGGTTCGGCACCAGCCACGCAAGTTGACGGATCAGATCCGTCGCGCCCTCGTTCGCAAGCTGCGCACGGAACGCTGGAGTCCGGAGCAGTTGAGTGTCTGGGTGCGAGCCACGTACGGGATCTCCCTCAGCCATGAATGGATTTACCAGCTGATCTGGGCTAACAAACGCGCAGGCGGCGACCGCTGGCGGTTCTTGCGCCGACGGGGCAAGCGCTACAACCGACGTGGGGCTCAGACGGCGGGACGTGGCGTGATTCCTCATCGGACCGACATTGCAGAACGGCCTGCGATTGTAGCCGCAAAGGCGCGGCTGGGCGATTGGGAGGGCGACACTATCGTGGGGGCCCACCACAAGGGAGCGCGGCTCACCCATGTTGCGCGCAAACGCCTCTTCACCACCATCTCGAAATTACCCCGCCCCACAGCAGCCGCTACGCACCGCGCCACGGTGCGCGGGATGTCCCCGCTGCGCGACTACGTCCACACCATTACCTATGCCAACGGCAACGAGTTCGCCGGACACCGACAGACCGCGCACCGCCTGCAAGCCCACGTCTTCTTTGCCACGCCCTATCATGCGTGGGAGCGCGGCGTGAATGAGAACACCCATGGCCTGATTCGGGACTTCTTTCCAACGGGGACGGACTGCACTACAATTCACCCGGCAACGGTGGCGAAAGTGGAACGCCTGCTCAACCGCCGACCCAGAAAATCGCTCGGCTTTCACACGCCCAACGAGGTCTTTCACGCGCTGACCAGAAGCGGTTGAATATTATGCATTGGGAGGTTCAATCTGCGATATGTTATCTCGTAGGACTATGGTAAAAGGGAGAGAGAATGTTTCAGACGGTACCCGGCTGACGCTGAGCTCAGGCAGTGAACGCGAGAACATTGTGAAGACGAGATCCTAGACGGTGATCCTACGCGCTCGCGGAGCATGGTGAGTGCGAGGGGCGCATGGAGCCTGACGATCTTGGAGGACCTATGAGTATGTGGTGGCTGTTCGGTGGGGTAGCGGCGATTGCGGGGGGAATCCTACTGTACAAAGAATGGAGGCTGCGCCGTTGGTCGTCAGCCGCGTCTCATAGTGTGATGACCAAAACGACTGACGGGACAATGCTCCAATTCCTCGTCAGATCCACACGCAGGGGTGGAAGGTAGTTTCGACCATAATGTGTCTCCTTCATGCAAGCGGTGTTGTTCTCGCCGATAGAACGGCGCATTATCCTCCAGCGAAGACCGGGCGAAATCCTGCATCGATGAGAATGCGGGCGACCGACTCGCGCTGATCCCCTTGAATCTCGATCCTCCCCTCTTTGACCGTTCCGCCTGACCCACAGACCTTCTGCATCCGCTTGGCAAGGAGTGCCTTCTCGGCTTGACCGATCCCGACAAACCCTGTGACGACCGTGACGGTTTTCCCACCACGGTGTGCTGTCTGACGAATGATATCCACTCGCCCACGGTTCTTCTTGTGGACGACGAGTTCAGGTATGCCCTGGTCGGCAACAGATCCAGCGGGTGAAGTCGGCGACAGTTCAGTCTGCTTCAGTGATGCGAAGGGACTCACCCATTTGATTGGTCCACCATCGGTGGGAAGGCGCTTCTTGTCTTTCATGTGGCGTCGATTCCTGAGAAAGGCTACATCAAGGAAAAGTATTGAACAAGGCAACTCAATGGATGGTCGCTATGTGATTGAAAAAGTTTATAAAAATGACAATCAGCCACATGAGTTCACGCGACCCTATCGGATCATGACCCGTTACTATGATAGCAATTCCAAGTCGGATCATCCGGTGGGGAGTTCTGAGCACAGTTGGGACCCATAGGCCGTGGGATCCGCACATAGCCTTCGGCTGTACGATTCTTTTGGAAGATCTCAAGGTGCAGCTCGTGACAGGATCCTGAGCACCCAGTCATAGTCGGCAGCGGATTGTGGAGTGCGACGGCGTTTCCTCCAATCGGGATAAAGCGAGGATAGGTGGTTGTGGTCGAGCCGAACGTGAGTTGTCCGTGATGGGATGATTGTTCAACCTGAGTGGTGAATGTCGGACGCTCCTGTTTTGGTCGCAACACCGTGGCCCAGGTCGGATCGTCGGGAGCATAGAGGAAGGCGTTGTTCCCACGATGGCAGTCAGTACAGGGTGCGGTGCCAGGCGCAAACCCTTGAACAGGATCGCGAAGTGAGATTATTCGAACCTCGGCGGTCTCAGGGGTCCAGCTGGTCGCTGGCGAACGCGGGTCGTTATTCCAAAAACAGGCGTACCCCGTCGTGGCGCTTTGACAGATGACTTGGAATGACCCACCATTCCTCCCCAGCGCAATGCAGGCGCCTCTTCCTTGAGGCGGTGCGTATGACCAGACGCTCGCGAATGAGGTCTCATCCACAGGAGATTGATCCAACGTGTTCGGCGTCAGGAGGATCGTGTGAAGGTTGCCGTGGCGTTCCCAGTCTGATGATACCGGTTCCCAATCGGGTGGAATGGGGACACCCTTTGCACGGCACGACTCCAGATAATTATTGTTGACGATGACGTTCTCGCTTGCGGCCTGAGTGGAAACGGGTGAGTGGGAATTTGCCTCTTCTTTCGGAGACTCGATGAACGAGCAGCCGGCAAGAAGTAAGTAGGCCAAAACGAAGGTTGAAGCGTTGAAAGATCTCAGCATCGTTCCAATCTACTAGGCCAGGTTTCTCAGCGTGACTGATCAAGTCTCATCCAAACAGGGCGCCTGATTATATGCTGTAGAAGAGGATGTCAAGGGCCTGGTACAGACTGAGCACGCATCCTCCATCTATGGACGCTGCGCTGCCACATCTTTCATGTCGACGTAGTCAACCATGCGCGAGACTGCTTCGGCTTCAGTGGCACCTTTCTTTTTGATCCCTGCCGGTCGCACGAGGTTGATCGTTTCCCCTGATGGAGGAAGATGATTGACAATTCATACTACCTAGGATACTGCTCCGTTCAGAAACGGAGTGGAGAATATTTTCATGACAACCTTTATGAAGCACGTTGTTTCACGTAGTGCTCAGCTTTCACGAGATGATCGTTTCCATGGAGCATCTTGAGCAAGAGACGAGTGTCGTCTGGTGGTAGACATCAAAGAGACGGTGATGAAGTCTGTTAGTCCTGAGTGCTCCGCTTCAATTTGCCAATACAGGGTCATGCAGGCCATGGATTCGTGACGCAGGTCATTCAAAAAAGGAAGCAACTGAAGAAGGCGGCATTCACAAATCCGTGAAGAAGGAGAGCGTTGATGAAAACGTTGGTCTTAGCCAATCAGAAGGGTGGCGTGGGGAAAACAGCAATTGCCTGCCAGCTGGGGTACTTTCTCGTCGAACTGCTCAAGAAGCGGGTCTTGATCATTGACTTAGACCATCAGGGAAATACCTCGAAAAATATCATCACCTCGAAACTGGCCACCATCTCGGCGGTCACAGCCAATCAGCTGTTGACTGATCCTGTCACCACCATTGAGGATGGGAAATTTGTCGTGATTCCATCCCATGTCGATCTGCTCAAACTCGAACGACGAGAAGAAGATCACAACCAGTTCGCGAACAATCTCAGACTGTTCCTCAACGAAATGGATGACCGATTCGATGTGGCCATCATCGATACAAACCCGAATCCAGATATTCGTGTGCTCGCGTCGCTCGTGGTGGGAGATTTCGTACTGTCTCCTATTCAATTGAACCAAGAGGCCGTTGATGGCATTGCCGCGTTACGAGCGCAAGTGTTAAAGATACAAAGTACGCTGAATAAAGATCTCCGATTCATTGGCCTCCTTCCAAATCTGGTGGAGCCTACTCCCTTCCAACGCGGCAATATGGAACAACTCAGTAGAGCCTTTGCGTCGCTCTTCATCCGATTGGATGATGGACGGATGGCCGCCATTCCCTCACGCACGGCTGTGGCTGAAGCTCAGGCGATGGGGGCGCCGATCTGGACCTTGCAGAAAACCAGTTCACGCGATGCGTGGATGCATCTCAAACCAATCTTTCAAAAAGTTGCTCATACGATGGGGGTGACAGAATGAAAAAACCAATGACGGCGACACTGGATCTCACGGCTCTTGACCGTACGACTCCTGCTCCGGTTCCTGCTCCAGATCCAATCGCCAAAGAACGGATCGTGACGGCTGAAGTCTTAGGGCGCCCACTTCAAATCCAAGTCAAAGACATTGACGAAGATCCTGAGCAGCCACGCCGAGAGTTCGGTGCGGAGAGCATGGAGGAACTGGAGAACAGTATCAGGCTGCACGGAGTCAAAACACCCATCTCGATTCGTCCGCACCCCACGGAGCAGAAGCGATGGATCTTGAATTTTGGCGCACGCCGACTCAGAGCGTCGAAAGCTGTCGGGAAAGCCACGATTCCTGCCTTCGTCGATCGGTCGCATACCGACTACCAGCAAGTCATCGAGAATTTGCAGCGGGAAGATCTGAAGCCGCGTGAGCTGGCGATCTTCATCAAGAGGAAGATGGACGAGGGAGAGAAGCAGGCCCAGATTGCCGAACTGCTTGGCGTGAATCGGTCCATGGTCACGAATCATCTCGCACTCATCGATCCACCGGCTTGCATCGATGAGATTTACACATCAGGAAAATGTTCATCAGCCAAGACGCTCTACGATTTGCGGAATCTGTATAAGGAGTTTTCCAAGGAGGTTGAGCGTTGGTGTTCCACAGATCAGGAGATTACGCGGGCGACCGTGTCGGCGTTATCCGCCAAGCTCAGGGGTCCACAAAAACAAAAAATTGCCTCGCCGAAAGTGGAGCAGGTGAAAGAGGAGCAACCGATCAGTTCTGAGGCAACGATGCCGTCGCTGGTCGTCGTTTTTGAAAATAGATCTGGCACGGTAGATCTCCAGCACGCCCCACAGCAGCCGAACCACCTGATCGTGAATTTTGCGGATGGCAAGCAAGAAGAAGTGCCGGCGCGTCAATGTCAAATTGAGCAAATCATTTTCCAGTAACGACCTGCCATTCGTTTCCTCTCTCCATCTCTCCGATGGGGAGGGGCCATCCAGAACAGTCCATTTCATCACAGTCGTTTTCTCAATCCAGTAGCTTCACAGACTGAATTCATTGACCCATTCAGCGCCAGCTGATCTCTGTCACGAATGGCTAATGTGGGCTGGCTCAGTTGTTGGACATGTCCAACAAACACCACTACCATCCATCATGGCTCATCACGGTTTGGATAAAATTTTAGCTTGTACTGGTTCGTCTCCAACTCTGAGATAAGTTTGCGTCTTGGGAAGAGGCAAAATCTTGTTGGACATGTCCAACAACCTCCATCGCGGCTTGGTTAGAGTTGTGTACGTCCTGGTGTGTCTTGATCTACTGAATGTCTTTGCACCATGCTGCACGATTAGGATAGAGGAGTCATCATTCACGTGATTTTGAAAATGGCAGAAGCTGTATTGGGTGGATGTGGCTATCGACGAACAGCTGAAACGTGAGTCAAAATTCATTGAAGCTCTCACGGGATATGGCAGAGTGTCTGGACTGCCTGATGAGCTTGGCATGTTGCGCGCAAAATACGGATTGAGTCTACCATGGGAATTTGCAGGTAGCAGGGCGGCGTCATTCGGGTATACGGGCTCCTGACGGAGGTGTGGCTCGTGGGGTTGTGCCGGATCATGTATACCCGGCTCAAAACGGAGCGCCCCTACGAAATTCGTCCAGTGGAAGAGGATACCACGGGCCATGTAGCGGCGAGATTGGTGCCGGTCGGGCAACTGCGGCGGGCAAAACAACTGGCCCCCGCTTAAAACATGCTCTTGCAATTTCTAGCGGGATGTTCTGACAGTGAATTCGAGCTAGCAGACGACACGTGTTGCCTTACCTTAATATGGATCAAGGTCGTCAGCGTTCGTCGATGATCGTGATAGGGCCTGCCTTGTGAGAGACGAGGAGAGGTATATCCACTGAGACTCAGGAGTGTACGCTGAGATAATGTGAGAACCGATCAGCAAAAAGGCGAGATGGTTCTCTGTGGTGATGACGACCCAGTACTGTCTTGGAGGTATATGCGCGATGACATTTTGGTGATCCGAATAGTTCTCAAGTCGTATCGAGCTACCGCGTAAGAAATAGATGTCGAATCCATCTCCAGTTGACACTATTTGGTTGACTAGCTGTTGTAAGAGCAGGTGCCTTCGATCTGCACCATGCATTTTGTTAGGAGCTGAAATGAATGATGGAACTAGAGGATTGCCAAATGGTTTGGATCAGACCACGCACTCATCATGAGATTCGATGACCGTTCCTTCATGCTTCCACTCCACTTGAGTCTTGACTGATACGCATTGGCTCTGAGCCACGATGAGGTTGGCACTATCTGACAGTCAAACATTCAATGCTGTATCGAGCAGATGTGGTTGAGGACCGACGGTTGTCTAGAGCATCTAGGTTCCATTGGCTGGGGAGGATCCCTGTCGAGGATCGCTCATATGTTTCAATCAGGATGGGTGCCTGGAGCGGATTAGTTGAAAGCCGACACCGCTGAGATGAGCGACTATTTTACCTGACCACTCGTTTCATGAGGCGGGAGGCGTTACGGCCTCCCGCCATTTCTCGGCTCCTTTTTGCTGTCGTGGAACAAGCTATGGCACTGCGAGTTCGTAGACTCTACCATCAAAGCAATCGCCGCCATTGACGGGCTTTAAATACACTGTCTTAACAACTGGCCCCCACGGACTGCTCGGTTTACCTTGACCGCTGGTATCGTTCCGATACTGAATTCTGAATCGAGTAATCGGATTGCCAGCGGCGACCTCCTGAAGCGTGACGGTCTTCCAGATGTCCATCTCACCCGCTGACAATTTCTTGTTATCGAGCCCTTCTGTATGTTCCTTCTGGTCAGCCTCGTAGATTATCGAAACGACTTTGACGGCTGTGGATTTCTCGTTCGTCAGCTTGAAGTCCACCTTGCATTTCAAAGAGTCGGCACTGGCATTCGCTGCGACGCCGAAGGATACGACAAGTCCAACTGCCGCCATGACCAGACCGCGACACATTCGGCCATGTACGAAGTGATGGTGTCTAATATTTGGTTCAACGCTTGGTGCATATTGTTTTTTATATTTATTCATGGCTTTCTCCTTTGCGAGTGATGTGAATGAATGATACTCGGTCATAACCTGCGTTATGGCGTGCTGTGTCGCCTCAATCAAATTCGATCGTTCCGGATACGTCGAACGCTGAAGCCTTCACGGTGCGTCATCCAGGTTTAGGACCTACTCAGACTCTCCCTGGATGATGCTCTGCTGCTGAGTCTACGCAACCTGCATGCCTCAAGCATGCAGGTTGGATAATCACGTTTGTTCACGGCATGATACGAATGGACTATTCCTCGGTACAGGTCACGTGCGCGATCAAGTGTATCTTGTTCGATACATCGCCAGAACATTTCAGATACATGCCTCATGGGGGAAGAAATGGCACAAGCGATGTCCTATGGGGAGTCCCCATTAGCTGGCGGTCAAGCAGGCACAGACGTTCTCGTGAAAAGTGCAAGAAAAATTTGACAGCAACTGTCTTTCGAGTCAAAGGTTGAAGTGAGCATTTGCGATGCATCTTCGAAAAATTGTCGCTGGTCATCCACTACTGCATGAATGGGCTGAGGCATTCGGCCGAAGGCATAGTTGGGGTTTGATTTTAAATGGTGGTTCCATACGCCGGTGAGCGTATGGTCGCTGTTCTTAGAGGTCAGTGGAATTTGAGCCTGAAGATGGTCAACGTTAGTTCGAGTTTGTCGATATTGTAGCCGCCATTTTTTGAAAGTTGAGGTCTTTGAGAAAACGGCTGGTGGTTTTGAGGAGCAGCCTGGTCGTGTGGAAGAGTATCAGCCCACTGGCTCGGTTGTAGCTGACTGATGAGAGGCCGAGCGCAGGCTGATGTCGTTTCCCTACATCCCACTTCAGGAGTACGGCCCGGATGCCAGTGGGGCTACTGATACTGACTGTGCCACGTGCTTGAAGCAGGTGGTGTAGTGGATTGGTTCGGGTAAGGGGGGGTGATCGCCATCCAACTGGGTGTAGATAGCGAGTGCCAGCCGTAACTTAAAGAACGATACACTCTGTGGAGATGGAACGCCCGCGTAGGACCTATCTGCTTTGGATCATCGGCAGTTCGCGCGATCCTTCTGCTGCTTGCTGAATCCGCTGGCGTTCGAGACGTGAGGCTTCAAAGACGTTGTGGAGCATATCATCCGCCACCTGGGTCAGCTGCGCGGCAGCATCTTTCATGTCGGCGTGCTCGACTAAGCGTGAGAGGACTTCAGCTTTAGTCGCGCCTTTCTTCTGGCCCATGAACGGCTTCAGGAGGAGATAGGCCACGTCTCGTACTGCCATATGCCGCAAGAAGCGGCGGAGGAGTTGAAAGGTTTGGAGGGGGTAGTGGAGAAGTTTATAGCCAAAAAGCTTTTTAATTCCGGCCTGTCGTACGCGGTTGATCGTTTCTCCTGAGAGACAGGTCGGATCGATCTCTGAACATTTAAAATATTTGTACCAATCCGTGTTTTCGTTCACCAACCCGCGCTTCACATATTCCTGCCACAAGGGGGTGCCTCGATAGACACAGAGCCGATTGAACCCAAAAGTATCGAGCGGAAGCCTCGAGGCAAAGTCGAAGGTGGCGTTCATATCCTCAATCGTCTCGTCCGGGTTGCCCACCGTGAAGAATCCGTGCACGATCGTTATCCCGGCCTTCTTCGCATTCTTGACCGCGGTCGTCACTTGATCCAGCGTCTGTTCCTTCTTTAAGCGATCGAGAATCCTTTGACTGCCGCTCTCGATGCCGAACATCATGGCCTGGCAATTGGCCTTGGCCATGGCGGGGAAGAGATGTTGGGCGACGGAATCTACGCGTCCCTCGATGCCCCATCGGATCGTGAGCTTTTCATCCATAATGCCCTTGCAAATCGCTTCGATCCGCTTGGGCTGTAGCAGGAAATGATCGTCGACAAACCCGACTGACTTATAGCCCAGTCCTTCGAGATACTTCATCTCCGCGACCACATGTTGCGGGCTGCGGGCTCGCCACTTCCCCTCGTTGAAGATCGGGATGTCGCAGAAGATACAGGGCCAGGGGCACCCACGAGAGGTTTGCATCGTCGTGAACCGGTCCATCGAGAGCACAACCGGGACGTCCAGCGGCATGGACTCGACATAGTCGAGCTTCAGGCTCTCACGATCAGGAAATGGCCACTGATCGAGCTGCCGTTCCATGGCGCGGTTTGGATTTTGGATGACCTGCCCATCCTTCATCCAGGTTAAGCTTGCGACATCTTGCGGGTTGTCAAAATTTGCAAGCAGATCGAGCAGCAGTTGCTCGCCGTCGCCTCGACAGACAAAGTCGACTTCAGGACATTGCAACTTTACGAGCGGGGCATTCAGGCTGGCAAACACGCCGCCGAACGCGAGCTTTACTTTCTGATTGGTCGCACGAATCTCCCGCGCGAGCATCTTGGCATAGGGATAGCTGGTGGTACTCAAAAAACTGAGGCCGACGAGCGCGGGTTGCTCTTGATTGATCTGGTCAATAATGACCTGGTTCGGGGTGTCGGGGTTCGCCTGATCGAACATCACACATTCGTGCCCCGCCTGCTTGATAACAGATGACAGTGACATGATGCCAATGGGAGGGAATCCCATCACACGAACATTGCCGTTGGCAGCACGTGTTTTAGCCGGAAGGGCGTAGAACTGCGGATCGCGAACGTGAATGAGAAAAACTTTCAGACAGACTCCTTGATTCGATCTCGATCAGACGCGGAGTGACTATTGACGGAGTGAGTACGGGAAAGAACCTAGGGAAGCAACCGGGTTAGTCAAATCACTGACTGCACCGTACCATGCGCACGTTCCACAGTCAACGACACAGAACGATGAACGGTCAGTCGCAGGCTGTTGAAGGAATCCTCCAGCCCTCAGCGGATACCGTCCTCACGAAGAAGTTTCCGGCAGTGTCGTTCCTCGGACTTTGCCGATCAGCACGTGGTTGGGATCAATCTGTCCATCCTTTACCGGACGCCGTGATGCAATGGTGTCATGGATTGCGTCACGCCCCATGAATCTAATTGGATTCATAGGGCGTATCAGAATAGATACGCTCGTCGGCTCGTCACGTTTCGCCGTGTCTGAAAATTGTTGCCTGTCGAGGGCTTGCAGTATTTATTTGTGGCATGCCATCTGCTTACCTCCTCAGTGACAGGCCTCGCTGGATTCATTCACACGGAGCGTACGAATGCCGTCCGACGAGAAGTCAGAAGTGAAACTCCCAGTTCAAAACCTCGTTCTGCTGGCCAGCGCGGTTCTCGGGGCAGTCTGGCTCTACGAGGGCCCCCTGAAGAGCTCGCGTCCGGTTGAAGAGCTTTCAAGTCAAAGACTCGAAGTGGTCGGAGACCGGAGGGTCCAGGCTCGGCTGTGGCAAGATCCCTTCGATGCGGTGAGCAGACATCGAGACGTGGAGAAACAAAATGGCAAATTAGAGCATACCCACTCCTTACAGGATTTGGTCGAGGAAGGAGTACATACAGACATCTCAAAGGTCACCGTGTTGGCGCTACTGACTGACGGCGCACCCTATGCCGATCCTGCCGAATCGCGACTTCGCCAACGGTATGCCGTGCTTGCTGGTCTGGAACAATCAGGCTTCGATCCGGTTGACGGAGAACACATCCGTTTCTTCCTATGGCCCAAAGAAGAGATGCCTGCTGCTGTCTGCCAAGACAGTAAGAAGGCATGGCTCGACTGGCGCGACGCGCGTGTGCCTGTGGAGTGGTACGAATCCTCGGCAGTTGCCCCATCTCAGGCACTCGTGCTCTGGATTAAGGACCAGGATCTTGGAAGATGTCCTGTTGCCAGCTTGGAAACGATGCGTCGCATCGTTTCCAAGGAATTTGAAGATCAGGGCAAGACGATCACGTTCAAGGTCATCGGCCCGCGGTTTTCAGGGACTTTAGCTTCCATGGTCAGCGAGGCCACCCGTTCCAAACCCAGGGAAGAGAGTGTTGCGAGTACTTCTGGTCCTAGGGACAACCTTTTGGAACTGGAAGTCTATTCCCCCTGGTCGACTGTTCCTGAGAAAGGGATATACAAGGGGAAGAAGGGTGTGGCCGACATCTTGCGTGATGCGAATGTGTCTTTCCAGCGGATGGTGCCCACGGATGATGAGCTGATGAAGGAACTCGTCAAGGAGTTGGGACGACGAGGAGTTGCACTTGGAGAGACCTGTCCGAAAGGCTCGCGATGCGACCTTGTGGTGTTGGTTTCCGAGTGGGATACACTCTACGGTCGAGTTCTGCCGCGAGAGTTCAAGGACGCAGTGAAAGATATGGATAGATCAGCAACGGATGAAAAGCTTGACCGGCGCATCCAGCAATTCAGCTATCTTCGTGGCCTGGACGGTGAATTGCCGAAGGAGAAAGGGAAAGACGGACAGGGAGACGCTTCACAGGGGGGTGACAAGGCTCCGCCGTCGCTCAATGAACGCCGCAAACTCACGGAGCAATTAGAGCGACCGGAGGGGCGCAGCCAGTTGGATTATGTGCGGCGCCTGGTCCAGGTGTTGAAGGAAGCTGAAGCCGAGGCTTCGTGCGGAATTTTGAAAGGAAAGTGCCCTGGTTTCAAAGCCATCGGGGTGCTGGGGAGCGACGTCTATGACAAGCTGCTCATTTTGCAGGCCCTCAAGCAAAACTTCCCGCATGTGATCTTCTTCACCACGGACCTGGATGCGAGACTCTTTCACCCGCGAGAGATGCCGTGGACTCGCAACCTGGTCGTGGCCTCTCACTTTGGACTGACGCTCAATAAAAAGCTTCAGAAGGCCATCCCGCCATTCCGTGATACGTATCAAACCGCCACATTCTACGCGGTGATGCGGGCGCTTGGCACGCTGGCACCAGGTGATCTATGCTCAGCCGGGCTTCAGGAGCTGCCGGCGTGGCGATATGCCATTTACGCGGAGCTGCGTACACTTGGCACATTGGCACCAGGTGATCTGTGCCCAGCCGGGCCTCTGGGACCGCCGGTGTGGCAATATGCCATTCAGCCGCTAGGAGGACAGGCCACCACCTACTTCGTGGTTTCGCCGCAGCCCAGGCTGCATGAGATCGGGAAGAATGGACCAGTCGATCTGAGCATCGAGCGGGTTCCTTTCAGTGAGACTCAGATCATTCAGTCAATCCACGAGCCGCGGCCTCAACCGCCGTCAGCCGACGACGCACGAAAGGCAGTGGCCTATGTCGCAATGGCCGTCGCCGTCGGGTGGCTGTTGTTTCTCCTGGCCAGCGAGACGGTGTATGGGGTGACTCGCTCAGCTTGCAGGACAGTGCTCTCGAATCCTCCACGCATCCTCGGCATGCTGGCGATATTTGGGGCCATGAGTTGGTTGCTGTGGTTCGCAGTGGTGCCGAGCCTCGTAGCCGATCACGAGGCGGGAGAGCCGTTCTCATTCCTTGATGGGGTGAGCATCTGGCCGAGTCAGCTCCTGAGGGGAGCGGTGATCGTACTGGCTTTCGTATTCATCGTGCGAATTAGAAAGCGGCTACGAAATACATGCGAGGAGATTGAAAGAAGTTTTTACAACCTGTTAGTTCCCCGTGCGCACGTGGCGTACGCAAGCGTACCGATGTTGCTAAATCTTGAGCTACTCTCTCGTTTTGCACGTCTGGCACGGTGGAGCCGGTGGGGTATGCCGTGGAGCGTGAACAGCTGGTCGCTGAGCGACCTATCGGCGGAGCCCGCTGATATCTGGGTTGAATATCGGACACGATTGAAACCGCTTTTTCTGTGGGGACGGGTGCTCTGCTGCAGCGTTATCTTCTTACTGGTGGGGCAATTTATCATGGAATTGTATGGCCAACCTGCCACCCCGTTTCGTGGGAATGTGGTGTGGCAAGTCAATAAATTGGTGCTGATTGCAGCCGTTTTGATGATGATCGTCGTCATCTTTCTCGTTTTGGATCTGACACGCACGACCAGTGTCTTCGTGCGCAAGCTTGTCACGAAAGAGCTTGGCTGTGCGAGCCCTACAGACTGCTTGAACAAACTGCAACTGGTCGCGCGGTTGACCGCGAGGATCGACGTCTTTGTCTATTATCCGGCGACCCTGATGGGCCTCATGTTGCTGGCTAGGGCGGAGTATTTCGATAATTGGAACTTTTCTATCGGCCTCGGGATCGTTGTGGGGGTGGGCGCGGCGTATGTCGTGGCAAGTGCTATTCGGCTCAGAACGTCATCGGAGGAAGCGAGACGTCTGGTGATGAATGAGTTGTCCGAGCGTCGTCTGGCTGGCCTCGAACCGGCGTCCTCCCAGCAGCTCGACCAGATTATGGCCACCATCGGCACGCTCAGGGAGGGGGCGTTTCTCCCCTATGCCGAATTGCCGGTGTTTCGAGCGGTGGCTCTGCCTTCCGGTGCCTATGGGCTGTTTGCGGTCATAGAACTCATGACCAACAGCTTTTAACAGGATGGTGAAAGAGTCCGCCAACGGCGTTCTTGCCTTTTCAAGAGAAGGATAGAGGCTGTTGTCCTCATGGGGATGATTCTGGTGACTCCGTTCCCCGGACTTTACCGATCAGCACATAGAGTGTGGTCAACCCCAGAATGCTGCCGAGTACCAACGGTACGGCCCAGAGTTGCCACCAGGGGGCGTCCGGCGACACCGCATAGGGGCGGCCAAGTTTCAACTGGCCAAGTGCTGGATTCCAGCGTCCGGTCAGGCGAGTGTATAATCCGACTCCCGTTGTCACGGTGAACATCGCGTACAGCCCGCCGGTGCCGAAAGCAATGATCGTGGCGACGGCTTGATCATTCAACCCTAACAAAAGACCTGTTCCAGCCGAGAGTACGGTGCTAGGAGGCTGACTTCGGGGGACTGGTACTTTCCAAAAGAGCACCTCGCTTGGCTCGAAAGAACGTTTGGAGGAGATTCCGGCTCTCCTGTTCGAGCAAGCCTCCCATCACCTGTACTCGGTGGTTGAGCCGGCGCTCGGCTGGAATATCAAAGATCGATCCGCACGCACCGGCTTTGGGATCCCAGGCTCCAAACACAAGCCGCGCAATGCGAGATTGCACGATCGCTCCGGCGCACATGGGGCAGGGCTCCAGCGTGACATAGAGTGTCGTGTCCGTCAGTCTCCACGTTCGGAGCTGTTCGGCCGCGTTACGGATCACGACCATCTCCGCGTGGGCCGTGGGATCCTGTAAAAGTTCTCGGTAGTTGTGACTGGCCGCGATCATTTCGTGGTTGTGCACGAGGACTGCGCCGATAGGGACTTCGCCTGCCTGCGGGGCGAGAGCGGCCTGCTGGAGAGCCAGCTCCATGTAGTAAGAATCGTCCGGTTCTGGCGGCAGCAAGGGTGATGTCGTGGAGTCCTTGATGGTCATCGTGCATGCTAGCATAGGAGCTGGAGAGCGGGACAGGAGTGAGGAAAATTGACGAGCTGGAGACGACCCGTCGTAATTAGGGCATGGGTGTTGTTTTGATACGTGGTTGAGGCAGTTGGTCTTTTATCTCTTCTAGCTCGATTTCTCGCTGAAACAACTGATCTCGTACCTCTGCCAGTTCAGCCATGCGGCGCTGCAGTTCTTCTTGGGTTTGGGCGAGTGTGTTTTCGCGTTCGCTGAGCTGCTGTTGGAGCGCCGCCAGCTGAGAGCTTGTTTCCTCTGCTTGAGACTGCAGCTGAGCCAACTTCTCCATATCTTCGGTCATGTGTGTGGAGGAGTTCCATCCAAAAAATACCAGGATGATCAGGACCACCACGATGACCGTTCCCAATGCCCACCCGAATGATGTGGCCGGTGGGGATGACGGTGGGAAGAGATGATTCATCCATTCACCCGGCTGAAGGCTTGGTTGAGAGGATGATTGGGTTTCTGGCTCAGTGGCAGGGGGCGACACAGGGGACGACAGAATCTTGCCTTTTAAGCCTCGAGGAGGAGGTGTGATGGTGAGTCCGAACGGTAACGTCACCGCCACCGACTGATACTCTTTCAGCGTCGCGTGGCAGGAGCTGCATCCTGAAAGCAGATGGGTCTCCAAAGCCCGTCGCTCAACCCGCTCGAGCGCTCCGGCGGCGTATATGGGGACAGCGGCTTCTAACTGGTCATGTGTCATACCGCTTCATCCTGTGCCCAATATGAGTGCAATGCCTCGCGGAGGTGCGTCATGCCGAGCACGATGGAGGTCTTCACCTCCTCGACCGGCTGATTGAGCCGCACTGCGATTTCTGTATCGGGCAGGCCCTCATAGTAGGCCAGCTCAATTGCTTGTTGTTGTTTCTGCGGCAAGGTTGCCCAGGCTTCTCTGATCAGGTGTCGTAGTGCTTGGTCTGTCTGTGAATCAAACAGATCGCTCTGGCGGTCGTCGAATGGGCTCGTCCGGGCATCATCGATGGACGGGCTGATGTGGCGTGGAGTACGAGGGCCACGTGTCTGCAATCGGTCGATAGCCCGGTTGCGTGTCAGTGTAATAAGCCAGGTAATGGGGGTGCCTCGACCGACATCATAGCGAACGACCTTTCTCCAGACATCGAGATAGATCTCTTGGAGGACATCCGCTGCGTCTTCCCGGTTGCCGAGGATGTGCAATGCCAGACTGAATAAGACGGTACTGGATTGATCGTAGAGTTGGCCCAGGGCAGGGTGCTCGCCTTTGGCGACTCGGGCCACGAGTTTGGGATCAATCGTCGAGGCGGCGAACTGAGAAGCTGTATTCATAGAACGTGGCTTTGGAGATCGAGATGATGATCCGTTAACCGGTTTTGACTATAGCATTCTCGATTCGCGCGACGAAGAAATCGCACAAAAAGATGCGGAGGGTTGTGACCTGCTCAAAACACGAAATCTGTTGGCGAAAGGATGACGTCGGTTGTGTCGCGGCGCCGGTGCCGATCCATGCAACGGCATATCGAGGGGCGTCAGCTTCTATGCGGAAGAGTCGGGCGCTAGAGAGGCCGTAGTTATTGGGACGGCTTTGTCGGGAACATAGGAGCCCACGTTCCTCACGTCTGCTGAGAGACAAGCGAGTCAGGTTCTGATTGGAAACGATCAAGAAGGTGTGATGCAGCGATGGAGCAGAAGATCGTCGTGGCACAGG
Organism: Nitrospira sp.; assembly: GCA_005116745.1. Taxonomy (NCBI): domain Bacteria; kingdom Pseudomonadati; phylum Nitrospirota; class Nitrospiria; order Nitrospirales; family Nitrospiraceae; genus Nitrospira; species Nitrospira sp. The sequence goes on along the minus strand of SWDS01000002.1, from coordinate 64,461 downwards.
GATCGAGGATGAGCTGATTTATCAGGATGCGGAACAAGACCGCCAGCGGCGTTCTTGCATCGCTCAGAGGCTCAACATACGGCCCAGAGTACGATTCACCTCTTTCCTCGCTGCGGCCTTGCTGGACGGCCTTGTTGCGCATCCTGCGTGGCTATTCAACGTCGTCTCACACCGCAATATCTGTGATGACGACACAGGTCGAGATGAGTTTTTCCGCAGCCTGCTATAGAAACGTTGCTAGCTCTGTAGCTGCTTGGCTCGCCCCGGTCAGGGGAGGAGGTGCGACGGTTGGAGGGAGGTCAAGAACCTTGTTGAGCGCTGACAACCACTGGCCCTGTGAGAAGTCGCTCATAGAGAGTTCAACGCCTCGTCCGTACTGATGCAGATAGTCTACCAGAGACTGTTCGTCGGCGAAGTTGTACCGGCGTATATACACCAGGGGAGTGCGTAAGGCGACCGCTTCGATCATGGTCCCGTAGCCTGGTTTTGTCGTGAGGATATCGACTGAGGCCATCAATGTCTTGAAAGAGAAGGGGAGTGATGTGATGGAGGCTAATCGCTTGCTTGCTGGTGGAACTGAACCGTCGAAGAGGAATCGATAGCCGGTGAGTGATTCCAACCGGTCGAACGGGAGTGAATCCAGCGGAATACCGCCGAATCCGATGAGCACGGTGCGTTCTCCAGGCGCTAGTTTCAGGAACTCGGTGAGTTGTCCGCGAGCTGAAGGAGCCGGTTCGGCGATCGGTCCAATGTCGATCAATTTTTTGAAGATCGTCATGGTAGGAGCCGGTGTCATTCGTAGCGCGAGATCAGCTGTGCCGTAGGCCTGTCGAATCGACTGGATGATTGTCCGTCCATCAATCGATGGAGGGGCCTGGTAGTCGGATAGGACAAGGTCCCAGGTCAAACTGACGAGCGCGATGGTAGGAATTGTAGCCGCCTTTCCCGCTGCCAAAGCCAAATACGGAGTATCGGCCAAGACAAGATCCGGAGCGGCAGCACGCATGGCGCCAATCTCAGTGTGAAGGCGATCATTCCAAGTGCTGTGGAATTGGTGATATTGGTGCCAGGTCGCCTCCACGTCGATGGTCATGGGGCCGTTCTGAATGCACCCGATGTCCTGCTGGACGGCGCTTGTTTCCCAGGGAATCGTGAGGCGATCTGTGAAGAATGATGCGGGGACGGTGGTGCGAAGAAGAACTCGAAGGTTCGGAACGAGACGGCCTAGTGCGTTGAGCACCGGCACGACTTGCGCGGCGTGCCCAAATCCATGTCCTGAGATAGCAGCCCAGATTAGCGGCATAGGCAGGAGCGTGTGAGCATCACGGGTGAACGAGGGAGCAGGAGGAGTCTACCTCAACTCGTAGAATGATCCGATTCCATTGGAGCGATATTGTATGTCAGCTCAAGATCGAACTCGTCAACCAACTCATTGAATGCGCCGGCCCCCATATCAGACCGCACTTCTGCCATGACAAGGTCGATGGCCGGGGCAGCGTGTTGACCATATTGCGTGACGGCTGATTCAATTCGTTTTCTGGCATTGTCGAGGTTCACGGAGAGACTCCTTTAGGGGAGAGGCGCATGCCTCATAGTGCATGTAGCAACTCTTGCATCTCAGGCACGAGGTCCTTGCCGCCATTGGATCGTCCAGAACGTACCGCTTCGATGCCTGCATTCAGAACAGGCTTGGCCTCGGTATTTCTGCCCAGTCGGATCAACGCACGGCCGAGAGCCAGGTGAGAGGCTACATGGGTCGGGTCCAATTGTGTGGCGACCGTCAGATGTTCGACCGCTTCTTCGAGGCTGCCGTTTTCCTGAAGAATCTTATTGCCGAGCCCATAGCGACCGAGGAAGCCCTTGGGGTTCTTGGCGACCATCTGGCGAAACGCGTCGATGTCCATAGGAGGCACTATACCACTAGAACAGCAGGATCGGCCAGATGAGAACGGTGGCTGGAGGGAAATATCTGGTTTCGCTACGGCGTCGTGACCGGAACAAGAGCACGGGTGGGGTGTGTGGTTGCGGGTCTTTTGGCTTTCACCGTCACCATGCGAATGCCAGCGTCCGGGAGCGGGGCGCTGCTAGCCATATAGAGGTTGGTGTCTCGAACGAGCTGTTGAGTCAGGTCCGTGAGGCAGGCTTCCGTCACGTGTCCCTTGAGCTCATCGATCATGACCGGTGTGGCACCGAACAGTTTGTAATAAACCGTGCCGGATGAGCGGCCCTCATAGCGTGTGACGTGGCCGTCCCACCGTTCAAGCTCCAGGGCGACGGTTGCGGCATACTCATATTCAAGGTCAATGAAGGGCGAGAGGAGAAACATGGACGCTCCGATGACGATACCTTTGAACGCCGCGAGCCAGGAGTGAGGCTCGATGGTTTCCTCGATGGTAATGCGTGCCGAGACAGCCTTGTCTCCCAGTGAATCGGACTTTTCTCCCAGCGGCGTCAATGTCGAAAACAGACTGGTTTCCTGGATGCTGCTTAAGATCCGCCGCTCGAGGTCGGCAGAGGGATATTGCGATGACCCGTTTCTTGAGAGGTGAAACGAGTTGGTCACGAGCGGGACCCGTTCATCATTGGGGAGCGAGTGCGTCATGATCGCCTTGGAATCGACAGAGGGTGGTTTGACGTCGATCCATCTGGTGCATCCCGTTATGCTGCACAGCATGAACCCAGCAAGGCTCAGGACCGACCATCGGAACATAGGCATCGTCATGATCGCCGTCTCCTCAGAAAAAGAATGAAAACCCCGCAAAGGGGAGGCTCGCGTTCAGACCAAGATTCGGAAAGGCTGTACCGGCATTAGAAATGTGATGGAAGCGGTAACCGACATTGATGGCGGCCTGCGGCGTGATGAACCATGACACACCCACGCCACCCGACAAGATAAAATTGAATTCATTGGCTTGTTCTCGAACCCGCCCCCCAAGATCGGTCCAGAACGGTCCACCGGTGAATTCCGCATACGGTCGTAGCCGGCCCAAGGCGACGAAGGTGTACTTGATCCGCGGCGTGAACCCAATGCCGTGTGTCAGCAACGGTTCTCGGAACTCCAGGTAGACCATCTCTGCGCCGAGCGAGACTTGTCCACGGTACCAGCCGTCACCCACTGGATCGGTCAGGGTGATCATCCAGGATGGCATCAGCGCCGGTCCGTGTTGTTGAGTTTTGTGCAGGTAGGTGAGGCGATGCGAGAGCATGTAGCCGGCGGTGAGCCCGACTTCCTGTGTGCCGACCGTGATCGTGGGGGAGACATCTCCAGCGTGGGCGAAGGACGCCGTCATCATCGTTCCGAATACTAGGGCTGTGAATCGTCGAATGAGCGAAGCCATACGATCTCCAGGTCACTATCTTGTCGGCTTATGCGAGATGGAACTTGATCAACAGGTGTTCAGGCGTACTGCCTCAAAGGGAGCAGAGGATTAAATTCTGTCTGGAACTGCGCGGGGTTCGCGCTCTGCTGGGAGTTAAAAGGATGCTCGATGGCAGGATGCAATTGATGAGCGAGCGATGGAGCAGAAATTCACAGGGAGCTATCCGGATTGGCGCAGCGTGGAGAGATGGGCGGAGTCGGTGCGGAGCTCCGGCAAGGCATAGTGTTGGTCGAGTGACACCACACGCTCAAGACATCGTCGAGCAGCGGTATGGTCCTGACGCGTCTCGTAGACCTTGGAGAGAAGGCGGAGAACGGCGGCCTCCGCCGGTTCGTTCCCGAGTTTGATGTAGTGTTCCGAGGCGTTGTTCAAGCAGCGTTCGGCTCTGGTGTGGTCTCCCTGATCGAGATAGCATTTGCCGAGTTGGCTATAGGTGACCGCGAGCCCTTCTTCGTTGCCGACCGTTCGGTGATGATCGAGCGCTAGTTTAAATAAGGCCACGGCTTGCTCCCACTGACCGTCACGAGCTTCTTGCAACGCCAGATTGTTGTAGAGAATGCCAAGTCCTCGGTTGTCTTGTAACTGGCGCAGAAAATCCATGGCCTCAAGATAGTAGGGACGTGCTTTTTCAGGATGGTCGGATGCGATATGCAGGTTGCCCAGATTGACCAGAGTATGAGCTACGGCGGTGAGATTGCGCTCGGTCCGTTGAATCTGAAGCACCTCCCGATAGCACTGTTCTGCGCGTGGAAAATCGTTCATGAGGGCGCAGGTGTTGCCAAGGTTCCCAAGAGAATCCGACAGTGCTTGCTGATTACCGGGAGTTCGATCATCGGCGACTGCCGCTTCCCAGGCAGCGCGAGCCTGGACCAGATCGCCGCGATGAAGAAAAATGCGAGCGCGATGTTTATGATTGTCCGACATGGGATAGTGAAGCGTTATTCGTGAAGCGCAGGATGGAAACCACATCCGAAGCGCAATACGAACGACGCTTCACGAGATACGGTTTGAGTCAGTCTCCACCTTTGGGTGTATCTCGCCTAAACTCGACTTGCAGCTCGTCCTCTTCCTCCAATCCCAGCCCAGCTCGGAATGACTCGTAGAGTTCCATCACATAGGCGATGCCCTGTTGATCCTTACCGTCCTGCAACGCAAGATAGGTTTCCGATAGTCTGATCCCGGTTTGGAAGTGATGGGCGATGGTCTCTTCCGTCACCTGCTGCCAGGTGATGTAGATGCAGAAGGCTTGGAAGACATGGGCCTGGGGATGACGGGACGAGAGTGCGAGTAATCCTTCATAGGCTTCCCGAGCCGTCGATCCGGCGTTGGAAGAAAAGGTGTCTTCCAGTTCAACGGCGCGGTCCCAATCTGAGCCAAGTTCGGGCTCGGATCGGCTGAATGCGTCTTGTGCGGCAAGGGCTGCGTCGAATTGCATAGTTATTGGAGGAGGATGCTCATAATGGCCACTGGAAAGTGCTACGTGGATCTGTACTTATCCAAGGTGGTAACAGCACATCCATGCCTCTCTGCGACATTACGTAAGTCCTCATCAGCCGTGACTAACGTATGACCATTCGCAATCGCTGCTTCGGCAATGAGTGCGTCTTCTGAGTTGTTTCGTTTCTTATGATTACGCGAGTCCAGACCCGCCTTTAATTGGTTAAACAGAGTTCCGTTTCCAAGTTTGCAGGAACCAAGTCTAGAAGTGCCCAAGACGGTTGACTCAGTGGGAACTGTGCTATCGACAAGAGTGCTGAACCGATCGAGTAATTGGTTCTTCCGTGCGGAGTCACGGGTCTTATTTAACTCGTCATGCTGGATATGTGTTGCAACGAAATGGGCGTCTTTGGGGAAATTCTCAGTGCTCAAAGTCCCATCAATCAGCCAGTTGAAAATATTGGTATCGACCATGTATTGCATTAGAAGTGGTCCCTATAATCGGGAGACATAATGCATTGTAGACGATTTGTGTGCCTTTATTGCAAGGTCAGGTTTACTTTCTTTCCAGCAGCTGAGTAGACTGCTTCAATACACGATGAGCACCGAGAATCTGATTCCCGCTACAACGTCTGAGTCAGTTTCGACCGACCCCGTGGATCGAGTCATTCATTATCACATTAGGACCAAACACCATTTCAATCGCTATGCCCGCTCGATGGGGTTTCTGGATTGGGCGAATCAGCCTGATCCGTTTCGACGCTTCGAGGGTGCTCAGCTCATCCCACTCCCATTACTCAAGCCAGATGAAGCGCCGTTGTCGCCGGCATATGGAGCGATGTATGAACAGGGAGCTGTTCCTTGCCAGCCTGTCAGCGTGCGAACCCTCTCTCGATTTTTTGAGTTCGCCCTGGCCTTGTCCGCATGGAAAAAAGCAGGAGAGTCGGAGTGGGCTCTGCGTAGTAATCCATCATCCGGTAATCTGCATCCGACAGAAGGCTATGTTGTCATACCAAAGATCGACGGACTCGATCTCAAACCTGGCCTCTATCATTACGCGCCGAAGGAACATGGTCTGGAATGGCGGACTGAGTTTCCGGCTGAACAGGTTGCTCGGTTGCTGGCGCCGTTTCCGGCCGATGCGTTTCTCTTCGGACTGACGTCGATTCATTGGCGGGAAGCATGGAAATATGGCGAGCGGGCGTTCCGCTACTGCAATCACGACGTCGGCCATGCAATCGGCTCCACGCGAATTGCCGCGGCGACGCTTGGTTGGAACATGGCGCTGTTGGACGGTGTGGATGAAGACACTGTGGCGATGCTACTCGGGACAGATCGCAAGGATGACTTTGGAGAAGCTGAACCGGAACATCCTGACTGTCTGGCAGTGATCTGGCCCTCAAGGGAGGTGAGGGGAGAGCAAAGGACGGTGCCGTTGTTTCTCGATAGGGCGATTGTGAAGGAGTTGGCCGGTGCGACATGGCATGGGAAAGCCAATCGACTGAGCCAAGAGCATGGGGTCCACTGGGACATCATCGACGAAGCGGCCAATGCCTCGTGGAAGCCACAGACGGATCGACCGATGAGTACTCTCCCTGCGATAAGGCTTACATTCTCCAATACGCTTCACGCTTCACGAGAGACGAACAACGTGGGTCCGTTGGCTGGCCACATCATCCGCCAGCGCCGAAGCGCAGTGTCGTTTGACGGCAAGACGTCAATTTCCGCCAGCACGTTTTTTCATATGATGCAGCGCGTCATGCCTTGGAGTGAACAGCCACAGTTGGAACGGCCAATGCCGTGGGATGTGTGGCCCTATGATCCGGCGATTCATCTTCTGATATTTGTCCATCGGGTGGATGGATTGACGCCTGGGCTCTATTGCCTCGTCCGTGATCCGAAGAAGGTCACGTTCACTCAACAAGCTGTGAATCCCGAGCTGACATGGACTCTTGCCCCGGAGTGTCCTGACGGCCTCCCGCTCTACTGGTTGCTCGAAGGCGATGCCCGTAAGCTGGCTGTGCAGGTGAGTTGCCATCAGGACATAGCCGGTGATAGTGCGTTCTCGTTCGGGATGTTGGCTGAGTTCGAGGGAACGTTGCGGGAACGAGGTGCCTGGTGGTATCCCCGGATGTTTTGGGAAGCGGGCTTGCTCGGGCAGGTCTTGTATCTGGAAGCGGAAGCGGCAGGAGTGCGGGCGACGGGAATCGGTTGTTTCTTCGACGATCCAGTCCACGAGAGTATTGGTGTGAAGGAGTTGGCTATGCAATCCCTCTATCACTTCACCATTGGTGGGCCGGTGGAAGATCGACGTTTGCAGATGTTACCGCCGTACGATCATCTACGGCCTCATGTATAAGGTTCGATGGCTGTAAGGTAACTCATGCTCAAGATCAAGAAGAAGGCCGAGAAGCCGAAGCGGACGGTGCTCTATAATATCGTCGAAGATTACTCTGAGTTTGATGCCCCAGGGAATGTGACTGTCTGTGCGATGACGGAGGCAGAGGATGTCCCAGCCCACGCCAAGATTCTTTCAGAGAGCTATGACGTCCCGCATGAGACGATGACAACCTTGCTGACCACAGGCGGAACGTATGTGTATCCACAAATCGGTGGCATCCTCACTCGAGGATTATTTGCCTGCCGGATTGATTCAGCCGGGCAAGGTCCGAAACAAACCTGGACGCTGGACCTCATGCAGTTTGCCGAGGCCGAGCACGTGGCGCGATCCAGGGCATTTCCGATGGTTGATGCGGCGTGGGAAGTCTTCTGGAGGACGCTGCCGGGTGAGCTGCAAGCCAAGCTGCAGCAGAAAAATTTGGGCTTGGATTATCGAACGTTGGATCGCACCGTTGCCAAAGGTGGCGACATCAAGTACATCGATTTCCGAAAGGACTGGTCGCCACATTTCAAACGGCTCTGTATCATGCCGGATGGACGCCTTGTCCAAACCGGTGGATTGCAAGAGTTTGCCGAACTTCACGGTATCACTGTGGCACGGGCAAAAATGCTGATTGAACAAGGTGGCACGCTGGAGGTGAACGGAGAGGTACTTGCCTGTCAGATCGTAAACGGTCAACCCGCGGTTGCGCGGTTTAGCGAGAAGAGTTACACGAAAGCAAGAGAGTTAGTTTCCTCGAAAGGGATACACCTCATGGATGCGTTGAGTGAAGTGGGGTATGCTGATCCCGCTATGATGCGAGGCCTTGCGCGAAAGACACTGAGAGCGTGACCATGATCGAAGGGGTACTCTTATCCAACGGGAGGCTCTAGCTGTAAAGGCGGGGGTATCTATCGAATCGTTTTTGACCCATTACCTTCCATCCCCACGTCGCTGGTTATCGTTCTGTAGCTGTTGGCACGCTGTTTCTCAGCAAGGTACCCCCCGAGACCGGCCCCGAGCACATTGCATATCACATCCGTTATCGAAGCGATGCGGTTGTGACAGAAGACTTGGAAGAATTCGGTCGATAGTGAGATGCCGCCCGTGATGGCGGTGATTGTAGCAATGGTCCGGAGAGTGCGTGAATCCTCATTCAGCTGGTAGTGAAACAGATATCCGAACACCATGAACCAGAGCGTGTTCCCGACAATGTCCTTCAGCACGTTCCGGGAAAGAGCAAAGTCTTGAAAAGGGACCCAACGAACATAGTCCCAGTGCGGGTGTCCGACAAAGTTACTGAATGGGAGCAGGGGAGCGATAGCGAGGACGGCCAGTACAAACCACAGCATTCCGCTCTTTAGCTTGAGTCCTGTCCAAAGGGTCATCGTACGATCATCTTAAAAGCGCAATGATTGTCTCAATGCATTCGATGTCGTCAGTATACACGATGTGTCACGGTGTTGACCGTGAACGAAGCGCAAGCATCATGCATTGTTGTTATGGTGTTACGCTTGGCGGCCTATTGTCTGCTTGTGCCGCTTGAAAGAATTCGGCTCGTACTCGATCGGAGGGACGCGGGAGGGGGAGCCTGCTTTATGGCTTAGGCTGCCAGTTCTTCTTTCACCGCATCAAGTAGTTTGTTGATGTCGAATGGCTTTTCGAAGGCGCGACGTGCACCGAAGAGTTTCGCAATATCGAGGAAGTTGTGATCGCCTTGTGCTCCCGTGATCGCGATTACTTTGGCATCGACATATTCGCGAGTGAGCTGAAGCGTGGCCTCAAGGCCGTCCGTCTCCGGCATCAACAAGTCCATGATCACGAGATCGACCAGCTCTTTCTGATAGAGCGTGAGCCCTTTGCGTCCATTCTCGGCTTCGAGCACGCGGTGCCCTGCCTTGACCAAGACCTCTTTCAGCAGCCCTCGGATGGATTGTTCGTCGTCAATGACTAGGATAGTCGCCATATAGACTCTACTAATTTCTTCCGATCTTACCTGTCACCCACGAAACAGTCTAGAAAGAAAATGTTTTTTAGCATAGGTGCAAGAGGTGAAATAAATATGAGTCCGATTGGCCTCATCCTGTAAGCCGTACCTCCAAGGCATCCTGATAGACGACCAGCGCACTTCATTTTCATAGATCGAAGGCATGCGCATACATCTATTAATGCTTACATGGATGGATAAGCATACATTCATGGGGTATGAGGAGTCTATTTAAAGCCTCTCGGGACAAATTGTTTGACCCAATTTATGATTTTTGTTACAAAACCGACAGCTTTTTAACGAGTATTGTCCACTTTTTTCGGGAGTTGTTTCAGTGAATACTACAGATCAGCCCAAATGGGCCTTGACCAGGCGAGCATTTCTTCAGGTTTCCTTGGTGGGGACTCTCTTACTGAGTGGGCGGTTAGTTGGCCCACAGCCGGCGCAGGCTCGTGAGCTTCCAGAGGGCAAGCTGACGTTGGTGAATGTGTGGACCAATGAGCGGCTGGATGTCACCTATCGAGACGAAGCCGGGAACTATGACCTGTCAGCGCTTGATGATGTGAATGACCTCTTGCGCTGTCATTACACGGGTGAAGTGGGGGCTATGGATGTGCGTGTGTTGGAGCACGTGAATTTGGTGCAAAAGAAACTCGGCAGTCAGCAAGAGATTCATGTGATTTCTGGCTTTCGGTCTCCCGAGTATAACGCCATGTTGGTTCGGACGGACCAACATGTCGCCAAGAATAGCTTACACATGCAAGGACAGGCGATCGATCTTTTGATTCCTGGTGTTTCCACCACGAAGCTCCGCCAGGCCGCGCTCGAACTGCGGTACGGTGGGGTCGGCTCCTACAAACGTTCGAGCTACGTACATTTGGATTCAGGCCCCTTCCGGCATTGGTAGCTCTCCCCTCATCACCAAGCGAACGAGAATACCTCTGCTCCTGACGGCGGAGTTGTGTTCGAATTGGGTGCTATCGCTTCAATAAGAGGATGGATAGGGGTGGGAGCGTGATCGTCAGTGAGTATGGGAAGCCATGGCTCGGGGTGTCGGTCGCGTGAACACCACCGCCATTTCCCATATTGCTGCCGCCGTAAGCGATCCCATCAGTGTTGATGATTTCCTGATACCAACCGGGTTCCGTGACGCCGATGCGGTAGTGGTGGCGAGGCATTGGCGTGAAGTTGCACAAGCAGACGATGGCCGCTTGCGTGCTGTTTGCCCTTCGAAGATAGGCGATGACGGAGTTGTCAGTATCGCTGAAATCAATCCACTGAAATCCGCTCCAGTCAAAGTCGACTTCGTGCAGCGCCGGTTCCTCGCGATAGACTCGATTCAGGTCGCGGACCAAACGTTGCAGCCCACGATGAGGCTCATCCTCGCAGAGATGCCAATCCAAACTGGTGTCATGGTTCCATTCCCGCCACTGACCGAACTCTCCGCCCATGAATAGCATTTTTTTCCCGGGGTGGCTGTACATATAGCCATAAAGCAGCCGGAGATTCGCAAATCGCTGCCAGACATCACCCGGCATTTTGTCGAGCAACGTTCGTTTGCCGTGCACCACTTCGTCATGAGAGAGGGCGAGAACGAAATTCTCGCTGAAGGCGTAGAGCAGACCGAACGTCAGTTGGTCCTGATGGAACCGGCGGTAGATTGGGTCGTGCTGGAAAAAGGTCAGCATGTCGTGCATCCACCCCATGTTCCACTTGAACGTAAAACCGAGCCCTCCCGTGTAGGTTGGCCGAGAGACACCAGGCCATGATGTGGATTCTTCCGCAATTGTGACGGCTCCAGGGAAGTCTCGGTGGACGAGGACGTTGAGTTCTTTCAAGAGCGAAACGGCTCCAAGATTTTCCTTGCCCCCAAACTCATTGGGAATCCATTCACCGGACTGTCGTCCGTAGTCGAGGTAGAGCATGGACGCCACGGCGTCGACGCGTAATCCATCGATGTGGTACTTGTCCAACCAGAAGAGAGCGCTATTCAGAAGGAAGGTGCGCACCTCGACTCGATCGTAATTAAAAATCCGGCTGTGCCAATCGGGGTGATAGCCGAGGCGCGGGTCGGCATGGTCATAGAGATGTGTGCCGTCGAACTGGGCCAATCCATGAGGATCGTCAGGAAAGTGTGCCGGCGCCCAGTCCATGATCACGCCGAGGCCAGCTTGATGCGCGGCATCGACAAACGCCATGAACTTTGTGGGATCTCCGTGTCGGCTGGTGGCGGCAAAGTAGCCGGTGGCTTGATATCCCCATGATCCATCGAACGGATGTTCTGTCACCGGCAGGAGTTCCAGGTGTGTGTAGCCCAGATCCCTTGCGTAGGGGATTAATTTGGCAGCGAGTTCTTCATAGGTGAGCCAGCGATTGTCCTCCTCCGGAACTCGCATCCATGATCCGAGATGGACTTCATAGATGGAGAGGGGAGCGGTCAGCGGATCCCATTCGGATCGGGCCGCCATCCATGTGCCGTCGTGCCAGGTGTAGCTGGACAAGTCATGCACGACCGAGGCAGTCCGCGGGCGGACCTCGCTCGCGACAGCATAGGGATCGGCTTTCCTCAACAGCACGTTGTCTTCTCGCGACCGGATTTCATACTTGTAGAGGGTGCCTTCCGGTAGATCGGGCATGAAGAGTTCCCAGAGCCCGGTTAGTCCTCGACTCATCATGGGATGACAGAGTCCATTCCATCCATTGAAATCACCGATGATGCTCACGCGAGCAGCATTGGGAGCCCACAGCACAAAGTGAACTCCGGGGACGCCTTGGACGGTGCGGAGATGGGCGCCGAAACTGTCGTAGGCTTTGTACAGGGTTCCTTCTGTAAAGAGATGGAGTTCAAGATCCGTCAACAGCGGTGGAAAAGCATAGGGATCATGGATGTCAGCGACAGTGCCGTTATAGTCTGTGACGCGAAGCGTGTACGATGGAGCGAGTGTAGTATCTGGAAGCAGCGCCTCATACAGTCCCTCCTCACGAATGCGAGTCATAGGGCTGAGGATGGAGTCGGATACGACCTCAACATCCGTGATCTGGGGGAGCCAGGCCCGGATCGCGAAGCCGGGGTGACCGTCGATCATCGTGGGATGTGGGCCCAGAACCGTGTGAGGGGCCCAGTGAGTGCCGGCAATGAGACGATCAAGATCATCCTGCTGAATGGGTCGATCAATAGACATGGAACTATCCTAATGGCTACGGTCGTGATTAGGAAGGGGAAAATGTTCCCTGCAATGGCGTCGAATGAAATAGCTGAAGAGAACTCTGATTGCATGGTCGCCGTCGGCCCATGATAATCCGGGGGCCTGTACGATGATCCGTCTTCATTGAGCTCGGAGAACTGAAAGGTCCTCTCTGACGCTGGCTCTTTTTATCTTCGGCGTGTGCCATGACCGAGCGGTTCCACAAGACGATTGTGGCTTTGTTCGGCGCGGTCTCGTAAGGAGAGGTATTCTACAGGCATGAGTTCGGGGTGGATTACAACGTCGTGAGAGTGGATATCGGCAGGAAGGCCGACTGCCGGATTATTTTTTGGCAGTGCTTCCAGTTTGGCTTTCCTGTCATGGTCAGCTCCGTCGCCCTCAGCGCGCTCTACCTCTGGCTGGTCTTTCTGCGCTAACGGGGATTAGGGTTTGCCCTCGGCCTTTAGATTGAGCGATCCGTCACTCATCACTCGAACGTACAGCGAGTTCACATCGGCGAACACGCCGATGCCTTGCACCGACACGACGGTTCCCTGCAGGGAGAGCGTCTGATTGATTGTTCGATTCAGTGCCATTCGAAGCAGGTTTCGCATGCGGTCGGTCGCCGAAGTCACACCGAGGACGGTTTCACCCATCACGAGTTCTCTCATGGAAGAGTGGGCGAGCCAATCGGGCCCACTCTTCGCTAGGAACTGTTCGGAATCGTGGTCCAAACGGAGGCCGCCGATCTGGACGGATTGTGTCAACGTGTTCATTTCAGGTTTCCCCACGAAATATAGGTGGCCGGTCGCATCTCCTGCAAAGGCTATCCGCAAGACCACTTGGTTGCCTCCACGACCCAAAATGGCGGCGTCAGTGATCTGGATGAAGTCTCCTTTCACGGCGACACGTTTCCCCTTCAAACGCGCCGCAAGTGATTGGGACAGCGAGGGATAGTCCAGCGGAATGTCAGCGACGACGTGGAATCCAGGGGAAGCCGGTTGTGTATCGAGTTGAGGAAGTGCTGCAGCGGCAACAGGTGGTTCGGAACCGAAGACGATCACCGGCGTGGCGATGATGTGCAGCGTGTCCTGAAGACTCTGTCTCTCTATCGAGAACTCATTGCGTTTAATCTTTTCGACATTGAGGTGGAGCCACGCGTTCGGTTCCAATTGAATAGGGGCGCGCAACCCGTTCCATGCTTCTTCCACTTGAGGGCGAACCGTGCTCGCGTGAAGGCTAGCGACCGCGTGCTGGAGGCCGCCTCGTACCGTGTCCGTCAACCTATTCCTGGCGTCCTGGGGAAGGTCGGTCGTGATGATGCGAGCGGTACATGGATCAATGGTATTCACTGCTACATCGGCGACGGATGCGGACAGACCGTAGTTTGGAGTCATGCCAATGACGATACCAGTATGCAGCATTGTTTTTCGCAACCGCCCCTGGCCGGCGTCACAGTCGGCGGGTGCCTTGACGGTCGGTGTGGGTGCCTGCGTACCGAGGTGAGGATGAAGCTCAGCGGTGAGGGGGAGGTGAGTCCCCGGAAGGTCGATTCCCTTCCACCAATCGCGGAGCATGGCACCTTGATCCTGGCTCATGGATTGGTAGGAGTCGACACGTTCGGTCGTAAAATCATCCCGCTCCACATAATACTTGTGTTCAATGCCTTTCGAGTGCTTGATGGGGTTGCCTGATTGATCAAACACTTTTGGAATGACGTTCTCATCGTTGACCGTAGCTAGAAACGGCGCGAGGTCCATCTGAACAGGAAGGCTGAGGGTTGACTCGGTGGCCGAAGAGAGGGGGGGCTGGGTGGCCGACAACAGCGTCGGCGGCGGTGGGTGAACGACATACTGCTTGGCGATACAGCCCGTCAACAACAGTAACAAGGATACGGCGACGAGGGAGTTACGTAAGAATTTGGGAAACATCTGCTTTCCCCCTTTAGATAGTCACAGGTAGTGAGTCCAGGTGGTGAAGAAACGGGGGTAGGATACCAGAAACGCACGATTATTTGTCAGGGCCGAAATTAGAGGTGAGCCGGTCCAGGACTCGTAGCAGGATCAGCACAGCAAGAGATACTTCGTAATTCTTTCCTGCTAATCATATCCATATGGCCAGTGGGTCGAGGAGGAGGAAGTATTCTTGACGGAATGAAGCGTGTGCTTCGAGATGCATGTTTCGTCATCCGGTTCAGCGATGGCCTCTTCGCAGCCGATTATAGGGGAGGTCCGAATCATTCATGGTTTCGATTAGCTGAGGCAGCGACAAGAAGATCAATGATGATGTGCGAAGCCGTGGGCTTCGTGATGCTGGTCAGTCAGTTTCCGAAGGTCGCAGTGGATGTCGTCGGGGTCGCAACATTCGGTTTCTAGTTGGATGGTCATATGCTTGATGCCGAAGTCCGTCGTGATCCTGTTCTGGATCAGCTGCAGCAACTCCAAAGGGGTACGGTGACGCTCGATCATCACGTGGCTGGTGAGCATGACCAGTCGAGGCTCGACGGCCCAAATGTGAAGATCGTGCACGTTTGTGACGCCGGGGATGGCCTCCATGGTCGTGGCCACTTGAGATGCGCTGATGCCCGGCGGAGTTGACTCCAACAGGACATCCATCGACTCTTTAAAGATCGGCCAGGCTCCTCGGAGAATGACTCCGACAATCAGTAAACTCACGAGCGGATCTAGGATCGTCCATCCTGTCAGGAGAATCGCGCCGCCGCTGACAATCACGCCGAGTGAGACCCACGCATCTCCCAACATGTGCCAGAACGCACTCCGAATGTTCAAATCATCTTTCGCGCCATGCTGGAGTAAAAGGGCGATCCCGAGATTGGCTAGGAAGCTGACGGCGGCGACCGCCATCACCCATCCACCGTCCACGGGGACGGGTTGTAGCAATCGCTTCAGGCCGACCAGTGCGATGCCGGCAGCGGTGAGCAACAGAATGAAACTGTTCAGAAACGCCGCGATGATACCGGCTCGATGGTAGCCGAAGGTCCGGCTCTCGGAAGCCGGCCGTGCGGTGAGGAGATGGGCATAGAGTGCGAGAAAGAGCGATCCTTGATCGACAAGGTTGTGGCCTGCGTCGCTCATCAAGCCGATACTATTGAGAAGCCAGCCGCCAGCAAACTCAGCCGCGATAATCACGGCATTGATGGCTAGTGCAAGTTGGAGCCGCGATCGGAGATGTGTGTACGAGGCAAGTGCTGTCATGCATAACAGTGTCGCATGGGCGACGCGACGCAGCAAGTCTTGCCGGAGGTTTGTCTCCAGTAAGTTTGCAGTGGCTAGTGGATCGGTTTTGAAGGGAGGCGCTCACTCAGGACTGGGTAGGTGACTTGATCGATTCCTGCATTACCGGTTGAGAGATCTGAGGCGATCACACGCAGCGTGATCCCGTCGGGAACTTCCTTCGATGGCGGCACAAAGAACGGCGCTTCAAATGTGCGGCTCCCTTCATCGTAAAACATCTGCAGCCGCTCAATGATTCGGTCTCCGATCAACACCTCTCCATAGATACGGATCTTTCGTGAGTCCCAATCTCCGTGGGGGCGGACTAAGGAGCCGGACAGGGTTCGGACCGAGGCTCGGAGTTTCACGTCGTCTTTGGCGATCAGCGGTTCGGGCGGTGTGGGTCGCTCAATTTGGACGAGGTACCCATAGAGGTGCAGCACGATACCATCATGCGTGAGATCCTGTCCTGGGATGACGAGTAGAGTCTTACTCGTTTTCTGTGATGCGGCAGGATAGGCCAGCGGTCCTTCGGCGGAGATCTCCACCAACGTCGGTTTGTGTAGTTGCAACGTTGTGGTGAACACCGCGGAGGGGCGAGAGCTGTAGACTGGTTCTTCTATCATGTGCGGTGTGCGCATGATTTGGTTCTGGTCGCCGGACCCGCCCTGCTGCAGACCCGTAGCCAGAATTTGGCCAGTCGCCACCTCCGTGATCGTCACACGCGCTCCACCGACCTCTCGGCCTAACACCATGGCCCCGTGCGCGACGACTCGGACCAGTACTACCGTGGGTTGTGGGCCGTTGAGCGGGATATTGGGAGGTGTTTGGCTTCGGACCGGAGTCGAGGGGTAAGACAGTAGGGTGAACGAGAAGATCAGTCCCACCAGGGCGAAGGAAGATCGTGTCATTTCACCTTCGTGCCAGGGTCCACTTCTTCTTGAATGGTGAGCAGTCCACGCACGTCGGCATCGCCAGCAGCCAGTACCATGCCCTGCGATTCGATGCCCATAAGCTTCGCCGGTTTGAGATTGGCCACAATCACGATGGTTTTCCCGACCAGTGCATCAGGCTCGTACTTCTTGCCGATGCCCGCCACGATCTGGCGCTGCTCGGCGCCGAGAGAGACTTGTAGCTTCAACAGCTTCTCTGACTTCGGGACGCGTTCTGCACTGATGACCTTTGCTGTCTTCAGCTGAATCTTCATGAAATCGTCGATGGTGATCTGGGGCGGTGCGACTGGAGCTGCTGCAGGGGGCGTTGTTGGGGGAGTTGCTGTAGTTGTTGGCGCAGTAGAGGTCGACGGTGAAGGGATAGATGGTTCGCTCACTGGTTTTACTCCTGGTTTTGATTCGATACGCGGGAAAAGCGATGGGCCTTTATGGATGATGGTGCCTGGCTTCAACCCACCCCATTCAACCGTATCTTTCAGTAGAGGGCTTGTGAATTCAGCTGAGATGCCAAGCTGGCCGCAGATTAACCGCGCACTGTTAGGCATTATGGGATATATGGCTAAGCTGAGGCAGCGCAGCGTCTCTGCCATGGTATAGAGGACAGTCCTCAGTTGTTCCGCATTGCTCTCATGCTTAACCAATGTCCAGGGCGCGGTCTTGTCGACATATTGATTAGCAAGTTGGACGACGTGCCAGATAGCTTCCAGGGCCCGGTTAAACTCCAATTGCTCCAGATGATGCGGCAACACGGTGTTTAGGAGAGAGACTATGGCTTGTTCGAGTTCTCGCTCTGCTGGTCCACCTGTCCCGGGAGCCGGTACCAACCCTCCTTGAGACCGCTCGATAAGGGTGAGCGTTCGACTCAAGAGATTACCCAGGCCGTTGGCAAGATCACTATTGATGCGCGTCACCATCCCGGCAAGGGAGTAGTCTCCGTCTTGTCCAAATGGCACCTCGCGCAGTAAGAAATAGCGAAACGCATCCGCCCCGACTTCATCGATCATCTTATTGGGATCGACGACATTGCCGCGGCTCTTCGACATTTTTTCGCCGTCGACCGTCCACCAACCATGGGCAAAGATGGTCTCCGGCAACGGCAGGTTCAACGCCATGAGCATCGTGGACCAATACACGGCATGGGTCGTCAGGATGTCCTTTCCGACAAGATGGACATTCGCAGGCCAAAATTGGCTTCCCGTCGGCTTCTCTCTCGGGAGATAGTCCAGCGCGGACATGTAATTCACCAGCGCATCGAACCAGACATAGGTGACGTAGTCATTGTCGAACGGCAGTTCGATCCCCCAGGAGAGTCGTGATTTTGGTCTCGAGATCGAGAGGTCGCCTAGTTTTTGGGTTTGTAAGAACCCAAGGACTTCGTTGCGTCGCGATTCCGGACGAATAAAATCCAGATGCGTCTTGATGTGTTCGATCAAGCGGTCCTGATATTGCCCCATCTTGAAGAAGTAGTTGTGCTCGCTGAGCTGTTCGACGGGGCGTTTGCAGTCCGGACAGAGTCCAGACTCCACGTCTTTCTCAGTCCAGAACCGCTCATCGAACGTGCAGTACCAACCGGTATACGAATCCTGATAAATGAGATTCTTGTCGTAGAGCTCCTGAAGGTATCGTTGGACAATGGCCTTGTGCTCGAGATCCGTCGTCCGAATGAACGCATCGTTTGAGATGTTGAGGCGTTGCCATAATGTTTGAAACTGAGGCGCAAGCTTATCGCAGTGGGCCTGAGGGTTGATGTCGGCTTTGGCCGCGGCCTGTTGCACTTTCTGGCCATGTTCATCGAGACCGGTCAAAAAGAAGACCTCACGGCCACGTAGCCGCCAGTAGCGCGCCAGCACGTCGGCCGCGATGGTGGTGTAGGCATGGCCGATGTGTGGGACATCATTGACGTAGTAAATCGGAGTGGTGATGTAGAAGGGGTTCGTGTCTGTCATATCGCGGGCAAGATATCAGGTTGGCGTCGCTTTTGGCTAGGTTGTGGCTCCGGCGGGGACAAGGCCAAGCGCTTCTCGCAGGCGAAGGAATGTCATTTCCAGTGCCATCTGCACGTTGAGGTGTCGCGTGGCTTGCTGTTCGGTACGCTCGATCTCATTCAAGAGGGTCAGGAGAGCATCGATGTCTGCTCGCTGGGCGTATTGTCGCAGGTCTGTGATGTGGTCGAGGTGAAGGAGTTGATCATGATCTCCATCGACGATGACGATGACCAGATCGCGAATCCATCGTGTGAGCCATGCGAGGGTTTCTTCACCACGGTCCGTCTTTGCCAAGCTTTCCGCTGCCGAGAGGATGGTTCCGCTCGACAGCAAGCTTTCCGGCTTCACCAACGCCAGGCATTCTTGTTGTCGCGCACGAACGTCTGCCACATTCGCCGTGAGCGCTTCTCCGATTCGGCCATCGGCGAAGACCGCCAGGAAACGGGCGTCGGCAGGAGGAAGCTCCCGCTTGAGGATCAATGCGGCCTCAACTTGGGTGCGGGCGGGCGTCGTGAAACGGAGCGCTTGGCAGCGTGATCGAATGGTGATCGGAAGCGCCTGAAGCCGGTTGGTGACGAGGATAAAGAGACTATCACCTGGAGGCTCTTCCAAGGTCTTGAGGAGCGCGTTCGCTGCACCGATCGTCAGTCGGTCCGCGTCGTCAATCAGGCAAATTTTTCGTTCCCCGATGAGTGGGCGATAGACGAACTGTTGTTCGATCTCCCGCACCTGCTCGATTTTGATTTGCGGCGTGGCGGCTTTCGGATCGGGCTCGATGACAAAGTAATCCGGGTGCGTCCGAGCGGCTATCTGAAGGCAGGATCGGCATCGACCACAGCTATCCTGAGCCTCTGTCTGCGAGGGTTGCTCGCAGTTGAGGGCCTGTGCCAGTCTCACGGCGGTCATCAACTTTCCGATCCTGGCTTCGCCATAGAACAGATAGGCATGGGCCAAGCGTCCATTACAGACGGTTGCCTGAAGGAGGGAGATGGGTTGCGCGTGGCCTGTGATATCGGCGAAAGGCATGGGCTATCGGCGTCTCGATGTCCGTCTGCGATAGGTCTTGAGCCAGTTCAGAACCAGCTCTTCTACGGTCTGGGTCACCGACTCCAGCGGTTGTGCGGAATCGATCACCATGATGCGTCGAGGTTCTTGTCGTGCCAATACGTGAAATCCCGCCCGGACTTTCCGGTGGAATCGCTCGGCTTCTCGATCGAGTCGATTTTGAGTGGTAGCGCGACCACGGCGTCGGCTGAGTCCGACCGCAACGGGGACGTCGAAGAGCAACGTGAGTTGAGGGGCCAGTTTCCCGGTCGCCCAGTCGTTCATTGTGCGCAATATTCGTAGGTCCAACCCCCGTCCATATCCCTGATAGGCCATCGTCGAGTCTGAGAATCGATCACAGACGACCGTCACTCCGCGGGCGAGTGCGGGTTTGATGACGTGATCCACATGCTGGCGTCTGGCCGCGAAAATAAGGTAGGCTTCCGTTTCAGGGGCAATGGTTTCCCCTGAATGGTCGAGCAGTATACTGCGCAGACGTTCGGCGAGAAGCGTCCCTCCCGGTTCTCGGGTATGCAGCACGTTCAGGCCTTGCGCAGTCAGCCGCTCGCACAGTCTTCGAGCTTGTGTCGTTTTTCCGCTTCCTTCACCGCCTTCCAGCGTCATGAAGATGCCCGTCGATTTTCTTGTTGTTCTACCCATTGGCAATTTTCATTCGCAGTCGCAATCGGGGAGCGATCCTATGTCAGGTCGAGGCGAATAGCAAGACCAGTATCTTTTTTGAATCCACCCGGTCTAAGCACATAACCCGTTGAAATTTACAATAAAATGCTTGCGGGGTCTGTCAGGATCTCTGTAAGATGAATCACGCAATGCTCTCCCCAATGGTTGGGTGTCGGTGATTCATGCTCAAGGTCGCGCTAAGACGCTATTTTCTCACAGGCCTCCTCCTTGTCACCCCTATTTGGGGCACGATTCTCATCCTGAAAACCCTATTCGTTGCGGTAGACGGCATCTTGGGCGAAGCCGTCGCAGAATTGGTGCCGGATCACTATATTCCCGGCCTAGGGATCATCACACTGGTTCTGCTCATCTTTTTAGTCGGGTTGTTTGCGGCAAACTTCATCGGGCGTCAGATTGTGGGTCATTGGGAAGATTGGCTCAACCGTCTGCCCCTTGTCCGGGGGATTTATTCCACGCTGAAGTCCATGATGGATATTCTGTCTTTTTCGGAGCGAGGGTCGTATCGTCGGGTGGTCTTGATTCAATTCCCAAAGAACGGCCATTATTGTTTTGCGTTTGTGACTGGCATGACGAAAGGCGAGACCACGGCATTGGGCCCGGAGGCGCTGATTCATGTGTACGTGCCTACCTCGCCCAATCCGACGTCGGGGTATTTCCTCTTAGTGCCGGAACAAGAAGTCATATCTGTTGATATCAGTATTGAAGAAGCGATGAAACTGATTGTATCGGGTGGTCTCTATACGCCATCCGGTGCCATGGCTTCGGCCCTGAAGGGAGAGCCGAAGTGGAGTCAGGTCAAACAGCCAGATGCCGGTGTGCCGATCGGATAAACCCGGGGTTCTGATACTCAATTGCGGTCCTCTTATTTTCGGAGTCTTCGATGAAACAATCAGTGGATCAAGGCACAACGGTCTCGCGTATTCCGGGCTTAGGCGTGATTGTGATGGCGGCCGGGTTGGGCAAACGGATGAAGTCCACCCAAGTCAAAGTGTTGCATCATGTCGCGGGCCAGCCAATGGTTCTCTACGCGGTTGATGTGGCGCTCCAACTCGCGGGCCATCGTATTGCGGTTGTGGTTGGGCATCAATCCGACAAGGTTCGGCATGTGATTGAAGCAGGTATTGCCGGTAGGCTGGGATCAAAGTCTGTGAGCATTGTCGAGCAAGCCGAGCAACTCGGGACCGGCCATGCGGTGCTGCAAAGCCGCCCCGTGTTTTGTCTGGGCGATGAGGAGCGTCCGACGAATTATCTTATCTTGAATGGTGACACTCCGTTGCTAAAGGAAGAGACGGCGCGCGAACTTTTGCGAGCCCATCAATCCCAGCGCGCCACTGTGACGATTCTGACGGCGATGCTCGATGATCCCAGTGGCTATGGTCGAGTCATTCGCCGGGAGTCTGGCGGATCTCACCAGAGTAAAGTCACTTCGTCCGATGTGCTGAAGATCGTTGAAGATCGTGATGCCACCTCGGTCGAACGGGCTACCAAGGAAATCAACGTAGGGACGTATGTCGTGTCCGGAGATTTTCTCTTCGAGGCTCTGGATAAGCTCGAGCCACGCAACGCGCAGAATGAATACTATCTGACGGATATTGTTCGGATGGCAGTTGACCAGGGGCGGCCTGTTGCGGCGGTGATCCTTCAAGATCCCGACGAGGGGCTGGGAGTCAATACTAGGCATCAGCTGGCGGCTGCGGAGCAGGTCGTCCGTCAGCAGATTCGCGAACACTGGCTTGACGCCGGAGTCACGATGCGGGATCCTGGCTCCGTGTGGGTTGACGCCGGAGTCACCATTGGACGAGATACCGTGCTGTATCCACACGTGAGTCTCGAAGGCAACACCAGCATCGGTGAAGGGACGACAATCCGTTCCGGGGTCCGTATCACCGATTGTGTGATCGGCAATCACGTCGAGATTTTAGACTCCTGCGTGCTGGCTGCGTCGGACGTGCATGATGGCGCACATCTCGGCCCGTTCGTGCATCTTCGTCCAGGTGTGGTGGTCAGGCGGAAAGCGAAAGTCGGAAATTTTGTCGAGATGAAGAACACTGAATTGGGCGAAGGCTCGAAGGCCAATCATCTCAGTTATTTAGGTGATGCCACGATCGCAGAAGGGGTGAATATCGGCGCCGGCACCATCACCTGTAACTACGACGGAGCGCGAAAGCATCGAACAGTGATTGGCAAGAATGTGTTTCTTGGAAGCGATACGCAGCTGATTGCGCCGGTGACGATTGGAGAGGGATCAGTGGTGGCGGCGGGGACGACCGTGACACAGAACGTCCCGGCTGATTCATTGGCGATTGCTCGTGTATTGCAAGTCAATCGAGTTGGGTGGGCAGCCAAACGTCGGGTGTTGCTGACCGCTGGGATGCTGAGCCAAGACTCGACAAAGGCTTCCAGCGGGCCGAGGAAACAGAAGAACAAAAAAGCTTCGAGTCCTATGAAGAGGGGGCGCGCAAAGTCAGCGAGACGGTGATCGCGGCGGATTGATTGTTCGCCCGTTAGTCGATTCAGATCTAGGAGCAACGCCTATGTGTGGGATCGTCGGATATATCGGTAATCAAGAGGCGGTTCCGATTCTCATCGGGGGATTGGCAAAGTTGGAGTACCGGGGCTACGATTCCTCTGGAGTCGCCGTCATGGAGGGGGCGAAAATTGTCGTTAGGCGGAGTGTGGGCAAGCTGGTCAATCTTCAAAATTCGCTCAAGGCGAAGGAGCTCAAGGGGACGGTCGGAATCGGCCATACTCGCTGGGCGACCCATGGGAAGCCTTCAGAACAGAATGCCCATCCGCATCGGTCCAAAGGCTGCGTGTTGGTCCACAACGGGATTATTGAAAACTACCAGCAACTCAAACAGCAATTGGAAAAGGACGGCTACAAATTTGTATCGGAAACCGATACGGAGGTCGTCGCGCATTTGATCGATAAATACCTTCAGAAAGGGAAGCTGCTGGCTGATGCCGTACGGTTGGCGACGAAAGATGTGAGTGGCAGTTACGCACTGGCCGTCATGTCAGAGCGAGAACCCGGGACGTTGATTGCCGCGCGGTCTGGATGCCCGTTGGTGGTTGGGCGGACCAAGCACGCCTCGTACATCGCTTCCGATGTCATGGCGATGCTCGCGCACACGCGCGAAGTGACCTATCTCGAAGAAGGGGATGTGGCAGTTGTCACTCAAGACGACCTGCATCTCACCGACGTCGATGGCCATGCAGTCTCGCGCAAATCAACGAAAATTACCTGGGATGCGTCGGCGGCGGAGAAGGGCGGCTATCCGCACTTCATGCTGAAAGAAATTCACGAACAACCGCAGACAATCCTTGATACGATGCGCGGACGGTACTCCTATGAGACTGGCGAAGCGGATCTGCCAGACATCGGGCTCACACCGAAAGAGTTTGCAGCGGTTGAGCGGATTTGGATCGTCGCCTGTGGCACCTCTTGGCATGCCGGCCAGGTCGGGAAATATTTATTTGAAGAATTGGTTCGTACACCGGTTCAGGTGGATATCGGGAGCGAGTTTCGGTATCGCGATCCGCTCGTCGGGAAGAACGATCTATTTGTCACAATTTCTCAGTCCGGCGAGACGGCTGATACGCTGGCTGCTGCGCGAGAAGCAAAAGGAAAAGGGGCGCGTGTTGTCTCCATCGTGAACGTTGTCGGCAGCACCTTGGCGCGCGAGTCAGATGGGGTGCTGTACACGCATTGCGGACCGGAAATTGGCGTCGCCTCGACCAAAGCGTTTACCGCGCAGCTCACGGCGCTGTATTTGCTGGCCTTGCATTTTGCCAGAGTTCGTAATGTGATGAAGGTGGCAGACGGAAAAGCCTGGTTAGATCGGTTGGTGCAGTTGCCGGTATTAGTCGAGCGCGTGTTGCAACGAGAGGCTGAAATCGTGGCAATTGCCAAGCGATATTACAAGAAGCGTAACTTTTTATTCTTAGGACGCGGGATCAACTATCCGATCGCACTGGAAGGCGCGCTGAAGCTGAAAGAGATTTCGTATATCCATGCCGAAGGCTATGCGGCGGGCGAGATGAAGCATGGTCCGATTGCGTTGATCGATAAGGATATGCCGGTCGTGGTCTTGGCGCCCCGAGACAAACTGTATGACAAAACCGTCAGCAATCTCATGGAAGTAAAAGCGCGACACGCACCGGTGATTGCCTTCGTGGCAGAAGGAGAGCGGGAGCTCGGCAAGATTGCGGATGCGGTGTTTACCGTTCCTGATACCCACCCGCTGATCTCGCCGATGTTGTTTACCATCCCGCTTCAGCTCCTTGCCTATCATATCGCCGTATTGCGCGGGGCGGACGTCGATCAGCCGAGGAATCTTGCCAAGAGTGTGACGGTAGAATGAGGTGCGAAGGCCGGGTCCCCGTGCTCGCTCAACGCGCGGCCTCAGAAGACCCTCGTTGAATGCGCGCAGTAAGGGACCCTACCTTCACGCCTCATTGGGAAGAGGATGGAGGAAGAAGGAGAACGAGAGTGGAGATTACGCAAAAGGATGTTGAGAAGGTGGCGCAGCTGGCGAGATTGGCGGTGAGCGCTGCCGAACAAGAGACATTCGCCAAGCAGTTGACCCAGATTCTCGGGCATGTCGATACGTTGAGTCAGTACGACACGACGGGAATCGAACCGACCGCCACGGTCATGGGACACGTGAATGTGTTTCGTGAGGATTTTGTGCACCCATCACTGTCTTCAGAGCAGGCGTTGGCGAATGCGCCAGAGCGTGAAGTGGATGGGTTTGTTGTCCCTAAAATTCTAGAGGAGCGTTAATCGTCAGGTAGCCGACTCGCACGTTGACCACAACGAAAGCACGCAGCGATTGACGAATAACGGGAAGATACATGTTCCGACAAATGTTACGTTCGAAAATTCACCGTGCCACAGTGACCGGGGCCCATCTCGAGTATGAAGGCAGCCTGACAATCGATCAAGACTTGATGGAGGCGGCAGGGATCCTCCCCTATGAGGCGATTGTCTGCTCGAACTTGAATAACGGCGAGCGATTCATGACCTATGCGATCAACGGGACGCGAGGAAAAGGGGAGATCATTTTGAATGGGCCCACCGCGCGAAAGGCGGCGGTCGGAGATCAGATCATCATCTTTTGTTATGAGTATTACAGCGAAGAAGAGATCAAGAGGCACACCCCCAAGATCGTCCGGGTGAATGAGAAAAATCGAATTGTGGCGGTGAGCTGATACGCCACGGACAGGCTGACCGATGAGGCCTCCTGTCGGTTCGTGCGCAGATCACCAGTTGGGAACGAGAGGTTCATGTCCCTTCATAAACTAACCCTCTATGAGCTTCAGAAACAATTCCAGGCAGGGGAAGTGACGGCTACAGAGATCGTGCGTGCCTACTTCATGCGCATTGGCCATGTGGAGCCAAAAGTAAAGGCCTTCGTCACGCAAGCGAAAGAATCAGCCTTGATGGAGGCTGAGGTCTTGGACCGAAAGCTCAAGGGATGGCGGAAGACCCAGCCGCTCACCGGAATGCCTCTGGCCATCAAGGATAATATCTGTACGGACGGCATCGCTACGACCTGTAGCTCTCGCATGTTGCAGAATTTTGTGCCGCCGTACGATGCGACGGTCATCGCCAAGTTGCGTGCGCAAGACTACATATTGTTGGGTAAGACAAATTTAGATGAATTCGCAATGGGATCATCAACGGAAAATTCCGCGTTCGGCCCCAGCCGGAATCCTTGGAATCTGCACTGTGTACCGGGAGGATCAAGTGGGGGATCGGCTGCGGCAGTGGCGGCAGAGGAATGTGTGGCGGCGCTTGGCTCAGACACCGGCGGATCCATCAGGCAGCCGGCAGCCTTCTGTGGCGTGGTCGGACTGAAGCCGACGTATGGACGAGTGTCACGGTATGGGCTGGTCGCGTTTGCCTCCTCGCTGGATCAAATCGGGCCGATCACGAGAGATGTATCCGATTCGGCGTTTCTTCTTCAGGCCATTGCAGGTCATGATCCGATGGATTCCACGTCGGTGGACCGCCCTGTTCCAAATTATATGAAAGCGCTGCAAAAACGGGATCTCAAAACTGTGAAGGTCGGTGTGCCGGTTGAGTTTTTTGCTGAAGGACTCGATCCGGATGTCGAGCAGTCGGTCAGAGCGGCTATTGGGGAGTTGAAACAGCTTGGAGCTGAGATCAAGGAAATCCGTCTGCCGAAGACCGATGCAGCTGTGGCGGTGTACTATGTGATTGCTACGGCGGAAGCTAGCTCGAATCTTGCTCGTTTCGATGGGGTGAAGTTCGGTTTTCGTGCCAAGGAGACCAAGGATCTTCTCGACCTCTACATGAAAACGAGACAGGAAGGGTTTGGCCCGGAGGTGAAGCGTCGGATCATGCTGGGGACCTATGTCCTCAGCGCCGGGTATTATGATGCGTACTATGGGAAAGCTCAAGCCGTACGAACGTTGGTCTGCCAGGATTTCGACGCTGCGTTTAAAGAAGTCGATCTGATTGTGACCCCGGCGACACCGACTCCGGCCTTCAAACTTGGCGAAAAGAGCGAAGATCCGCTGCAGATGTACCTCTCCGATGTTTACACGATCTCGGTCAATCTAGCCGGATTGCCGGCGATTGCTCTGCCCTGCGGCTTCAGTAAAGAGGGACTTCCGATCGGGCTGCAATTGATCGGGCGAGCGTTCGAAGAAGAGACGATACTTCGAGCGGCCCATGTTTATGAGCAATCGACGCAATGGCATCTTAAGAAACCGACGATACGGTAGGGGTTATGGGAGAATTGGAGAGGAGACGAGAGGGCATACGAGATGAATAACCGGGAGGGTTGGCAATAATGACCATCGTCGAAATCGCTGCACTCCTTGTGGCCGTGGTATTCGCCGTGCTGGTCGGGTATCTCGTACCGGTATTAATGCAGGTTCGCAAAACGGTGGCCGAGTCCGAACAGCTCCTCTCGAAGCTGAACGCCGAGATGCCGGCTCTCGTGGCAGAATTGCGTGCGGTGAGCCAGAACTTAAACGACGTGACGAATCAGGCGCGCGAGGGCGTCGAGCATGCAGCGGTCTTGCTGCATGCGGTGGGTGAAGTTGGTGAGTCCGTGCAACAAGTCCATAATATCGTTCGTGGGTCAGGTGGGACGCTGTTGAACAATGTGGCGAGCATGGTTGCAGGCTTCAAGGCGGCCACTCATGTCGTGCGGGAACGAATCAGACCGGAAGGAGGGACACACAATGGCGGATGAACGAGGAACATCAGCGGCGGTCTTTTTGGCTTTTCTGAGCGGGGCAGCGATGGGTGCGGTCGCGGCATTGTTGTTGGCGCCACAAGCAGGGAGCGAATCGCGTGATCGACTCCGGGGGTATGCCCGTCGTGCGGAACACGATCTTCGAGATCTTGCTGGGCGCGCCGGTGAGGTGTTTGAAGAAGCCGTTGATCAGGGCAAGGAGTTTGTCGAAACGAAGCAGTCGGTGCTGCGAGAGGCATTCGATGCCGGACGTGAAGCCATGAGGCGCGAACGCGGTCGCACCTCCGATGAGGGGTCTGATCGAGGATGATTTTTGAGACAGTCATCGGAGTGGAGGTCCACGCACAGCTGCGGACCAACTCCAAGATGTTCTGCGGGTGCGGCACGACATTTGGTCTGTCGGCCAACAGTCAGACCTGTCCGATCTGTCTTGGTCTGCCAGGCAGCTTGCCCGTCATCAACCGAATGGCAGTCGAAATGGCGGTTCGTGCCGGTTTGGCACTGAACTGTACCATCGCGGCGAATAATCAATTCGCGAGAAAGCACTATTTCTACCCGGATCTGCCTAAGGGGTATCAGATTTCCCAATATGAGTCCCCGATTTGCGAACATGGATGGATTGAGGTTTGTGATAGTAGCGGGGAGACGAAACGTATCCGCATTCGTCGCGCGCATTTGGAAGAGGATGCTGGGAAAAGTATCCATGAGACCGGTACCAGTGGGAGTCGGGTCGATCTAAACCGAGCTGGCACACCGCTGTTGGAGATCGTGACGGAACCAGACATGCATTCGGCTGACGAGGTGGTGGCCTATCTCAAAGGGTTGCGGGAAATCTTAATGTACCTTGACGTCTGTGACGGCAACATGGAGGAGGGGAGCTTTCGGTGTGAGCCGAATTTGTCGCTGCGTCCGTCAGGGCAACAGGAGTTTGGGACGAAGGTCGAGCTGAAGAACATCAACTCCTTCAAGTATGTGAAGGATGCAGTTGAGTATGAGATCAAGCGGCAGACCAAAGTGTTGACTGAGGGAGGCAAGATTCGCCAGGAAACGAGGCTCTGGAATATCGAGCGTGGTGAAACGGCAGTCATGCGTTCCAAAGAGGAAGCCCATGACTACCGCTATTTCCCTGATCCAGATCTGGTGCCGTTGCAGTTGGATCAAGCGTGGATCGATGGATTCCGTAGCCGCTTGCCCGAACTGCCGGCCATGCGGACGAAACGATTCGTTTCGGACTATGGGTTGCCGGAATATGACGCTACTATCCTGACGGCTTCGAAGGGCATGGCGGATTATTTCGAAGCCTGTGTGGAGCAGTTCCCTCAACCTAAGATCGTAAGTAATTGGGTGATGGGGGAGTTGATGCGAGAGTTGAACAACTCTGGGACTGATATTGCAGTGTCGCCTGTCACGCCTGAACGGTTGGTGAGTCTGTTGCAGCTGGTGGACAAAGGGACGATTAGCTTAAAAGTGGCGCGCGATATTTTCCCTGAACTTTATAGCAGTGGGAAGGTTCCTGAACAGATTGTGCAGGAAAAAGGGTTAACGCAGGTCTCAGACGAAGGGGCGCTCGAACAGATCATTGCTGAGGTATTGAGCAAGAATCCAGCGCAGGTTGCGCAGTTCAAAGAGGGGAAACAACAAGTATTGGGATTTTTGGTCGGACAGGTGATGAAGACGAGCGGGGGAAAGGCGAATCCTGGGAAGGTGAATGAGTTGTTAAGGAAGAAACTGGGGTGAGAGCTAACGTACCAACTGGAGCGGAGAGATTATGAGCGCGATTAGAGAAATCAAGGGCAGACAGATTATCGATTCACGTGGCAATCCAACGATTGAAGCCGAAGTGACGCTCGAAAGCGGCGCGAAGGGGCGGGCGGCTGTGCCATCTGGTGCATCAACCGGGGAAAAAGAAGCAATCGAACTCCGAGACGGTGACAAGAAACGGTGGATGGGAAAGGGCGTCTCCAAGGCGGTCACGAATATCAGCAAGGTCATTGCCCAGGAATTGCTTGGCCAGGAAGCATTCGACCAGGCCGGTATCGACCGAGCCATGATTGCGTTGGATGGGACAAAAACCAAAAGTAAACTGGGAGCCAACGCGATCTTGGGTGTGTCGCTAGCCGTGGCAAAGGCGTCGGCGAATGAAACGGGCCAGCCGCTCTATCGTTATCTTGGGGGGGCGAATGCCCGTGTGCTTCCCGTACCGCTCATGAATATCATCAACGGCGGAGCCCATGCCGATAATCGCTTGGACCTCCAAGAGTTCATGATCATGCCGATAGGCGCAAGCCGATTCAGCGAAGCCCTCCGCATGGCGACAGAAGTGTTTCATTCGTTGAAGGCTCTCTTGAAGAAGAAGGGACTCAACACGGCCGTGGGGGATGAGGGTGGGTTCGCCCCGGATCTGCAATCGAACGAAGAAGCGCTGAGTCTGATCTCTCAGGCAATCGCGGACGCGGGTTATAAGGTTGGGCGAGATATCGCGTTGGCGTTGGACTGCGCGGCGAGCGAATTCTATGACAAGGGACGGTATGTGCTCGAAGCGGAAAAGAATCCGGAGCGTTCGTCGGATGAGATGATCAGCTACTACGGCAAGCTTCTGGATCGTTATCCGATCCTTTCCATCGAAGACGGGTTGAGCGAGCTGGATTGGAAGGGGTGGAAGATCCTCACCGAGAAGCTGGGCAAACGGGTGCAGCTTGTCGGGGACGACATCTTCGTCACGAACGTCGACATCTTTTCGAAGGGCATTAAGGAGGGCATCGGGAATTCGATTCTGATCAAGCTCAATCAGATCGGGACCTTGACGGAAACCTTGGATGCGATTGAACTTGCGAAGCGATCAGGCTATACAGCGATCATTTCACACCGGTCCGGTGAGACCGAAGATACCACGATTGCGGACGTGGCGGTTGCGACGAACAGCGGACTGATCAAGACGGGATCCTTATCCCGTACGGATCGTGTGGCGAAATATAACCAATTGCTCAGAATCGAAGAAGAGCTGGGAGCCGTGGCGCTCTATCGTGGTCGAGAGGCCGTGCAGGTCAGGGCCTAGCTGGTTCCGCCGCCGGATGCACAGATGATTATCAAACAGAATCGTGGACGGCAATGGCTGGAATGGCGGCAGCGCGTCCTGATCGCCATGCAGGTGCTCGGCGCGGGTGGCTGTGTATGGCTATTCGTGGCGTTGTTTTCCGGAGACATGGGCCTCACTCGGTATCTCTCCATGCGCGATCATGCATGGAATCTGGAACAGGAGCTTTCGACCTTACGCCGAGAAAGTGCCACATTGCAGCACGATATTACTCGTCTCCAGCATGACCCCGCTAAAATTGAGCAGTTGGCTCGAGAACAGTTGGGGTATGTGCGTAAGGGAGAGACGGTCTATCAGTTGGTGCCAGACCCTGACAAGAAATTGGAGTTGTTGTCAAAACCATGAAGTTTGGAACAGTTGCGATCATCGGGCGGTCCAACGTCGGCAAGTCGACGCTACTCAATTGCCTGCTAGGTGAAAAAATCTCGATTGTGTCGAGTAAGCCCCAGACCACAAGGACCCGCATTATGGGTGTCGTGCATGTGGACGGAGCACAAATTGCCTTTCTCGATACGCCAGGGCTTCATAAACCAGAGCACTTGCTCAATCGTCGAATGCTGCGTACTGCCGTGGAAACCTTGGAAGATGCGGATCTCTTGTACATGCTGATGGATGCAACCAGTCTTCCGGGTCCCGGAGATCTGATCGCTATCAAGCATATGAAGGAGGCGTTGGCCAAACGGCTGCGTCCGGTTATCCTTGTCATCACGAAAATTGATATCGTCAACAAGCAGAAACTGCTCCCAACTCTCGAACGGTATGGCAAACTCTTCGCATGGACAGAGGTAGTGCCGGTTTCTGCTCAGGTCGCCGACAATATTGATCGGTTGCTGGCCGTGACGGTTCCCTATCTTCCGTCGGCAGAAGGAGCCTACGGCGACGATGTGATGACCGATCAGACCATGAGAACGCTGGCGGCTGAGATGATCCGTGAGAAGGTGCTGCAAGAGACGGAGGAGGAGGTGCCGTATGCGGTCGCAGTCGAGATCGATGAATTCGTCGAGGAGGGCAAGCTGGCGAAGATTCGAGCGTCGATTTTGGTGGAGCGAGACTCGCAGAAGGGCATCCTGATAGGCAAACACGGAGAGCGTTTGAAATTGATCGGCACACAGGCCAGGCTGGACATGGAACGGCTGTTCGGCATGAAAGTGTTTCTAGAGCTGTGGGTGAAGGTCAGAAAATCTTGGCGTGAGGACGAGCAGACCTTGGTGGAGTTGGGTTACTAGGAAATGATGCAGCCGATGGAACGACCGATAGAGCCGCACGCACCGGACCAGCGACTGCACCAGCCCGAACGCGATGTGCTGCGTGAAGTGTTGCGTGATCAGACCGAACGTGGGCAGACAAAATCGGACATTGTGATCCAGTCCGTACAAAAGTTGCTGCGACGCGGAGCCATCACAAACCTCTCCAAGATGTTGGGGCGTATGCACCCCGCCGACATTGCCAAAGTCGTGACCCATCTCTCCTCTCTGAAGGAAAAACGAGAGATCTTCGAACTGGTCCGCGGCGAAGGCAAACGTGGGCAAGCGCTCAGCGAGCTCGACGGCGAAAGCATCCAGCAAGTCCTCGCAGATCTGTTGCATTCTGACATTGCGTGGCTCTTGAAAGACCTTGGCCCCGACGACGTGGCGCACATTCTCGGATTTCTTCCTGAAGAGCGCAGCAAAGAGATTCTCGCCCTAATGAAGACCGAGGATTCGTCCGAGGTTGCCGACATCCTTAAATATCCAAAGGATACGGCTGGCGCGATCATGACCACAGAGTTCTTTTCCTTGCCGGAGGATGCCACGGCACAGGAAGCGATCCGTCGGTTACAACAAGCCACGGATGCGGAAATGGTGTTCTATATTTATGTGACGGACAAGGATGATCGGCTGGTTGGTGTTCTCTCGCTCCGACAGCTGATCACGGTCCCTCCGACGACGCCACTGAAAAATATCATGGCCCGAGAGGTGATGAGTGTGGCGATCGACTTGGATCAAGAAGAAGTCGCGCGCCAGGTGGCCAGCTATAACTTGTTGGCGATTCCGGTGGTGGAACGGGATGGCAAACTCGTGGGCATCATCACGGTGGATGATGTAGTCGATGTGATCCGAGAAGAAGCGACCGAAGACATGTTGAAAATGGCCGGGGCAATTGAGGAAGACACGGGCTTGAAGCCTTCGAGCTTCGGCTCGGCGAAACTCCGGTTGCCATGGCTCTTTACCAACCTAGTCGGCAGTCTCCTGTCCGGTGCGATCCTCTGGCATTTCCGTTATACGATCCAGGAGGTGGTGTCGATCGTGAGTTTTATCCCTGTGATTGCGGCGATGGGTGGGAATGTGGGGTTGCAGTCCTCAACGCTGATTATTCGAGGGTTGGCCACCGGCTCTGTGGACCTCACTCATGTATGGCCTATTTTTTTTCGTGAAGCGAAGATCGGCTTGGTCATGGGGATGGCCTGCGGTGTGACGCTGACACTGGTTGCTTGGGTTTTGCATCAAGGGTTTTTGGGCATGGTCCTCGGAGCTTCGCTGATCACTGCATTTTTGGTATCGACCAGCATGGCGACGATTATGCCAATTCTGCTCAAACGCGTGGGGGTCGATCCGGCCGTTGCTGCCGGTCCTTTTGTCACGACAGCAAACGACATCACCGGGATTACAATCTATCTGACCTTGGCCACTCTTTTCTTGGACTATCTCCGGTGACACAGACTGGTGCATCCTTGTGCCTCAACCGAGAGTGGGAGGGGAGAG
Organism: Nitrospira sp.; assembly: GCA_005116745.1. Classification (NCBI taxonomy): domain Bacteria; kingdom Pseudomonadati; phylum Nitrospirota; class Nitrospiria; order Nitrospirales; family Nitrospiraceae; genus Nitrospira; species Nitrospira sp. Next base: position 31,105 of record SWDS01000002.1, on the reverse strand, counting down.
AGCAGTGCCTCTGGTAAAGACGACGGCGATCATTTTGCGGAGCCGTAAGTGGGGGGACGCCGATCGAATCGTCACGGTGTACTCCAAGAGTCTGGGTAAAATCAGAGGGGTCGCCCGTGGTGCCCGTCGTCAGAAAAGCCGCTTTGGGGCCGCGATCGAACCATTTAGCGTGTGTCGTCTGAATCTGTTTGAGAAAACAGGGGACTCCCTGTTTCGAATTTCGCAGGTCGATTTGGTACGATCTTCTCAAGTGTTGCGGGAAGACCTTCGTTTGATGGCATCGGCGGCGAGAATGGTGAATGTTGTCACCGCGATCACACCGGATGGAGATCCGGACCCGCGTTTGTTTGATAGCCTGGAGCAAGGCCTTGCCTCGCTTCAGGAAAGTGATGACCCGACCTTTACGGCGCTCCTGTTTCAGATCAGACTGCTTGGACTAACGGGGTTTCGCCCACAGACCGATCATTGCGCCGCCTGTGGGAAGACGCACTTCGTTGGAGAGCCTCAATTTTCTCCAATCGCCGGAGGTCTCGTGTGTCTGCCCTGCGCCGCACGTCAACGAGTTCGATGTGTCGCATTCTCACGAGGCAGCCTGTTGTTTCTCCAGCAAGCCATTCGGCTGGCGCCTACGGTACTCACACGGTTGCGAGCAACGGGGCAAGTGCGGAATGAGGTAGAGGAAGCGATTGAAGGGTACATCACGGTGGTTGCCGGAAAACGGCTGCCACCGGTTGACTTTCTGTCGCTCGCATCGCCAGGATGAGCAAGACATGATGAGAGGTGAACACATGACAGCCACTGCTCTTGAGCCTCGAGATATGGAGTGGCTCGACAAGGGAGTGTTGGGAATTCAGTGGAGCGATGGCCACAAGGGGAGGTATTCGGTTCGTTATCTCCGGCAGCACTGTCCCTGCGCGGCCTGTGTTGATGAGTGGACAGGCGAGCGGCGTCTCAAGTCAGAGGATGTGCCGATCTTGATTATGCTCCAGGACATCGAGTCGGTGGGGCGCTACGCGTTTCAATTCAAATGGAGCGACGGCCACGATACCGGTATCTATTCCTATGCATTGCTACGACAATTGTGTCAGTGCGACGTCTGTCAGCCAGTAAAGCCAGTTGAGCCAAAATCCAGACGGCTCATGTGAGGGTAGGATACAACGTGACCAACATTTCTGGTGTCCTGACAAAGGTGATACGGTGCGTATGTGGAGTGGTACTACTCGGATTGATGGTGGGCTGCAAGAGCATGCCAACGTTGGAGCAGCAAGAACAGCTGGTGCAAGCCAATAATCTGGTGCTGGATCAAGTTACTACGATGGCAGTCGTAAACGCTTGGGGAAAACCGCCACTTTATCACAGTGAGTTCAGCCATTTTTTTGTCATGCCGGACTTCAGCGTGATTCCTCGATCGCGCGTGGCAACAGGAGAGGCTCCGAGGGGATGGAAAGCTGGCGTGCATGCGGGTGAAGGAGTGTATTTCGCATACCCCGATCGTGGTTGGCTCCTGGTATTTCTCGATGATCGTCTTGTCTATAAGGAAGAGCTCAAGGCCGAGGAGTTGCATGCCCTTGCAAAAACCTGGGCCTATGAGGATCGATTCAAGACCAGGCTTGACGAAGGTTCTCGACCCTAGGTCTTCGCCCAATACCCCGCATGAGATTCAGCATCAGGAGGTAGTTTGAACATCGTGATGGCGGCCTCTGAGGCCGTTCCGTATGCCAAAACGGGCGGATTAGCCGACGTGGTCGGCGCGTTGGCGATCGAGCTGACGAAGTTGGGGCATCATGTAATATTAGTGATGCCCGATTACCGAGGTCGAGCAGCTGGTGAGTCTCGTCAATTGGCCATGCGACTTTCTATTCCGGTTGATGGGAAGCCTGTCGATGTCACGGTAGAAGAAGAAAACGTACCAGTGACAGGTGCCTTGCATCGGTTGCGAGTACTATTTGTGCGGTACGATCCCTATTTTGATCGCCCGGGGCTTTACCAACAAGACCATCACGATTATCCGGACAACCTCGAGCGGTTTATCCTCTTCTGTCGTGCCGCCCTCGAAATAGTGCGTGGGTTAATGGAGACTCGAGGGGAGAAGGTTGATGTGCTGCACTTGCACGATTGGCAGACGGCTTTGTGCGCAGTGTACCTGAAGACGCTTCCTCACGAGTATCAGGGGCTCGATCAGCTGAAAGTGCTCTTGACTCTGCACAATATGGGATATCAAGGAATTTTCCCTGGCCAGCAGTTTACGAAGCTGGGGCTTCCTCCGTCACTGTTTTCCCCAAGTGGCCTCGAGTTCTATGGATCGGTCAATTGCCTGAAGGGCGGCATTATTTTCTCAGATGCTGTTTCCACGGTGAGTCCTACCTATGCGAAGGAGATCATGACCGCAGAATATGGAAGTGGTCTTGAAGGTGTGCTGGCGGGTCGTGCGGATGGTGTCAAAGGGATTACAAATGGTATCGATGTCGATGCCTGGAATCCAGAGAGCGATTCCTACTTGCCGGCACAGTATACGGCTGCTGATTTGTCGGGGAAACGAGCATGCAAGCGAGCCCTACAGAGGGAGCTGGAACTACCGAATCGTGATGTTCCCTTATTGGCTGTGATCGGTCGGCTGACCTTTCAGAAGGGCTTTGATCTTTTGATAGATGTGCTTCCAGAGCTCATGTCTCTAGACATGCAAACTGTCGTGCTTGGTACGGGGGATCACCATCTGGAACAGCAATTTATTGCCGCCAAATCCAGATATCCTGATCGGATCGGCTTATGTCTTGGCTTTAACGAAGGAATGGCGCATCGGATTGAAGCTGGGTCGGACATGTTAATCATGCCGTCTCGCTATGAGCCATGTGGATTAAGCCAACTGTATAGTCTTCGGTATGGCACGGTACCTATTGTGCGCCGTACCGGAGGATTAGCGGATACCGTTATTCCCTTTCGACCTTCAACGGTTAAATCTGGGCGTGCAACTGGTTTTCACTTCATTGATGCTTCGACGGACTCTCTCCTCTCCGCGCTCGTACTCTCGCTTCAGGTGTACAAAGAGCAGCCGACATGGCAATCCTTAATCCATGCGGGAATGATGGTCGATCTGTCTTGGGATCGATCGGCGAAATTCTATGTAGAGTTATATCGAGGACTGCAGGGAGAGAAAAAAGAGAACTAGTGAACGTTGAAGGAAACGTTGACCCCATGCCCAAGTCTTGCCAGCAACGTCTTTGCCTTTAGGACGTAATAGGAACCTTCTTCCTTATGAAGCGTGATGACCGAAACCAGAAGGTCACGAGCGATATCGGTTTGCCCTTGATTAAAGGCGAGCTCTCCAGTGTGTAGAGCACAAGCGGCAGCCATTGCCTCTACATCGACTGCGACCCGACTTGTTGGATTGGCCACCAGCCGCTCAAGGTGAGTCGGCAGCGGCAAGACAAACCCTTCGCGTACCTCTTGGCTAGCTGAACGCAGTTGGGTCAGATCTGAAGTTGCCTGGGCTAAGTTAGAGGTTGATTTACAATTGGTATAGGTATTCCACAGTGACATGAAGCCGCTATTTTTCTGTTCGGTTATTTGGGATGAAGGACCGGTTGTACAACCTGAAGCAAGAACTACTCCCCCTAATAAACCCAGCATCAAGCCTTTTGTGAGCATACTGCAGTTCATGTCATCCACCTCCATCAACTGGTATTCGGATGTGCAAATGGCAGGCCATGCAGCTGTACTCTGTAACTGTAATTGAAATAAGAAGTATTTCTGGAATCATCGGGGTTGAATTGTGTCAATCTCAACTCACTGTTGCGCTATTGACACAGCTGGAGGAGCTCAAAAAATCGGGAAGGCCTATGTTAGGTAAGAGCGTCAAGAGTTGAAGATGTGAACGAGGATTCCAGTACGGGTGGTCGCGTTGGTCTTTCGCATGATGTGCTTAATGTGTTCTTTGACCGTTTGTTCAGTGATCAGGAGGGCATTGGCGATTTCTTTATTGGTCCATCCCTTTGCCAGATGTTCAACAACTGACTGCTCGCGGTTAGTCAATTGAAAACGTTCTCGAGCATGTTCGGTATTGAGGTTTTGCTTTCGCCCTAATTCTTCCATGGTAACCACAAGCCTGGCGTTTTGTATGCCTCCTCGATCTGGCAAGCCGAAGCCTCTCAGAAGGATAGGCTGATTAGGGTCGCCTGTCACACGCTTGAGTTCGAATTGTTCCCAATCCTTGGCCTCTGTGCGTATGTGAAGAGCTTTAATGATTTCCGAACAAAGCTCAGTTAGGGCCGTCGGGAGGACTCCGTGCGCTGAAATCATGGTCGTTCTTCCATGCTCGACGGCATTGATCTTTTTGGCGAGTTCTGTAGCTTGTCGATTCATATGTAGGAGTTGCATAGATGCCGATAGCACCACTATCCCAGATCCTGCCCGCTGATCAGCCAGAGCATCGGTTTGATCAATACCTTTAACTGGTTCTGGCATAATACGATTAGGGCATCACAAGATGGTGAAAACTTAATGCAGTATCGAGCATCAGTGATAAATGGCTTAACTTGACTCAAACAAGCTGTAGAATACAGGAATAGTACCTAACACTTTCGAGGGAGTCAACATATACCTTTGGGAAAGCAGCCTACATCATCGGTATTGTTGATCCTGGAAGCGATCCCTAATATTCCACCTAGGTTTGTGGTCAGGTTAGGGAGCTAGTTTGAGCATCGCCTTGCTGAATGCTGGATAGCCCATAGGCAGGTTAAGATCCCAGATTAAATGGGAAAAGTCGTACAACGATTTCTTATGAGAGGGGAAGAGGAATGGATGTGAAGCCAATGGAATGGGAGTGGCCGATAAGGGATAGCTATGAAAATCATAGTGAGCGCGCGGCACTGCTGAGGCCAATTCTTTATGAGATGACAGCGCTAGAGGCAGGGAATGCTCATCTTGTTAAGGGGGGGAAAGCGCTATCGCTGAATATTAGTAGCGGAGGTATGTTGGTTCTTATGGACCAAGCCCCGGATATTAAGCAGGTATTGAAAGTCTATGTGCCAACACCCATAACGATTGCTGACACACCAACGCTTGCTGAAGTACGCTGGACAAGAAAGCTTCCAATTGGAGATTCAAGCAGCCATGTCACCCATTTCGTAGGACTTAAGTTCATGTTCTAAGTTCCCTGCACACACTGACCGTCTCCACAAGTTTAGGAGGTGTCAATCAAGAGGATTGAGTATCATGCGTAGGCCTCTAATCGAGATTTGCACCACCGTACTTTGGATATCTAGGGAAGGTCTGATTAATTCGAAGTTTAAGGCGGCAATCAGTTAGATTCCCAGTGTTTTCTGCGCTGGTTTGTTGGAATCGTGAATTAATCAGACCTTCCCTAGGCAATCCACAAGCTGGTACTTTTGGAGTGAGGGTCATCAGTCTCCTGGTGGCTCATGCCAAAAGACTAAGGCGTAGACATATAGAAGTCTAAGAGGAGGTCTCAAGCCAACGACGCATCATTCACGTTGTCCTGTGGGGAGGAGGGAGCCGTGTCAGCAGGGTGAAAGTTTTGGGCTGTTGGTCTACGTGTCGATCGAGGGTTTCCCCAGGAAGAATAGTCGTTGTTTTATGAAAACTATCTCTCCTGTCAAGTGACCTTCTCCCGATTTCATGGGCACGAGTATATCGTGTATATGGAGGAGCGTGATGAAATCTGAGGAATGCATGACGCACGAAGACTCGACGGCAATACACGGACGAATTTAAATCGGAAGTGATCCGGTTGGTGCGCGATTCGACACAGCCTGTTGCGCAGGTCGTTCGGGACCTCGGCATCGCTGACCATCTGCCGTACCGCTGGCAGGTTGAGCAGCGCCAGGCGGACTCTCAGGACCACACACGCGAGTCGATGCGCACGGAGTAGGAAGGACTCGTGCGGCGGCGGCAAGAACACGTGACGGCGGATTCAGGTGGTCGTTGCAACATCTTACTGAAGGGAGTTGCGATGAACATTCGAAAGCGCCGTTCGGATCGGTCTGGGCGGAGACCCTGGCAGGCCTGGCGAGTGAGGATGCCGCAGGCGAGGCCGGTGTGTCGCCGCCGGTAGGAACACGATGGTTCCAGAAGGCAGGCGGTATGCCACCCGTGCTGTTTGGGCTCTCAGCGAGGCCGCTCTCCGGCCGGTATCTCTCGTTTGCGGAGCGAGAGGAGATCGCGCTCCTGCGCGTGCAAGGTTACTCCATGCAGGAGGTCGCTCGTCGACTTGGGCGGGCAGCATCGACGATCTCCCGGGAGTTGCGGCGCAACGCTGCCACCCGAAGCGGCAGTTTGGAATATCGTGCAATGACAGCGCAATGGCATGCCGAGCGAGCCACTCGCCTTCCCAAGCAGGCAAAGCTGGCGCAAAACGGGACATTGCGGGCGTATGTGGAAGAACGACTGGCTGGCGTCGTCGTCGCTCCGAACGGTGCTCCCGTTCCCGGTCCGACCGTGTGCTGGAAAGGCCGTCGACATGGCCCCCGGCAGGAGAGGCGGTGGGCACACGCATGGAGCACGGAGCAGATCGCCCGTCGTCTGCCGGTCGATTTTCCGGAAGATGAGACCATGCGCATCAGCCATGAAGCCAACTATCAAACACTGTTAGTTCAAGCTCGAGGTGCGCTACGCCGCGAGTTGGCGGCCTGTTTGCGCACCGGGCGGGTATTCCGGATGCCGAGGGTAGGCACGCACAAGCGAGGTAAGGCTTTCATCTCATCCGAGATCATGATCGGTCAACGTCCGGCGGAGGCCGCTGATCGCACTATGCCGGACGACTGGGAAGGGGACCTCATTTTGGGTCTTGGCAGCTCCGCGATCGGCACCTTGGTGGAGCGCACCACGCGCACGATCCTCACCTTACCTGAGCAGCTCCGCCGGTCATTGATGTGGGATCAAGGGGCTGAGATGGCTCAGCACGCACGCCTCAAAATCGACGCCGGCGTGCAGGTCTATTTCTGCGACCCTCACAGCCCGTGGCAACGCGGCACCAATGAAAACACCAACGAGTTGCTGCGCCAGTACTTCCCGAAAGGCACGGATCTGAGCGTGCACAGCGCTGAGGAGAGTGCTGCCGTGGCGGCCGCCCTGAATGCCAGGCCTCGTAAAACGCTGAATTGGAAAACGCCTGCAGAAATGTTTGACCACTTGCTCCGATAGGCCAACACGGAATATGTTGCAACGACCACTTGAATCCACCCAGTATGCGGCCACGAGCTACCAGCGGCTACTTGATGTGCACGGTCTCCGGCCTAGCATGAGCCGCAAAGGGAACTGTTGGGACAACGTCTGTGTCGAAAGCTTTCTCGGAACACTCACGCGCGAGCTCGTGTATCATCGTTACTACGCCATACGAGACGAAGCCAAGCAGGATATTTTCGAGTACATCAATGTGTTCTATAATCGGCAGCGACGGCACTCGACCCTCGGCTATCACCCCCTGGGCGAGTTCGAAGCGAGGACGGCTGTCGCGTAACCCGGTGTCCACCAAATCGGAGGAAGACCACAAGTTGACTTGGAGAGCATAGTTTATTAGAAACTTAAAGATCCGGTGGATGCCGGTATGGCGCTAGTATAGCTGAGGCTTCAGATCACGCAGATGAGAGGCGGGATCTATGAACGATTTATTCTACAATCAGATTGAGATGTTGTGAGATGCAATGGTATGTACTTAGTCAAAAGTCAAACTATGAAAAGCTGGCCGAGCAGATTATCCTTAGTATACGAGTGGAGTGTTGCTTGCCACTTTTGTAAGAACAGAGAACTATTTGATGCAAGATATCAACTATAACTGCTGTTCTCTTTCAGGGTATCTATATCTTCCTAATCAATCTACTTGAAGCCCTATTGAGCGGTGATGCATGCCAGGGGAGTTCGGTGCGATATCTCTGGAGGTCGGTATCGCGATGAGTGATGCTCCATGAAGAGGAGAGTGGCAAGCCATGAAGTGTGCGTACTAGAGAGGCTGAAAGAGCTAAGTAGTGGCCTGCTTGTTCAGACTTAAAGATAGTCCATTCGTCGGACTTGAGGTTATATTTATACGAGAGATCTCGGGGCATCAAAGAGGAAGGATGGTATTTCTGGGTACACTCGCGCTCCAGGCGAGGGTTGTAGCTAGAGATTGACCAGCTAACTCTCTATGCTGCAGCCTAGACTCCATAAGATTTTGATTATCGGTTCGTTCGTATAGGCTTTCGATGGGGAATTCCTTCCAGCTGTTGGAGCCTGATCAAGGAGGAAATGAGCATGAAGGCAGTAATTCTAGCAGGAGGATGGGGAACTCGCTTATCCGAAGAGACCACCCTGCGTCCGAAACCTATGGTGGAGATCGGCGGGAAACCGATCCTGTGGCATATCATGAAGATTTATGCTGCTCACGGGATTAAGGAATTTGTGATCGGCCTTGGCTACAAGGGAGAGATGATCAAGGACTATTTTCTCAACTTCTATGCGTTCAATAAAGATATTTCAGTCGATCTTGAGAGCGGAAAGACGACGATTCATGACGGGAAGCAGCACGAAGACTGGAAAGTGCATCTCGTTGATACCGGTCTGCACACCCAGACGGGAGGTCGGCTTAAGCAGCTGAGAAAATGGATAGGCGAGAATCAAACGTTTCTGTTTACGTATGGAGATGGGGTCTCAGATGTCGATATTCAAGCCACCATTAAGTTCCACAAGGCTCACGGAAAGTTGGCCACAGTAACGTCTGTCCTGCCTCCTGCTAGATTCGGTCGGCTTGTGTTCGATCATGACCATATCGTCGACTTCAGGGAGAAACCTCATGGCGAGGAAGGCTGGATCAATGGGGGCTTCTACGTTCTCGAATCTAACGCCATTGATTATATTAAAGACGATGAGACCGTGTGGGAAAGGGATCCCATCCAGCAGCTTACCAAAGATAATCAATTGATGGGCTTTCGGCATGATCGGTTCTGGTCCTGTATGGATACGCTGCGAGAGAAGAATTACTTGGATGAACTTTGGCAATCGTCAAAAGCTCCATGGAAGGTGTGGTAAGGCTAGAAAATTTCAGACCGTTTCGTATCCTTTCGTTCGTCAGGTCACGATGTGGAAAGGGCTGAGAAGGCCTTGGTCTTTCCTCTAGTAGGAATACCAGGGAGCGAAAGTTGAGAGTCGACTTAGTCTTGAGAATTGTCTAGCACTCGACGCGTTTAGTGAGGTGCTACCTCATCAGGTAGTCCATGTGCTGGACTTAACTAGTTCAGGTTATGTCCTCGGCGAAACAGGGGTGGTTAAGATCGGAGGGTAGAGATATGAAGATCCTAGTTACAGGCAACATGGGCTATGTCGGGCCATTGGTACTGCGTCGTTTGCGAGAATCCCACCCTCGAGCAACGCTTATCGGTTACGATGCGGGTTACTTTGCGCATTGTTTAACGGGTGCGTCTCGACTCCCTGAAAGTCGGGCTGATCAGCAACACTTTGGGGATATCCGACAGGTTCCTGAGCAGATTCTACAAGGGGTCGACGCTATCGTGCATCTCTGTGCCATCTCAAACGATCCTATGGGCGCCACGTTTGAAAAGGTTACTCTTGATATAAACCACCGAGCGAGTATCGATCTTGCCGGGAAAGCAAAGCGAGCAGGCGTGAAGAAGTTTATATTCGCATCGAGCTGCAGTGTGTATGGATTTGCCGAAGGTGGCCCTCGCCGGGAAGAGGATGCTCTGAATCCTCTTACGGCCTATGCTAAATCAAAAGTTCAGACGGAGCAGGACCTGGAATCGCTTGCGTCAGAAAATTTTACAGCGACCTGTCTTCGGTTTGCAACAGCGTGCGGCATGAGTGATCGGCTGCGCTTGGATCTTGTGTTGAATGATTTTGTGGCTGGTGCGCTTGCGTCAAAACGCATCAGTATCCTGAGTGATGGGACACCGTGGCGCCCCTTGATTCACGTCAAAGATATGGCGAGAGCAATCGATTGGGCTGTGCAGCGAGATTCTCGAGATGGCGGTTCCTTTCTGACCGTCAACGCGGGAAGCGACGCATGGAATTATCAAGTCAAGGATTTGGCGGCAGCTGTAGCCAATCTTGTGCCGAACGTCGAGGTTTCGATCAATAAAGATGCACAACCAGACAAACGCTCATATCGTGTAAATTTTGACAAGTTCTCGAAGCTGGCGCAAGGATTTCTTCCAATGGTTGACCTTCAGAGTGCGGTGAAGGATCTCCATGATGGCCTCAGGGCCATGCAGTTTGGTGACCAGGAGTTCCGGACGGGTGGGTTGATCCGACTCGTCACATTAAAGCGACTGCGGGAGAGTGGGCAATTGACAGACAACCTGGTGTGGAAAGAGCGAAGCAATGCGTGAGAGCACGGTTTGTTGTCGCATCACATATCGAGCACGACTCATCATCCTTTGATAGCTAGGAGGACATATCAGCATGGGGCAATCAGGGTGTCGGTCTTGCGGTGCGACGCTTGAGCATACGTTCGTTGATCTTGGTATGTCTCCACTGGCCAATTCCTACATTAAGTCAGACCAGTTGGATCATATGGAGCCCTTCTATCCGTTGCATGTCTATGTGTGCGAGAAATGTTTCTTGGTTCAGTTGAAGCAATTCTCAACGCCGCACGATATTTTTTCAGACTACGCGTATTTTTCGTCATTTTCAGATTCCTGGCTGGCACACGCAAAAGCCTATGTTGATATGATCGTGGGCCGATTCGGATTGGATCGCAGTTCCAAGGTTGTGGAGATTGCCAGTAACGACGGATATCTTTTGCAGAACTTCGTGTCACGCGGCATCCCTGCGTTGGGAGTCGAGCCTGCTTCCAATATCGCTGAAGTGGCGAAGAAGAAGGGGATTCAGACGAAAGTGGCCTTCTTCGGAGAGAATACGGCCCGGGATGTAGCTGCTGACGGATGGGCTGCCGATTTGATCATTGGGAACAATGTGCTGGCCCATGTCCCGGATCTGAATGATTTCGTGAACGGGCTTAAAGTGCTGCTGAAACCAACGGGCCTAATTACTATGGAATTCCCTCATTTGTTGCAGCTGATGCAACAGAATCAGTTTGATACGATCTATCACGAACATTTTTCCTATTTTTCGTTCTTGGCGGTCGAGCAGGTGTTTGCTCGTCATGGAATGAAACTATTTGATGTTGAGGAGCTATCGACTCATGGTGGATCTCTGCGAATCTATGCGTGCCACCATGACGATATGTCCAAACCTATAGAGGCGCGAGCAAAGGAGCTAAAGTCGCGAGAAGAAACTGCCGGATTCGGCCAGCTGAATCACTATCTGTCCTTTGGTCCGCGAGTGGAGACGACGAAGAGAAAGTTACTGTCCTTTCTCATCTCTGCGAAACAGGAAGGTAAGCATGTTGTCGGGTATGGGGCTCCTGCAAAGGGGAACACGTTGCTCAACTATTGTGGGATTCGGACGGACCTCATCGACTACACGGTGGACCGGAGTCCCTATAAGCAAGGGCACTTTCTCCCTGGCGTGCATATTCCGATTTATGGGCCGGAACGAGTGCGTGACACACGCCCCGCCTATCTCCTGATTTTGCCCTGGAATATTCGGGAAGAAGTCATGCAGCAGATGAGCTTCATCCGGGAGTGGGGAGGAAAGTTTGTCGTTCCAATCCCTGAAGTCCAAGTGCATTCATGATTTTCACAGAAACCGCCCTCAAAGATGTCTTCTTGATCGATCCTGAGCCGGTACGAGATGAGCGGGGAATGTTCGCGAGAACCTGGTGCCAACGGGAGTTTGAGGCGCACGGGATTTCGGCCAGGTGGGTGCAGTCAAGTGTTTCGGTGAACCGCCAGAAAGGCACTATGCGCGGGCTTCACTCTAAAACAAATGCGGAAGTGAGGTTGGTTCGTTGCACGGCTGGAGCCATCTACGATGTCATCGTCGACTTACGACCTGCATCACCGACGTACTGTCAGTATGTCGGAATAACGCTCTCGGCGGACAATCACCGGGCTGTCTATGTTCCGGAATATTGTGCGCATGGGTTTCTCACACTCGAACAAGACAGCCAAGTGTTGTACTACATGTCGGAGTTCTATGCGCCTGCTAATGAGCGAGGATTTCGCTGGGATGACCCTGTTTTCAAGATTGTCTGGCCTGAACCCATCCTGGTCATGTCGGAGAAAGATCGAACGTGGCCAGCATTTCACAAGGATAATGCATTGCCATTATGACATTTTCTGACCCCAATGAAGCATCAAGCGGTGAAGAGTTAGGCAAAGAGATGCATAGCTTCATGGCGGAGCTGTATCCGATATGTCGGAGTATTACCGGTGAGGGAGTCAGGGAAACTTTTCGAGCAATCCAGAAGCGTATTCCACTTGAAATGAAGGAGGTTCCTAGCGGAACCAAGGTGTTTGATTGGACGGTTCCATTAGAGTGGAACGTAGCCGATGCCTATGTCATGAACCGGGAGGGGAAGCGAGTCATCGATTTTAATGCACACAATCTACATCTGATGAGCTACAGTTCGCCCGTCCGGAGGAAGATGCCATTAGCAGACCTCAGACCCCACTTATTCACCCTGCCTGACCATCCTGAATGGATTCCTTACCGAACCTCCTATTACAAGGAGGACTGGGGTTTCTGCCTACGACACGCAGATCTTGAACAACTGGCCGATGACGAATATGAGGTTGTCATCGACTCGAGCCTTCAAGCCGGTTCACTCACCTATGGCGAGGCCTATTTACCAGGTGAAACGTCGGATGAGGTTCTCATCTCATGTCATGTATGCCATCCGGCTCTATGCAACGATAATTTGTCGGGCCTTACGTTGGCCGTGAAGCTGGCGGAAACGATGGTTTCGCGCCCAAGACGATATTCATACCGGTTTCTCTTTATTCCAGGAACCATTGGGTCCATTACTTGGCTGGCTCAGAATGAACAGACGGTGTCTCGCATTAAACACGGGCTCGTCTTAACCGGGTTAGGCGATGCGGGGAATATCACCTACAAGAAGAGCCGTCAGGGTAATGCGGAGATCGATCGGGCGATGGCACATGTGCTGAGGCATTCAGGGGAGCCCCATACCATCATCGATTTTTTCCCCTATGGATATGATGAACGGCAGTATTGTTCTCCTGGGTTTGATCTGCCTGTCGGATGTTTCATGCGGACCCCACATGGCCAATATCCCGAGTATCACTCCTCTGCCGATGATCTGGGCTTTGTGAAGCCGGACTCCCTTGCACGGTCGTATGCCAGATGTCTAGGGGTGTTTGATCTCTTGGAAGGGAATCGAACGTATATGAATCAAAACCCGAAATGCGAACCGCAATTGGGTCGTCGTGGGCTCTATCGGGCGATCGCGGGTCAACAGGAAAGGAATCAGAGTGAGTTGGCGTTACTGTGGGTTTTGAATCTGTCAGACAATGTGCATACGTTGTTTGATATTGCCACGAAGTCTGGGCTGCGATTTGACTTGATTAAGACAGCTGCGGATGCATTGCATGATGCTGGTCTGTTGAGAGAGAAAACGGTATGATGGTCAATTGCTAGTGATGCAGGGACCAGTTCGTTTATAGAGGAATCGCTAAACAAAGGAGAGGTCCGTGAAGTCTGTAACGATTTTGGGTGCTGGATTGTCCGGTTTATGCACGTCGTTTCATGTTGGGCACGAGGGGTGTGAAATCTATGAGGCCAAGCCCTATTTCGGTGGACATATCTATAGTGATGTTCGCGAAGGCTTCACATGGGATGATGGACCTCATGTGTCGTATACGGACAACGAATACGTCAAGAGCCTGTTTGCGAAAAGTGTAAAAGACCAATATGTAGAGTATGAAACGTACGTGAGTAACTATTATCGCGGCCACTGGATTCAACACCCTGCACAATCCTGTCTCTACCAAGTCCCTGAACCACTGCGTTCTCAATGCTTGAAGAGTTTTCTTGAATCGCGTGCGCAGCTTGCAACCCAACCGAAACCACTCAACTACCAGGACTGGCTGTATCAGGCATTTGGTCAAGTGTTTGCCGAAACATTTCCCGCTGCCTATACCAGGAAATATTGGACTACCGACCCGATCAATTTAGGCGTCGACTGGATCGGTAAACGTGTCTTTTATCCGAGCATTGAGGATGTGAGTGAGGGAGCGAAGGGGCCTCTTAACCGTCAAACATACTGGGTCAACAAATGGCGGTATCCATCCAATGGCGGCTTCCTCTCCTACGGTAATATGTTTGCCGATGGTGCAAGACTTCACAGCAATAAGACGCTCGTGGGTGTCAGTTTGTCTAAGCGACAACTGCTGTTTTCTGATAAGTCCAGCGTCAGTTATGAACGCCTTGTTTCAACTATCCCGCTTCCCACCTTGATTAAGTGCGTAGAAGACGCTCCTCGTGATGTGAAAGATGCGGCTGCGATCCTAAGATGCACAAACTTTTATCTAGTGGAGGTGGCGGCCAATCATCCAGCTAAACGAAAAGAGCAGTGGATGTACGTCTATGACGAGGATAAACTGAGTACCCGGATCAGTATCATGGAACATTTTTCTCCCAATAATGCTCCGGCGTCGAAGACCGGAATCTCGGTGGAAGTGTACGGGTCGGACTATCGTCCGCTGCCGACTGATCGCGATGAGGTGTCTCGCAGGGTCCAGCTGGAACTTATTGAAATGGGGCTGCTCGAAAGCCTGGACGTGGTCATCTCGGTGCAGGTTCGTTTTGTGCCATGGGGGAATGTAATCTACGATCACAATCGGCGGACAGCGCTTGATCGGATCAACCAATTCTTGGATTCTCACGGAGTGTTCTCTGTCGGCCGCTTTGCTGAATGGGGATATTTAATGACGCACGATTGTGTGTTGCAAAGTAAGCGGGTTGGGGATTTACTTAAAGGGAAAGCGTGAGCAACGCGGTGCGAATTGGGTGATGGTAAAGAGGTCGGCGCCAGGATTTAGATGAAGTGTAGCCGCTGGGTCTCTGAGAACCTGACCTAGATCTAGACGGCCCTGCTCTGAGCTTTCCCACAATATCGCCACGAACGGAATTGCGTATGTTGCCATGGTTGTGGCAGCCGCCGGATCTATAGGTTGTTTTGATCTCTATCGTGGTAAATGATGCCGCTCCAGGTTTGGCTTAGTCATAGTATCCGTGCATTGGGCTAGGCAAGGAGGTCGAGATCCGCATTGCGCTGGTTGTTCGAACTGGAATTCACAGCGCTGCCAAGCGCCGGGCTTGACCGGCCTGAGGTGCTTAACGGCGCTGGGTACTTTGCCGTTTAACCGTGCTGGTTCCATTGCATCGAGTATCATGTAAAGTCTGAGGGAAATGACGAGATGCCGGGAAACCTCACTCCGGGCATCGCGATAGCTGATTGCTGAGAACGTGAGAACGATGGGAAGACCTTCGCATGACAAGAATCCGTCGTGGGACCTCGTAGGGCTAATTCCTGCAGCAGGTCGGGCACATCGAATCGCGCCGTTACCCTGCAGCAAGGAGTTATATCCCATCGGTGTTTGGAACTTGGGTGGGGCTGATGGAGTGCGGCCCAAAGTAGTGTCGCACAACCTGCTCGAGAAAATGAGAATTGCAGGGGTTCGGAAGGCGTACTTCGTCTTGGGTAAAAGCAAGTGGGATATTCCAGCCTACTGGGGTGATGGACAACTCCTTGATATGGATCTTGCGTACATTGTAATTGAAGGCTCTAGTGGGCCGCCGGATACTATTGATCGAGCGTACTCGTTCATAAAGGACAAGATCATCGCATTTGGCTTTCCCGACATCCTCTTTCGACCGACAGATGTGTTTGCTAGACTCCTGGCTCGGCTTGATCATTCAGGGAGTGATGTTGTCTTAGGCCTCTTCCCGGCCCATGACCCCAAGGCCATGGACATGGTCGATATTGACGAGGATTTTCGCGTTCACGAGATTTATCTGAAGCCGAGAACGACTCGGCTAGGATATGCTTGGTTGTGCGCCGTGTGGACGCCCGTGTTTACAGAGTTCTTACATCAGTTCTTGCGTCGTGTGAAACAAGGAGAAAAGGTTGGGGTGGTTGGAAATCGAAGGATCGATGCTCAAGGCGATATTCCGGTGGGAGCCGTATTGAAAGCAGCGGTGAAGGCCAAGATGAAAGTCGAAGGAGTTACATTTCCCAGAGGCCGATATGTTGATATCGGCACTCCCCAAGGCCTTTCCATGGTTCACAGGTTTGCCATCCCTTCTAGATCAGCGGATCCGGCATGACTTGGTGGAAAAGGGGGGGGATGGTAAAGTTTGGAGTGGTTTGTATTTGAATACGTGAACAGCGAGCTCGCTGTCTTTGACGAAACGACGTCCTGGCCTGTCGAATTCATTGCCGAAGCCGGATTGGGAGAATAGGTACCATTTGAACGTAGGGCTGTTCGGTAGAGCCCAACGTACGTAAGGTGAAGATCTTAACAGAAGGAACCGAAGCTATGAAGTATCTCTTGCGGTTTCTCATTATCTCGCTGGTGCTGCTGGCAAGCTCAGGCTCTGGACTCTGTGATTCGAGCTTGGTTAAGCCAGATGCCGGTAAATTGCCGGCTGATAGCCCCTCTTTGCCTGCCACAACAATGCAGACCGAGAAGGCGATTAGTCAGGCGATGATGGATAAACTATCGAATGCGGTCAGCAGTGAATATGTGATCGGCGCCGAAGATGTACTGGATATTACCGTCTGGAGAAATCCAGATCTGTCACGACAAGTGCAAGTACGTCCTGATGGGCGATTTTCAATGCCGATCATTCGCGACGTGATGGCCGTCGGCAAAACGCCCAACAAATTGGCCGAAGAAATGACGAATAAACTCAAGGAATATGTCCAGAACCCGGTTGTGGCTGTGACCTTGAAGGAAGTCAATAGTTCCAACATCTTCCTGCTCGGTGAAGTGGCTCATCCCGGCAAGTATCCGCTGAAGAGTAAAACGACGCTGCTGCAAGCGATTACCATCGCAGGCGGATTCAAAGATACGGCGGCAAGGAACCAGATCGTCATTTTTCGATTTACGGATACAGCCCCAGGGTTGAAGCGGTTCACGGCGAGCTACGATGACATTGTGCTTCGCAGCGGAATCACGGATAATTTTGAACTGAAGCCGGGAGATACACTTGTGGTGCCGAGCGAGTCAATGGTGGTCTTCCCTGGTCGGTAGGGAATGCCGGAAAGGATTGCTGTGGACAATTGCGCACGATGGACAAGGGTGTCTAGGTGGTATCTGCCTGTGATGAGAGTATCGGCGATTGGGCTCTTGTTGTGCTCTGTTCTTGTCCAAGCTAGTTGTCGGGGACCGGTGACGTCGAGGGAATACAAGGCATCCGACGTCCCCACGGAATTCCTTTTGGGTTCTGAAGACCAGATTGAGATCAATGTGTGGAAGAATCCGGATTTGTCTAGAATCACCTTGATACGGCCAGATGGATACGTGTCTATGCCGATCATCGGTGACGTGCAAGCAGCCGGCCTCACGGCAGAGGCACTGTCCGCGCAGATTACGGAGCGTCTCAAAGGCTATATCCAGAATCCTTCTGTGTCGGTAAACGTCAAGGAACTCAACAGCTATTCCGTGTTTGTGTTGGGTGAGGTCACTAAGCCTGGAAAGTATCAGCTCAAGTCGTATGTCACGGTGCTCCAAGCGATTTCCATGGCCGGAGGCTTTACAACCTATGCGAGTAAGAATAAGTTGCAAGTAGTGCGGGTCATTGAAAGCCCCGGTCACAAACGCCAGGAAGTCCATATTCCTCTGCGGTATGATGATCTTGTCAGTGGTCGTGGTGAACCAGGTAATATTGTGTTGACCTCCGGCGATACAGTTGTCGTACCGTGACGGAATCATGCAGGGTATCCGACACACTATTGGATCTGTTTTTCCAAAATCCATGCATGTGGTATAAGGCGGGTGGATTGGTTATCGGCTGATCGGCACCCGTTTGTAGCTGCTTCTGAAAAGGAATGTGGTGACTCTATTGTGGTGTTGTAGATGGCTCAAGATCAGACCATTGTTTAGGTTCGCAGTTACGGTCGTGCTTATCTGGGGGGCGTTGCCCTCAGTGTCAGTTTATGCGGAGACGAACATTGTTCCCTGGGGTCAGGTGAGGGAACGATACGATAGCAATGTATGGCGTAGACCAAAGGATCTCCTCAGGGACGCACAGGGGAACGCCCCACAGCTCCATGATTTTGTGACGACTGTGAACGGGGGGCTAGCCCTGCGGCATGACAGTCGTGATATTGAAGCTGACCTGCAGGTGGGTGGAAACTATAACAAGTATGTGACTAATACGGGCTTGGACTTTTTTGGCGCGATTGTCAAAGGCACTGTCGGCTTGGATCGATGGGTTGATCAGTATGTCAGAGGAGCGAAGTTGAACGTCACTGAGAACTTCATATATTCCCCCGAGCAATCCTTTGGGAGATCGGTGGCGGTTGATGACTTCGAGGGCGGCCTCCTAACATTTCGGCGGAGCAGGCTTCTGAACACAACAGCCTTCAATGGGAGCTACCCTCTGTCCCGAGATGTTTCTTTGGAAGGTGGATACACGTTCGGCCTTCGGAGGCAGACCAGTAGCACCGAAGGCGGGGATGTAACCGGGGCCACCTTCTTTAACACGATGAGTCACACCTGGTCCGGAGGACCTCGCTATCAGCTGACGCGAAACGACAGCATCGCTGCCCTGTATCGACAGACTTTCTTTACCCAAGAGCGGTCCGAAGGCGGTAGAACATTTAGTGCCAATCTCATCACGCTAGAAGGTGACTATACGAAGGTATTCCCGGAGTGGACGTTCACCGTTCGTGGAGGCGTCACGTTTGTCGAACCAGTTGGGCGGACGTTACCGTCTGGCTCGATTCGCGTCACAACCAAACCGGAGCGAGACACGGTCCTCGATCTGACGCTGGCACGGGAAGCCAGACCGTCATTCTTTTTACAGGGTGGAGCGAGGATCAATAATTCTGTGCGGGCGAGCATCAGACATCGAATTTATGAGCGGCTCAGCGTCAGCGGGAGTGGTGGGTATTCCTTGAGTCAATTTTTCCCCAATACAGATTCTCAATTTCAGAGTATCACTGGAGGATCGAAGCTTGAGTATATGTTGACGAGGAACATCAAAGGAGAACTCTTTTATCTCTTCACACACATTAACTCAGATACAACGGCACTGGAGTACCAGGTATCACGCCATCAAGTAGGATTTATGCTGACGGTAATGTTGGAATCATTAGGGGAATCGCTCGGATTCGACTAGGTGAATAGGGGACAAGCCACGGATGCATATGGCTCAAGCAGAAGCGACCATAAATCAACCCAGACGGAAAGTCATCATCGAGAAGCGAACCAGTCTGTTTGATATGGGCTGGTCTGATCTCTGGGAATACCGCGAGTTAGGGTATGTTCTGGTCTGGCGGGATATCACGGTCCGCTATAAGCAAACGGCGATCGGCGTGGCATGGGTGATGTTGCAGCCGCTGATCGCGCTGCTGATCTTTACGGCGATCTTTGGAGTAATGGCCAAACTGCCTTCGGATGGGGTGTGGTATCCAGCATTTGCGATGACGGCTCTGCTCCCTTGGACCTATTTCGCCCAAGCTGTCGCGCGCTCGGGGGAAAGTATCGTCACCAATGCACGGATCGTCAGCAAGATTTATTTCCCACGGTTATGGCTTCCCATTGCCACGGTGGTATCGCCGCTTGTTGACTTTGCGCTATCAATGATCCTGCTATTCGGATTGCTCATCTATGCTGGAATCCCACTCACCTGGAAAGTGATCACTTTACCGGGATTCATCCTACTCGCAATGTTGATGGCTCTGGGGATCAGTCTATTTACATCGGCCCTCAATGCCAAATACAGAGATGTGGGGCACGCCCTCCCCTTTATCATGCAGATATGGATGTATGCGACGCCGATCGTGTATTCGGTCAGCCTCGTCCCTGAGCGGTGGAGGTGGCTCTATGGCCTGAATCCGATGGTGGGAGTCATTGAGGGATTTCGCTGGGCGTTGCTGGGACGTACGGCTCCAGATCCGGTCGTCATGATAGAGAGTGTCGTTGTGCTGTTCTGTGTCATCATCGGAGGGTTGGTGTATTTCAGGCAGATGGAGCGACAATTTGCGGATGTGCTTTGAGGAAGAAGCAAGGAATCACGTCGGATTACAAGTCCAACCGGCTCAGAGAACAAACGATTAAGTTATACTATCGATATGAGTGATATCGCGGTTCGTGTTGATCAGCTTTCGAAACAGTACCGAATCGGGGCTCGAGAGAGGGGGCATCAGACCTTGCGCGAGCATCTGATGTCTGGCCTGAAATCCATATGGGCACCGAACGGTCGTATCCCGCCGTCGAGGAACACCGGTTCCGTAGAAGACGAACGAGCCCCGGCAGCGGACACCTTCTGGGCGCTGCAGAATGTGTCATTTGAAGTGAAACGTGGGGAAATGGTGGGAATTATCGGCCGTAACGGCGCGGGGAAAAGTACGTTGCTCAAGATGCTGTCACGTATTACGGAACCGACTCGCGGTCGGATAGAAATTGATGGCCGCGTATCGGCACTTCTGGAGGTCGGAACCGGCTTTCACGGGGAGCTGACCGGCCGAGAGAATATCTACCTGAACGGGACCATCCTGGGAATGAAACGAGCCGAGATCGCACGCAAGTTCGATGAAATCGTGGCATTTGCCGAAGTGGAGCAGTTTATCGATACGCCGGTGAAACGGTATTCCAGCGGAATGGCCATGCGGTTGGGGTTTGCGGTCGCGGCCCATTTGGAATCGGAAGTGCTTATCATTGATGAGGTCTTGGCGGTGGGGGATGCCACCTTCCAAAAGAAGTGCTTGGGGAAAATGGAGGGGGTGGCCAAAGAAGGGCGCACCATCTTTTTCGTGAGTCATAACATGCCATCCGTCACGAGGCTGTGCCAGCGAGTTATCCTCTTGGGGGAGGGGAAACTATGCCGGGATGGGCCCTCTCACGAGATCGTCAAGGCCTATCTGCATTCGGAATTCGCGACTATGTGCGTGCGAGAATGGAAGGAACCACTGAGAGCGCCAGGGGGCGAAGTCGTCAGGCTGCGGGCTGTGCGAGTCCGTACCGAGGACGGCCAGTGTTCCGAAAACCTCGATATCCGAAAACCGATCGGAATTGAGATGGAGTATGAGGTACTCAAGCCCGGCTATAAGATGAGGTCAGCCTTTTCCTTGTACAACGAGGACGGCGTGCGTCTCTTTGACTCGGTTGATCTTGATCCCGCATGGCGGAGGCGTGTCCGTCCGTGTGGGTGGTATCGAAGCACGGCCTGGATCCCTGGCAATTATCTTGCTGAGGGGACGATGTTCGTTGATCTGGGTCTGGATACCATAGAGCCAGAGGTCTCGCAATTCTACCAGCGTCAGGTCGTCGCATTTATGGTGATCGACAGTTGCGAGGGGGACTCGGCACGCGGTGATTTTGCCGGACACCTTCCCGGCGTGGTAAGGCCGATGTTGAATTGGAATACCGTGTTACACTCCGAGGGCATTCACGCCAGCCGGTGAGTCGTAGCTGCTCCCCTCCACTGTTCTATTTAGGGCTTGTTCAATATGGGCTCAACGATCGAAGTATCCTACTAAGAGGAACGTATGAAGCCAGAGTCGCAGCCTTTGGTGAGCGTGCTCACGCCGGTGTATAACGGGGAGAAATATCTAGTAGCGTGCATCGAAAGCGTGTTGGCCCAAACTTATCACAATTGGGAATATTGCATCGTCAATAACTGCAGCACCGATCGGACGCTCGAAATTGCTCAACGCTATGCGGAAAGGGATCGACGAATCCGCGTGCATAACAACACGGAGTTCGTCGGCTGTGATCAGAACGGGAATATTGCGTACCGGCAGATTTCAATGGAGAGTAAGTATTGCAAAGTGGTGCATGGAGATGACTGGATATTTCCGGATTGCATAAGGCAGATGGTCGAGCTGGCCGAGGCCCATCCGACTGTGGGGATTGTCGGCTCATACGGGTTGCGAAACCAACAGGTCTCCTGGGATGGATTGCCCTATCCGAGCACGGTCGTTCCAGGGCGAGAGCTTGGCCGGAATTACTTCCTCGGGGGGCCCTATGTGTTCGGGGCTCCGACGTCGATGTTGATTTGTGCCGATGAGGTCAGAAAACGTTCCGCGTTCTATAACGTGGCCAACTTGCATACCGACATAGAGGCCTGTCTTGACATACTCAGGGATCGTGACTATGGATTTGTGCACCAGGTGTTGACTTTCACGCGTGAGCATGCGGAAGCAGAAAGTACGTCCTTTCACAAACGGTTCGGCACCGGGTACCTGGGGTGGTTTGAACACTTGTCTGCATATGGGCGGGCCTATCTCAGCGAAGAGGAATATGAGGTCTGTACGAGGCAATGTTGGAATCAGTATTACAAATTCTTGGCTCGCCACTCGATGTTCTATAAGAAGCAAAAAGGGTTTTGGGAATTCCATAAAAAAGAATTGGGCAAACTGGGCTCCTCGCTTAGCTATGGAAAACTTGCCGGGGCAGTATGGCTCGAGACCGTCGAACTGGCGCTCAATCCCCTCAATACCTGGAGGCGGATCGCTCGTAGAATGGCCCGTCTACGGAACCAAAACGACCAGAGCCTGCCTGAGAAGCAACCGATCGCAGAAACACCTACGCGTACCTTGGCACAATGATGTTCTCGCGGTTACAACTCGAAAGGTAAAAGGTGAAGCAGAGGAGGATTGGGGCGCGGCGTTGAAGATGGATCCTTTGGATACTCGATTGTTACTGCCAGCTAATTGCTCAGACAAGCGGTCGGCCATATGCGACTGACGACGTTTGCCAATGCCTCGTTGCCAAACCTGGCCTGGGTGGCGGAGGTTGATCGTGCAGGAGGCACCGTGATTCTGCTACACGGTTCCTGGGTAGAAGTTCGGCAGAATTTTTTCATCGAAGGCGTATGGAACGGTCCGTTTCAAGCTGGGGGTTTCGGTGAAACTGACTGCGTGTTCGGAACCGGCGGAATTCTCAGCGACGACTCGGTCCGATTCGTGACAACCGCATCCACGACCGACTCCCTCTACTACCATGAGAATGATACACGCCTCACTGTCTCTAATTCTTTGCCACTGATCTTGGGATACATCAAGGATGCCCTCGATGTTCGGTGTTCGGACTATCCAGCGATTTGTGACTCAATCATGAAGGGCATCAACGACTACCGGCGCGACATCCCTACGGTCAGCGGTTGGCTGAGGCGTCTCATGTATAGAAACCTCGATGTCTCGAAGGGAGGGATTCGGGAGTCTGAAAAAAGCATGCCGCCCCGATTGAAGTGTTTTGAGGATTACCAGAACTATCTTCGGAACAACTACAAGCTCATGGCTGCTAATGCGCGGGATAGCGCTCGCGCTCGGCCGCTCCAGATCCTGTCGACGCAGTCGTCAGGGTTCGATTCCACGGCGGTCAATGCGATTGCCGCAACGTATGGAGTGGATAAAGTCTTTACCATCTCGAAGGGGAAGAGTAGCCGTTACCTGGCGCATGATGATGACGGGAAGGCGCCGGATGACGATGGCGGCCAGATCTGCGAGTCCCTCGGTCTCGACTGCATTCGAATAGATCGACGCGCGTTTGTCCAAGGATTCGACCATGAGTATTTATATTACTGCGCCCTCCACCATAACCAAGACGCGAATCTTTTGGAGATCGCGAATCATGTCGCGAATCCTAGCCTGTTGCTCACCGGAACAGGGGGCGCGGTCTGGAGGGATCCGGCAGTCAAGCGAACAATACGTGGAGATGCAGATTCGCAGTTGAAGAGAAGCGATTCGAGCGGGTTGGGAATGGCCGAGGTTCGTTTGGTCGTCGGCTTTATCCAGCTACCGTTGCCGGACTTGGCAGTCAGGAGGGAACAGGAGATCGACAGTATTACGATGTCGCCCGAAATGGATCCGTGGCGATTGGGAACCATGTACGATAAACCCATTGCTAGGCGGATCGCCGAAGAGGCTGGAGTTCCTAGGAAAATGTTTGGCCAATCGAAGAAGGGCTCTGTTGTCATCTTCAGTCACCCGGCGATTCCATATGGCAAGGTGCTCCGAGATCAATTCCTGGACTATCTGGCAGACCATAAGATTATGACGAGATCCAAGACACGGCTTTGGCCGGCCGTTCGTTGGGTGAATTCTATGCTGCTAGTCAAGTCGAAGCGACGCTTCGCGGTGGTGTATTACGCTGAACGGGTGATCGCTAAGCTGATCGGGCGGGAATTCCGTTTCAAGCCGATGTGGCGGCAAGCGGAGGGTCTACTTTTCTGTTTCTGCGTCAATAAGACGGCGAAACTGTATGCGGATCAGCTCGATGTGGCGGCAACGCAGCGCTCTGCCGGATCGAGAGAGACCGCCGGGCAAGAGGGACGGGCGTCATAGCGACCTAAGCTGTACATCCATCATGAATCAACTATTCGGCTACCAGATCCTTCCCAAAGATCTGTCTGTATCACCGGTCGTAGTGGAAGGAGCCCTTCCTGTCGAGATACCACTATGTCCGAAGACAGCTCCTCGACAGTTGGAGGTAGCGGCCTATCCCAATACACGCCTCCAGACGCACTATTGTCCGCTGACGGGAGCCTTAGTCTATATCTGGGGAATACCGGTTCACCCCACGGTGATTCAATCCAAGATCGCAGCGTGGAGCGTTGGTGTGATTACGGAACAGCGCTATGATCTGTTCAGAGATCTTCTTGGCCCTTTTGTCGCGATTATTGATGAGCCGAAGCAGCAACGTGTGACGTTTGTAGCTGATCCACTGGGCGTGAGGCCCATGTTTATCGGCCATTCGAAGGACCGGATGATCTTCGGGAGTGAAGTCTGGCCGCTTCTGAAGGCGGGCTTGGTGAATGGCGACGTCGATTATGATGCGGTCAGTGCCTGGCTGGCCTATCGGTATAACTGTACCGACGGCTCCTTGTTCAGCGAGCTTCATCGGTTGCCTGCCGGGGCGGTTAGTGTATTCCAGAATGGACGCTTCAAGACGATTCCGTATATTCAATGGGAGTCAAGCGATGATCATCCTACGGAAGAACAGGCTGTAGAGAATCTCCATCGGATTATCTCATCGACCACAGGGATTCTCTTGAAAGACCAGCCTCGAGTCGCCCTTGCTCTTTCCGGGGGATACGATAGTCGGTATTTATTGGCCTTAGCGTCTGCAGTCGTGAAACAGCCCATTGAATGTACGACAGTGGCTGTTACAGAGCAAGAAGATGCCGTGGCGCGTCAAGTGGCTGAAACAGTGGGCGCCGCTCACAAAAGAATACCTTGCCGTGGTTCCGAATGGGATCTCTACGAGAACGTGTTTCATGCTGCTCCCGATGGTTTTCCTCTTTCCAAGAACCTGACCTATCTTGTCGCTCAAGTCGACCCTGGAACTCCCATGCTACACGGGTTCATGGGCGATGGTCTTATACGAGGGTCCAAGGACACGTATCTTGGAAAATATGAGACTGAGTGGAAGGAGGATCTGGCCGGGATTCTCCAGCGCAAGCATCTGGGAATATCCTTCGACATGTTGAGGGGAGATATCGCCAAGCAAGTGCGGGAGAGGTCGCTCGCCCCGATGGAAGCGGCGGTTCGAGAAGGATCGCGTATCGGCAAGATTTTCGGGTGGGCAGATTTTTATTACAGGCAACGGCTCTACATCTCGAATAACTTCAATCAACATTTGGGATTGACGGAGGCGGTTGTCCCCTTCTACGCATGGCCTCTTCTCAAGTACAAGATGGCGCATGATTATAGGTGTTTCAACCGGGCCGTCTACAAGAAGATTTTTGAACGGCACTTTCCCGCCCTATCGAAAATTCCGCACGCGGGCGAGCTCCACAAAGCGGGCCGATCGATTCCTTTCTCCGCCTGTGCAAAAACCTGGGCTAGGCGGTTGTCTGTCGTCATGTGCGACAAGAATCAACTCACATTATTGGCAAGAAAGCATTGTCTTCCTCGATTATTGGCTGGAATGGCCGGCGTCGGTCGAGTCGAAGTATCTGTTTTGACATTTCAACGATTATATTGGCTGGAACAACAGATGAGAGATGCGCGCCTGGACTTGGACTGGGAGCGCATCTAGCCGAGCCGATTGTGGAATGTCCGAGCTACAGAATGCAACAACCTTCTCTCTGGAGAAGACAATTCCGTAGTTCTCGCAAGCGATCGCGGATGAAACGATGATTCTTCTGTGTGAGTTAACCTTCCTCAATCGCACGCACATTCCATTCAACGCTGGATTGCTGGCAACGATCAGGGCCGCTTTTCCGCAAGAAGACCTGGCTTTTTGGGGTGAAGCGGTTCATGTGGAAGAACTCAAGAAGGAAGTGGGACATGCCTTCGCAGACTCGATTTCGTGGAAACACATTTGTCCCCCAGCGAAGGGCATGGGCTATGTGCGACGCGTGATATGCGAGCTCGATATCCTTCGGTCTGCGTTGAACAGCATGACCCACGAGACCATGTCTCGGCTGGTCCTGACGTCCGCACAACCGTCAACGGTATTGGCCATAAAAGTTGTGCGATGGTTCCGATCCAACCACGTCCCCGTGCAGATGGTTCTCCACGCGCTGAGCGGAGTGGCCGGTCAACGGTATAGGCGTCCCATTCGAAGGCTCCAAGATATGAAGACGGCCCTTACGCTATCTGGAAATGCCGGCCTTCAGTACCTCGTTCTGGAAAGAGCGATACGAGACACTGTGGTCGGAAATCTCCCACACTTGGCGGGTCATGTTGAAACCTTGGAGCACCCAATTTCTCCCCACGAAGCCGCATCCCAGCCGGTGGGCTTGCGTGAGCCGATCCGATTCGGATTTCTGGGGCTCGCGAACAAGGCCAAAGGGTTTCCGCTTTTTGTGAAAACGGCCGGCGAAGTGAAGGTAAATTACGGGCCTCGAGTCGAATTCCACGCGATCGGTCATACCAATGAAGGCAGCTTGCCGATGGATGGGATCGATGCTCTTGCCAGTAGACCCGTAAGCACGAAGATGAGCCGCGCCGACTTTATCCGAAACGTCTCGCTGCTTCATTTTGTCATTCTGCCTCATGAAGCGGCACATTATTCACTGGCCGCCAGTGGAGTCCTCCTTGATGCCATCACCTGGGGGAAGCCTGTGATCGCGAGGAAAATACCGATATTTGAGGCGATGTTTGACCGGTACGGCGATATCGGCTATCTGTTCAGTGATGATGCGGAATTGACAAAGATCGTGGAAGGGATTGTGCGGTCGCCCGATGGCTCTCGTTACGACCTGCAGGTCGGTAATCTCGGGATGGCAAAGACATCAAGGGATCCCGAGACCTTGGCCTCGGCCTACAGAGAGATCTGCAGAAACAAATAGCACAATGTCCTACCGGCTGGTCGGGATTCCGCCTGACGAGCAAATATGTATTTTATGACCAGAATCCGCTAGAGTACACAGGATATGCCGATCAACGCGGCCAGGGTAATCCCATCGCCGAATGTTGGTTCTGTAGGGTCACCCGAAAATGGGGAGGGATGGTGAAAGCGTAGCCTGGTCCGCATGTGTGCCGCCGGATTACCAGGTCGGATGAGATCAGGACCTTTGCGTAGAGACATCTGAAGAGGACTGCGTTGGTAACAGGAACTTCAACACAATCAAGGGTGCGAGCAATACCACCTGCACCCCGCCCAAAGCTTCTCTTCTTGGCATGTTACTTTCCACCGGTGCAGGCGATTGCTTGCGTTCGTACGGGGAACATCGCAAGGCATCTGGCGAGGCTGGGATGGGAGGTGACAGTGGTTACCCCAGATCCTTCGGTATGGCAAAGCGTTGAAGACCGCGAGATACTCGCGAGGGAGTTGCACGACGAAGGCATCCATCGGATCTTGACCGGTCATCGATGGCGATGTCTGGTGCCCAGTCGAATGAAATGCTGGGATCAGAACGTGGGATGGATTGGCGGAGGAATCTGCCGAACAGTTGCACGAAGCCTAGGGGTTGATCCACATGTAGGTTGGGTGAAGGAGGCGGAGCGAGAGTGTTCCGATCTGAGCGCGAAGGATGTAGATGTAATCCTTGCATCAGGGTCGCCGTTCGTGGCGTTCAGACTGGCAAGAAATCTTTCAGACCAGCTCCGCCGGCCCTATGTCTTGGACTACCGCGATCCTTGGACTGGAAATCCTCACGCCCGTCGCCCGCCGCGGCCGGCAACCATCCGTGAAGAGGCGAGATTGCTTCAAGGGTCCGCCGCAGTGACGGTTGTGTCGCCTTCCTGGGGTGCGGATCTGGATCGACGGTATGGTGTTGGGGCGAAGTGTCATGTCGTGACGAATGGGTATGACTCTAGTGAAATGGCAGCCGTTCAGCCGTACGACTTCGGACATCACGCCTTTGTGTACACGGGGAACTTCTATCCGCCACGTCGGATCCTCTCTCCGTTCATGGCTGCGCTCAAGAGCTTGAATGAGCAGCTATCGAGCGAAACGGGTCAGGAATGGTATTTCCACTACTATGGGGCGCAGGAGAGCCATGTTCGCGAACAGGCAGCTCGGTTCGGTCTGACTGATCGGGTTGTGCTGCACGGAAAAGTTCCGAGACACGAAGCTCTGTCGGCAGTCAAGGGCGCTAGTCTTGCCGTAGCCATCGTTTCCATTGAGGAGGAGGTCTCACCAGACATTTCAGGGATGGTGCCGGCAAAAATATTTGAGGCCATCGGACTCGGAACACCAGTGCTTCTCATTGCCCCTAGCGGGAGTGATGCAACCGCGGTAACTGCGTCTACAGGATTGGTGACAAGTTTTACGGCAACCAACTCTCGTGGAATCGCATCCTATCTGAAAGCTGTGATTCGTGGACAACGTCATAGATCCGACAATGTCGAAGCGTTTTCTTGGGTGACGATTGGCAGAAAGCTTGACGCCGTGTTGCGTCAAGCGATGTCAAGTCATGGTCACGTCCCGGAGTGATGGACGAGAGTTAGAAACTAGAAGGTAGATTGGTATGTGTGGAATAGCCGGAGTCGTCGGAACCTTCGATAGGGCTATGGCCAGAGAAGCCGTCGGACGGATGGCGCAATCTCTTGCGCGACGAGGGCCTGATGGAGAAGGAATCGAAGCTTGGGACAAGGCGGTCCTGTCTCATCGTCGATTGGCCATCTTTGATCTGAGCGAGGCAGGCAGACAGCCGATGCGCTCATCCGATGGGAATGTCGGCGTGGTCTTCAATGGGGCCATCTACAATTTTCTTGAATTGCGGAAAGAGCTTGAGTCTGACGGGGATACCTTCATGAGCAACACCGACACGGAGGTGTTGATCCAAGGTTATCGGAGGTGGGGAATTGACAAGCTCGTCACGAGACTGCGGGGGATGTTTGCGTTCGGGCTTTGGGACAACAGGTTGCAGAAGCTGTACCTCGTGCGAGATCGACTTGGGGTCAAGCCGCTTGTCTTCAGCGTACAGGGTAGCGTGATCGCCTTCGCCTCAACGGTCCGCGCACTCAGGCAGGCAGGGTTCGTCCATGAACTGGATGAACAGGCGATTGCGGAATACTTGCAGCTTGGATTCATCTCCGATGAGTACTCGATATATCGGGAGGCGCGCAAATTGCCCCCTGCATCCATCTTGGAGTGGGATGATGGAAAAGTTGCGATCCGCAGATACTGGTCGTCTCCTCCAGTGAGGCCGGCATCCTTGTCATTTGAGGAATCCGTGGAGGCGGCTGAGGAGCAACTCCTCAGGGCGGTGGAGATGCGGTTACATGCGGATGTTCCGATCGGAATTCTGCTCAGCGGAGGGATCGATTCTGCCTTGATTTGTTGGGCCGCGACGAAACTCGGGAGGAGGATTACTGCCTATACGATTGGCACACCTGGTGACCCTTGGGATGAGACCGCTGACGCAAGAAGCACCGCGGAAACACTGGGACTCGATCACCGGGTACTCGAGATGGGTTCTGATGACCAATACGACATCAATGACCTAGTCTCAGCTTTCGCCGAACCGTTTGCTTGTTCATCGGCGCTGGGAATGCTCAAAGTCTCTAAATGTGTGACGGCATCATCGAAGGTCCTCTTGACGGGTGATGGGGGGGATGATGTGTTTTTAGGCTATCCACGTCATCGTCATGTTGTATTGGCTGGAAAACTGGCGCCGATCATTCCGTACTCACTCCGGAAATGGTGGTGTAGAGACGGCTCATTGGTTCCGAGGGGCGGACCACTTCGTCGGATAGCGACGTTCCTGGACTATGTCGCTGAAAGTCCGACGATTCACGGACGTTCGGTAATGGGATCGAAGATCCTCGGCGATCGCCTGGAGAACGGTGTGGCCGGTGACGACGCGTGGGTGCCGTCGACGGCCGGATCGTTAGTCGGTCATTTTCTGGATTACGAGTATCGGAATCGCTTCGTCGGAGAATATCTGACAAAGGTGGATGGAGCGACGATGCACTATGGACTTGAAGCGAGATCACCCTTCTTGGATCAGGGCTTGTGGGAATTTGCCGCCTCGTTGCCATATGCGGTAAGACTGCATCAGTGGCGGCTGAAGGCGATCTTGCGCGAGGTTGCCGGACGAAGAATCGGCCCGCGTCTCGCCAAAGGAAGGAAACGGGGGTTCGGTATTCCCGTGCATCGGTGGATCGTGGGTCCCTGGCGTCCGCTTGCGGAAGCAAGCTTGCGGGAGCCGATTTTAGAAAAAGAAGGGTGGATTCGGCATCACGCCTCCTCGGCATTGTTTCAATCAGCAGTAAAGCAGGGCGAAGCGTCGCTCCAATTATGGTACGTGCTGGCCCTTGAGCGATGGATGCAATTTGAACGGAGTCAGGCGGATGTAAAGCCGTACCCTCTCGCCTGACGGTTGTTTGAACGCACTGGTTGAAATCTTCTAATTCGTGTGCATAGGGCCAAACCGCTCAGATTCAAATTGGACAAAAATGCCGGAGAACGTCCTCACCAGCATACGGTATCTGTTTTATCTGTTCGTATTGTCCATACCTGTGGAAAATGCGAGTGCGGAAACCGTAGCAGCGATTGGCGCCATTTCCATGATATTCGGAATGGCACTGATGGGAGCTGCGCTGCTCCAACCAGGGGTCTGTTTCAACCTTCCTCCTGGCGCGTTCTGGTACTTTGTCGGC
>SWDS01000001.1:443434-444662 GCA_005116745.1 Nitrospira sp. | reverse complement strand
GGGGCTGTTGAAAAAAGCGGTGTGCGGCCTCCGGTGAGAGGAGGATGGTCCAAACGATCTCGCCAAAGGTCTTCGAGGAACGCCTCCACGGTAGGCACTCCCCGTAGGGTGCTCTTGAGTTGGTATCCGGGAGGAGGGGTTCCTCCTTTGAGGCAAGGTCCGTGGACCGTGTCCTGCGCTTAGGCCACAACGAAGTTCGCGTCGAGGACGACCAACCGTTTGAGGTTAAACACCATGGCCTGCAAGAAGGCTGCGAATTGATTCTTCGCCACCCCACGGTAGCGTACGCGCTTCGGCCGGTGAGAAAACACCCGTTCGTACGGAGCTCGCAGATGCGTATACCACCGGTCGCGATCCCGATTCTTGGATTTCATATTGTTCCGTTGAATGGCCGCGAGATGACAGCTCCGTTGGGCGGCAGCCTGCCGCGCGGGAGCCGTACAATAGCCTTTGTCTCCATAGATCGCCCCTTGGGTGGGGCAGACATGCCGGAGGCCGTGGGCATCGGGCAGATTGGCTGGGGTGGTGGCCACCTTGTTGATCAGCCCGGATTGCATATCCACGCTGACATGCTCTTTATAGCCGTACCAATATTTCTTCTTTCCCTTACAGCCAATCCGGGCTTGCTTATCCACCGCCACTTTCGGCAGCACCGTGTTGTTCAGCTTCTCGATGTGCTGCTGCCGCGCCTTGTCGCGCTCTTCCCACAGCGTAGCTTTGGCAATCAGATGCGTGGCATCCACAAACGTGAACACTTCACTCATGAGTCCTGCCGCTTTGAGCTGTTCGCGCATCGTGGCAAAGAGTTGGGAGAGGCGAGTCGGCCCGATGCGGGTACGGACACGGCTGAACAGGCTGTAGTCGGGTGTGGGTTCCGACAAGCTGAACCCACACAGCCACTTGGCGGCCAGATTTTCTTCCAGATATCGCTCCAGCTCCCGATCCGAGAGGTCCTCCATGAATTGCACGAGCAGACAGCGAAAGAGCCGCTCCACGCCATACCCATCAGCGCCTTTGAGCTGAGGCACGTCGGCCAAGGCTTCGGTGCTATCCGGCAGATAGGCCTGAAACCGTCGGTACGGGTGCGTGGACGATACAAGGCTGTCGAGATCGACCATTTCCATTTGGGACATACAGGGCTCCAGAGTGGAAGAGGGGGATAAAACGCGATTGGACAAGGCGCAGTATAACAACAATTCAAGCACCGCCCCCTTTATTCAACAGTCCC
>SWDS01000001.1:442010-443334 GCA_005116745.1 Nitrospira sp. | reverse complement strand
ACAAGGCGCAGTATAACAACAATTCAAGCACCGCCCCCTTTATTCAACAGTCCCACCAAGCGTGGAAGTCAGCATGAGAAATGGTGTCATGGCAAGATACCGTTGCAGACGTCGCTATCCACACCACTACGTCAGGGACACATGAAATTGCCAAAGAACAAGCGATAGCGCATAGACCATCGCTTGTCCCTCGTCCGTCCCAACGGATATGTGAACTCGAAACCTCTGCCGTCTGTATTCTATAGCAGACGACTTATTGGCTCTTCTTGTACACCACTAAGCCACCGATAAAAATCACGCCCATGACGATCATAAACATTGCGAGGGTGTCCATGGCTAACTCCTTTCATTGGAATCACGACCTCAAACGTTCGTGTCTACCATCACATTGTGTTCTCGATCCGTGAAAAGCCTGATGAAATCACAGACGAGTAGCCCCCCCACCCGGAAGGCCACCCGCAGTGGGCGCTTAGGACGCCTAGAACATTGTGTCTGTAGTGATAAAGCCCGCACGAGTAGTGGGCTTGGAGGCAATCCGTCAAGAGCATTGCGATCCCCGCCAGCAATGACGTACGTACGCCAGCCGATCACCTCAACACGGCTCATCAGATTTAATACTGTATTCCCTACACGGGAATGTGACAGCCGCGAGAGGACCGGCTAACGTGACTGGGGAGACGCCCGCCCATGACTCGGCGGGCCATTGTAATCCGGTGGACTAAGGTCTTCCATCTTCACCTCCTCCTTGATTCGGAATCACTCGGAGAATCGTGCAGACAGTGAACTATTCTTTCTCTCTATACCTCTTCCAGCCTACCTGTCAACTGGGATACTCAAAATTTCTGCTTCACTGATGGAAGCATAAGCCATGCCTCTTTCATCATCGTGGTATAGGAAATGGGTAGCCCGATTTGGCCTAACGTTTCCAGGAGAATCAGCGGGCGAAATGCTCTTACCGTTGCACACGGAGAGTGGGGCCAAGGGTCAGCCATTTCGTCGGCCCCATCGCAGCCATGTGCGGCATATGGGCCACATACCAGAAGACAACGTCTTGCTCTTGAACTCCTTGATTGTCCTCATCGTAGCCGAGTTGGCCTCGCGCTCCGAAACTCCATGGAACGTCTTCACTGGCGCTGGCTCGCCGAATGGCGACATCAAGGTCGGCAAACTTGTCCCGCTCGCCGTCATCTTTGAGCGGCACATAGCCCGTACCAGGGAGAATCCACACGCCATGGCCGTTCAGCTGATCGCGCACGAACCAGGCTTTATTGAGTGCTGGAATTTTGACATCGTTCCGCTCATTCGTATATTTCCGCCAACCCGG
>SWDS01000001.1:341756-441910 GCA_005116745.1 Nitrospira sp. | reverse complement strand
CCCCCGATCCGCCCCCCCCTCTTCGTGAACGAAAACCTGGTCCATGCCGTTCCCGTTAATATCGAAATCAAATCGCCAGTACGGATGATGGACGTGGTCGGTGTTGCACGAAAGCCCTCGACTATGAAGCACGGGGCGCAGTTCGCCATCATCCGACAAGTTCCAAGATTGATAGAGGTGATATTCTCCGATACGGGCATAGATCCCCACCTCCAGCCACTTCACATTCTGCTGAGTTGACGTTTCCATACAGACTTTTTGATCACCGCAATTCACGATCGGCACGAGGTCTTGCCAACGCAATCGATCCTGAAACGGACCACAGCGACCGCTTTCAGCGCGAGAGCCGAACCACGTGAACGGATTCCACCACACCTGCTCCTTGACGTACTTCACGCGAACCACCGGCATGCTGGCCTTCGCCAGAACCAGCTCATCCCGATAGGTGACGTTCCGAATGGCCAATCCGGTGTTATCCCGCACCTCCCAATCGAAACTCCATTTCCCCCAATTGACATGCTCCGAATGTGTTTCCGCAAGCGAGAGTCCCGACGAGGCAACCATGCCGACCATCATGACCAGGCCCAACCAGATTCGTGTCATCGCATTCCTCTCAAGAGCGAGGTGGTTCCTCGCCGGCCTCCAGCACCTTATCGTCGGTCAGATCCACCACGGCCCAGTATTTTGGATCCCCGTCCTCTCCTTTGGAGAAGGTAATCCAAATGGTGCGGTGTGCGTAGCCAGGCTCATTTCTGAAAAACCCACGATCCGGCTGCATGAGCAGTCCATGTCCGTGGAGCTGATCCACCTTTCCAACCAGGCGCGGATCAGCCTTCGCCAACTCGATCCCCCGTTGGACATCCTGTTGCCCCTCCGGTGGTTGGTAGCCGTCAAGACGTGACGCACTGAGGACGCGGTCTCTTTCAGTCGAACGTCTACGGCCACGTTTTGGCTATAACTGTAGTACACCAATCTCGTCATGCTGGACTCTTCGCGGCAACAGCCGAATGAGACCTTGCCTTCCGGCAGCATCCGGTCTGCATCAATGAATGTCCAGCGTTTTCCAAGCAGGGCGGCAACCCGACGGTCGCCTTCGGCGGCCTTTCGCAACTGAATCACGTCATCTGCCGTCAAAACCACAGACGGGCTGACCGACCGCTTCACGGAGGGATCGGGCACCGCACCGACCATTCTTGGTTTGTGATGGCCGTCCGTGTCATCGCCGGTGAACTGAAACACATTCGGAGCAGGAATCTTGTCGGGAAGCGGGGTCTTCTGCACCGCAGTTTCAGGGTCCTCGGGACCGAATGGACCACGGGAGCCTGCATCAAGGCTGCAGCCATATCCAAAACCGATCACAACCCAGACCAACCATGTCCGTCTCATCGCTCAATCCCTCACGCGATTACACCGCCAGCTTCGCCGCTACCCCGATCGCCAGTTTTGACATCTGTGCGGCTGCCTTGATAACGGCAGCCCGTTTTTTTCTGGACGCCGCGTCGAGCACCGCTTCTTTCATGAGGTCTTTGTACGATTTGATTTCGTCTTTGGTGAAGGGAACGATCTGCGCAATCGTCTCATTGTTGAAGGTATTGGCCAACTGCAGATACAGGTTCGAGATCTCAGCGGCATAGATCCCACGCCGAAGTGGGTCGTTCTTATAGGTTTCGAATTTCTTGCGGAGCGTGGCCACCGCCTCCAAGAGAGCTTTTTGCCGGACCTTCGTCTCGTCCTGTTTGCCGATCTCAAACTCAACAGCTCCCAGCTGATCCACCAACGCCTTGGCCTCATCACGCGTATGGTCCACCTGAACCGAGAGCCCCATCACCTCTTGAGTCGCATCCTCAGCTGTTTCCATCAGTTGCTTGATCAGATTATCGTTATCTCGGAGAAACCCGACGACTCCTTCAATACTGAGTTCCATAGTGCCTCCCTATTGCTCGTCGTCTTTCTTTAACTTATCGAGCAACTCAACCAAATCGGCAGTCAACGTCTGGGCCCGATCCAGGGCTCGCATGCGAATGATCCCCGAGCCTGTGACTTCTTCGAGTGCATCGTTCACAGTTCGCGAGTGATTCAGAATCTCCACAATACGGTCCGACTGGGCTGGCGCCCGATCAATCACCGCCGACACGAATTCAGGATCCACAGAGGCCAAGGCAGACCTGTCCGCGAACTGCTTCAGCTGAGCATGGATCGCACCGGTCTGCTTCCACGAGTCATTCAGCGCATTGGCGGTATCACGAAGTCCGCAAAAGTCTTCTTCAAACTGATCCCAGACCATTTTTTCTACGCCGTGAGACTCGGCCAAATAGAGTTGTGCGATCAAAGACGACGCCGCATACGCCGCCTCCCCTCTCTTGCTGGCGATTTTGCGGTACGACGCGAGCACAAACCGCTGCTTGGCTTCCAGCATCTGCAGCTGCTTAAAACTATCCTGCAGATAACTGCGCGCCTGCTCCAGATTCTTGATGCGTTCTTCCGTCTCTTTCTGGAACACATCGATATTCGTCTGGGCCGCATCAATTTTTCCGCCTTCGAGCTGAATGAGATGACGAACGGCATCACTATGGATCGAGTGACACCCGACTGCGCTCATCACCAGAAGGCCGAGGCTTAAGACTATGGTTCGTCGTACGATCATACGAATCTCCTCCTGTGCTCATAGCCTGCCGTCATCGGCGCAATGTCCGCAGCTCATCCGTAAGCGACCGGACCTCATCACGAGACAAGGTCACATCGATATCCAAGTATTGTTTGATGACCGCATTGATTCGGCGGAGCGCTTCCACGTTGGTCCGGTAATGGTCGAACGCCATCAGGTCTACATCGGAGGGGGCCTGCGAATCCTTCCCCACCCGACGCTCCACCCGGCCAACCAGGTCGGGAAGCTTCTGCAGAAGCGTGTTCATATCCCCGGCACCGGTCGAAAAGACCAGCTGCCCGTTCGGGCCTTTCCGTTCAGGAAGATTCTTCAAGCGAATCTCGTTGATCAGAGTCATGACGTCGGGGCCCAGCAGATCGGCATCGTCTTTTGCCAGATCGGCCTCGCCCACACCAGTGACCGTGGGATTGGTCGTGGCCCATTGCAGGGCGAGATTGAGCTTCAGTCTGGTTTGAAGGTAGCGATACCACTGCTGATGCCGCTGGGTCACCTGGCTGACCAACTCACGGTATTGCTGCATTAACCGCTGGTTCTCGGCATACCCCTGATCCTTGGCAAGCAAGGCTTGTTTGACTTCCGGCGGAGTGGTGCAGCCGAGACAAACCAGACTCAGCGCGACAACAACATGCGCTGCTTTCATGGTGATTCCTCCTTCCAACTCACGCCTGGAGCGAACCTTCACCGAACCCCAGATGCCGTCTGACTGCTCTCTCTTACGAGGGTGGAGCAGTGCAGGAAAAGCGAGCTACGATCACCCACTGCACATAGAGTATATTGAGAGTATGGACGTGTCCGGCGTGCAAGTATACAGAGGCTAGTACAACTCAGTAGCTTTCCTAGGGGAGCCCACGTATGATTTCTAGATAGTACGCCTCAAGCAGCGCAGCGCGTGCTTCTTCCATCATGACCAATTGCCGTTGGTCGAATGTATTCGCGCAGTATAGATAGTGCGTGTCATCCACGAAGCCCAACTCGACATGCACTTGTCGGCCATCACGCTCCTCGCGCGTCAATTCCTGAGTGACCGTTCGTTCCGACAACTCTTCCCAGGCCACCTGCGCCGAGGGTCCATGATTCTCATAGAGCGGTGCATTGGAATCGATGGAGTTCGCCAGCATGGTGTTGAGATTGAACAGGCTTCCATCATCCACCTCCGGCAATTCATCCCAAGCCGCCGTGGTCTGAGTCCCGTTACTCAACACATAGAACGGTCCATCCTCCACCACTTCTTCGATGGATCGGTAATGAATCAGATCCGCAGGCTGCACAAGCTGTAACCCCCTACTAGCCAGCGCACGCTGGAACGGGACTCGCCTGGCCAACTGCCGTGTTTTTTCGCACACAATCATGCGACCGTGTGGGCGGAGGACCTGGCACAGGTGGTCAAGTCGGCGCGCCAAACCTGTCCGCTGTTCAAACACCATCTGCTGCGATGGATCGTGTCCACGATCAAACGTCTGCCAACTCTCGCTGGGTATCCCAGGATCCTGTTCGGCCTGGAGCAGTGCGTGCGTCGCCAACACCAGATCGAAGGATCCTGAAAAAGGTTCTGCTTGGAGATCCAAGCAGATGAACCGAAGATTACGCAGGCCCAAGTCCTTCGCCTTTTGTTGTGCGATCGCAATGGACGCCGGCGAGCGATCGACGCCAACCACATTCGCATCAGGGAAACGGAGGGCATACCAGGTTGTCAGAATGCCGAGGCCACAACCGAAATCGAGAATGTCCTGATCCTTGCCGAGGTGCGACATCGCTTGCAGTCCGATCGCTTCATAATATTCATGCCGCTGGCTATAGAGAACCGGGAAGATCTTCGGACGCGCGGCTAGATCATAGAACGCCCTTTCATCGACAGAATCGCCTGTGCGTCTTCGTTCGGCATGGATGTTGAGCTGGTTCAGCTCTTCGACGGAGAGCTGTTGTCGCTGCCACAAGAAGTACTCACGATCGGATGTGAAGTGTCTGAGCCCCCACCACGCAAGATGCTCTCGAAGCGATTGCCCCAGTGGGTTATTCGTCATGTGCTACGCCTGCTCAAAACGGTTCACAGCAAGGCTGCAAGGAGTGAGAACCACGAGGCGTACGCAGTGCGGGTCCTGGACGTGGCTCGAACGACTGAACAGGAAGCTGGGAAGCGTTTTGAGCGGGCATCTACGGTCGTTTGAGCATGATGGCGTCAAAGTACGCTTCCGGTACCGGATGGGGAAGCCGAAGCTGCCCCGACCCGAAGGCCACATACTTCTCGCAGGTCAGCTGTTCCAAACCGATTGGACCCTTCGCGTGCAGTTTCCCCACGCTCAGCCCCACGTCGCTCCCCATTCCGAAGCTATCGCCGGCATGAATCCTGGTTGATGCATTCACCAGCACCGCACTGGCATCAACTTCTCTGGTGAATCGCATGGCCGACTCATAGCGTGTGGTGGCGATTCCGGCGGTGAGACAGGGACCATGCGTCTTAATATGGACCAACGCTTCATCGAGGTCTTCAACCATTTTTACAGCCAGGGTCGGACCAGCGAACTGCGTTTGCCAATCCGCCTCTGTCGCTGGGATGATCGCGGTATGTCCCGTCATCGCCATTTGCCCCATGAGTGCGACCGTCTTTGGGCAAGCATGCACTTCCACCTTGAATTCATCCAGCAGGCGGTTGACCAACGGAGGCAGGAACTGCCTAGCCACAATCTGCTGCACCAACAGGGTATCCAGCGAATTGGAGGCTCCCACCTGCTGCACCTTCGAGTTGATCACCAGGTTTTGCGCGACCGAAATATCGGGGGTTTCATCGATGTACAACTGCGTGAGGCCCCCATCATCGCACAGCACCGGGACCTTGGCTTGCTCCGCAACCGTCTTGCGTAACCCAGCTCCGCCACGCACAATGAGCGCATCGAGGATTTTCCCTGATCGCATCAGATCGAGCGCGACTTCTTTCTCTTGGCGATCGATGAGCACCCAGGCCCCATGGGGTATGCCGTGCTCCGTTGCCGCCTCACGAAATCGCCCATCAATCGCCTGATGCGTCAACTTCCATTCCGGCGCCCCACGAAAGATACAGAGATTGCCCGCCTTCAGACACAGTGCAATCGATTCCACGGTAACGAGCGGACTCCGTTCGGAGATCACGCCGACCACTCCGATTGGCACCCTCACCCTGGAGACTTGTAACCCATCCGGACGTTCCCATCGCGATGTCACGGCACCGACAGGGTCCGGCAGATCGGCGATGAAATGCAGCCGATCGACCATCTCGTTCATGTGTTCGGTCGTCAGACGGACGCGAGCCACAGCAGCCTTCATCCGATCTTTCATGTCCGCATTCTCAAAGGACTTTCCCACAGCCTCGACATCTTTGGCATTTTCCGCGAGAATAGCGTCTTGATCTGCAGCGACTCGATCGGCCATCGCATGCAGCGCCCTCGCCTTCACAGGACCAAAAAGCAGAGCCAGGTCAACCGATACTTTCCGGCAATCTTTCAATAGCTTATCAAGGTATAACTTGACCGGAACCTCAGTCGACATAGGGGCCATTCTTCACGAGATACAGCTTCCAATGGGTCATTGCAATCATTCCATCTCCCTGAGACAATGGCATACCCTTTGGCGTGTAGGGCTTCGGACTATACCACGCGTTTTTTTCATGAGTAAATGACCTGAACACCTCACGTTTTTCACTGCTACAATTACATCGTAGGATGGCGAATGAGAAGTTGGCATACTGACTCGCGTTGGCGCAAGAGAAAGGAACAGCGATGCGCTCACTAGTTCACATGATGGGACATGGTTTCAAGATGGCTCTCTGTGTATTGTTGACGGCATTACTGAGCGCCTGTACTCAGATAAAACCGGTAAGCCCGCTAGGTCCCCCCACACAAGCTACGCCCGAACAAGTGACCGAACGAGAACGGGAGAATCAACCGCCCAAGGTCGTACAAGCCCGTCCCAATGGTAGCAGTCCTCAACAATGCCTGGTCAATTTCGACGATGAGAGCGCGCTCGAACATATCTATTCCCAGGCGAGATCAACCTTGGCATACAGGACGAGCCGAATTGGTTTCGGCCCCTTGCAGACTTGTGATCCATCGAAACACAGCGACTGCTGGACCTATCGCCAGCGCTGTTCCAAGCATGACATCAACGTCGACACGATCGGCCTCACGCATTTTCACTTGAGCATGGAAACAGGGATCGAATGCTACACCCTTCCGGATCCTGGAGACGGCCTTGGCCGTGGATTCGGCAAACTTGTGGACTTTAGATGCACAGAGGTTGATTGGGCAAAAACTCCCCGCGTCCTGTCTTCGCATGATCAGAATCAGTGGGTCAAAGTGTGGGTGAGCAATCCTGAGACTCGTGCACCGACGTATTTCGACATGGAATCAATTCAGGTGCTGCCCGATACTGGAATTCAACTCTGGTTCCGGAAACGCGATGGAACCTGGTGGTTCTGGCCGGATCTGAAGGCCGGCAATACCTGGAACATCCGTGAGCATACACGCGATGTCTCGGAAGTTCGGATCCGGGGCACCAGGGTGGGACGAGCCAGTTCCTATCTGATCGGCTCATTGGTGGTTCGAGACTAGCCGAACGAAGGCCAACACAACCGATACCGACTCATACGGTACGGCGAGAACTCTCTGTCATCAAAGATACGGTAGATGCCGACCGGCGCTTTCCCTCGCGGGCCAGCACGGTGGCGAGCCAAGCCCAGGCGATCATGAGTGGCACGCACGCCAACGCAATGTGGGCCGTGGTGGCACCCAAGGCTTTGATTCCAGTAACCAGCCACCCCGTCGAGGCATCGCCACCTCGTGAGATAGCCGTGTCGATGAAATTCTTCGCTTTGTATTTCTCTTCTCGGCTGACAACGGTAAAGAGAACCTCGCGTGCAGGTTTGGATAACGCATACTCCCCCACCCGACGCAACACAGAAAAGACGACGTAGACCCCGAGAGTCGGCCACAGCGCGATACCGAGAAACCCAATCAAGCTGATCACTGGAAGAAACAGTAAGGGTGCGACCAGACCAAACCGGCTGATGACGCGTTTGGTGACGAACATCTGTGTCAGCCACGTCAACAGACCAGTCGTAAAATCGAGCGAGGAGAAGAGGCGTGTCCTGGCTTCGGGCTGATCCAAATATTCCGAGACCAGACGCGTCTGTTCGAGGTACAGAAACGTCGCGGTCATGGTCAAAAAGGCCAGATAGCCGCAAATTCCAAGCAAATAGGGTGACGACATCGTCAGGCGAATACCCGCCAGGATACTTCCGTGAAGAGGATTACCGGGTCGTGACTGATGGTGGATAGACTGTTCGCGGCCCCATCGGTCGAGTCGATAGACACATCCAAGGCACAGCGTGAGAAACAGCATCGAGGCCAGCATGAGCACCGAAACGGGAACGATAAATGTCAGGCCTGTCGTGATCAGCGGCCCCACCAACGCGCCACTGCTCCCTCCAGCCGCAATGACGCCGA
This sequence comes from Nitrospira sp., assembly GCA_005116745.1. NCBI lineage: Bacteria > Pseudomonadati > Nitrospirota > Nitrospiria > Nitrospirales > Nitrospiraceae > Nitrospira > Nitrospira sp. The sequence goes on along the minus strand of SWDS01000001.1, from coordinate 433,771 downwards.
ACAGCCGTGCCCCCTGTTCCGGTGTAAACAGATCGGCCATAAAACTCCAGAAGACCGACACAATGAAGAGATTCATCACCGACAGCCAGACAAAAAAACTGCGGGCCACCCACTCAGGATACAGATGACTCATCATCAACGCATAGAAGGCCAACAGATTCACAATGAAGAACGCATAAACGGTCAGCAGCAGCCGGTAGCGGGAGCATCGCGCCGAGAGCCACCCGAACAGTGGCGTGGCCGCGAGCATGGTGAGGAATGTCGCCGTCATCATCCAAGGAAGATGCTTCAATCCTCCTTCGATGGCCATTTCGTCGCGCACCGGACGGAGAATCGAATACCCGCACAAGAGACAGAAAAAATAGACGAAGGCCCACACCAACGGGACGAATTCTTCCCGTTTCACACCGAGGGAGTAAGCCCATCGAGTTAGTCGTGTTTGATCCAATCCGACCATAGACCCGCAGTGTAACAGGTGTGCCTTCGCCTGCAAGTGCCAGATCTGTTAGAATACCGGAACCGTACGGAATTCTTGGGAGGCCGAACAGGATGATCGATCTTCGTAGCGACACCGTGACCAAGCCGACGGACGAGATGCGGAAAGCCATGGCGCGCGCTGAGGTCGGCGATGACGTGTATGGAGAAGACCCGACCATCAATCGGCTCCAAGATATGGCGGCAGCCATGCTCGGCAAGCGGTTCGCGCTCTTCGTCCCCTCCGGCACCATGGCCAATCAACTAGCGATTCGGTCACACACTCAACCGGGACAGGAAATAATCGTCGAGAGCAAGAGTCATATTGTTCGCTATGAACAGGGCGCAGCTGGGGCACTAGCCGGCGTACAACTTCATTGGGTGACCGGTGAGCGGGGAATCATGACTGTCGAGCAGGTGGAGGCCGCCATCAGACCGAACGACCCGCACAGCATCACAACGGCCTTAATCTGTATTGAAAACACGCACAATGCCGGAGGCGGCACGATTTATCCGCTCTCCACAATCGAAAAAATCCGAGCTCTCGCGGTGAGACATGGCATTCCCATGCACCTCGACGGGGCCAGGCTCTTCAATGCCGTGGTCGCCACCACCCTACCGCCCACGGTGTACGCTCAACACTTCGAAACCGTCTCCCTCTGTCTCTCGAAGGGGTTAGGCGCCCCCGTTGGATCGCTGCTGATCTCCAATGACCAGCGACTCATGGATCGCGCACGCCGCTTTCGCCGAATGTACGGAGGTGCGATGCGCCAAGCGGGCATCCTAGCCGCCGCCGGTATCTATGCGCTAGAGCGGCATGTCGCTCGGCTCAGGACCGACCATGAGCATGCCAAAAAACTGGCTCGCCAACTCCAACACATTTCCGCAATCCAGATTGCGCCGCAGCACGTCGAAACGAATATCGTCATCTTCGATATCGTCGACGAACACCGTTCTCCAGCCGAACTCGTAGCCGCGCTCAAAGAACACGGCGTACTTATTAACGCCGTCGGAGGACAAAGCTATCGAGCAGTCACCCATCTGCATATCACGGACAAGCAGATCGACGAAGCCGCGGACGTCTTTGCCAACGTCCTCAAACGTTGACACTATATTCCTCCATCCATAGAATACCGAAACGGCCAGGTCGTTCGCCTGTTGCGGCTTCACGCGGTTGGAAACCAGCAAGAACGAGTAACAGGCCCTACACTGGTCGATTCAGAGGGTTTGCACACACCATTCATTATCATGGAATTAGAACACGTCATGGACACACACCACTCGACTAGCACTCCCACTCGTGAAGAACTGAACGCCGAGCTACTCGAAGTCCCGGAACCGCCGGAACAGCCCGAGTTGCCACCACCCCCTGGATTTGAAGCGAATGTAGAAGTCGCGTTACGGCATATCAAAGGCCGACGGGGTGGTGACCTTGTCGGCGTCATCCTCATCGGGTCGGGAGCTCGGAAGGCTCTCACGCTCCACAGCGATATCGACTTGATCGCCCTCGTCAAAGGAGAGGCCGATAGTCACGAAATCCTTCGTGTCGGCGACCGCCTCGCAGATATTCGCTACCATGGATACCAGTCCGTCGAGGAAGACCTCGCCTACTCACTTCGACTCCCCTCCCTACTGCGAAAAGGCAGAATTCTCTTCGATCACGACGACATCTGTGTGAAGCTGACTGAAAAGATCCACTACCGCTTTCGCCAAGGTCCGCCGCCGGCATCGATCAATGAACAGATTCAGCTGAAGGCCGAATGTTACCATCTGTTGGGGAAAGCACAGGATCTCGTAGAGAAACCAGGAACAGCCCACTACCTATTGACGCTGTTTTACGAGGATTGTATCTCCGCATTCTTTCGTTTGAGAGGGTTTTGGTTGGTCGCTCCAGTAGATGTTCATCGGTTTATGTTTTCACGCGAACCGGCCCTTGCGGACCTTGCTGGACAGTTCCTCACAGCCACCACCCTCACCGACCGGCTCAACTTTGGCCGACAATTTGCCGATCTCCTCTTTAAGGATGTCCCGAATCCTGCTCGCATCGACTGACAAGAGCAGTGTATTCAACCGGTTGCCTCCGCGTTGGGAACGTGTTTCGCGCACAACGTGAGAGGAACCGTACCTGCCTGCAAATCGATCGACGGACGCTGCATTGGCTGTGACCGGCGACAAACCAAGGAGCGCTCTTATGGAACTGGGATTTATCGGACTCGGCAAGATGGGGATGAACATGGTAACGCGCCTTCGGCGCGACCAACACCGCGTCGTAGTCTACGACCGTTCGAGCGACTTGATCAAACAGGCCGAGGGCCAGGGTGCGATCGGTTCCTCATCCCTTGCTGATCTTGTCAGTAAGCTCAGTGCCCCGCGTGCTGTCTGGGTCATGGTGCCTTCCGGAGCCCCGACCGAAGAAACTATCCAGGCGGTAGCTGCATTGTTGCAACCAGGTGACACCATCGTGGACGGTGGAAATACCAGGTTTCACGACGACGTACGACGGGCTGCCGAGCTCAAGAAAAAAGGCATTCACTATGTTGATGCAGGAACCAGTGGAGGGATCTGGGGACTGCAAGTCGGCTATTGCCTCATGGTCGGCGGAGAAAACACAGCCGTCAAACGGCTTGAACCAGTGTTCAAAACCCTGGCGCCTGAAAACGGCTGGGCCCACGTCGGCGCGGCCGGTGCCGGGCACTATGTGAAAATGGTGCACAACGGCATTGAGTACAGCATGATGCAAGGCTACGCCGAAGGATTTGAGTTGATGTCGAAGAGCGAATACAAACTGGACTTGGCACGCGTGGCCGATCTCTGGATGCACGGGAGTGTCGTCCGATCCTGGTTGTTGGAACTGGCTGCAGGCGCGCTCAAGGACGATCAAAAGCTGGAAAAACTGAAGGGGTACGTGCAAGATTCCGGCGAAGGCCGCTGGATGATCGCCGATGCCATCGAGAAGGACGTGCCGGTACCCACTCTCACGACAGCGCTCTTTACGCGGTTTCGCTCGCGGCAGGACGAATCGTTTGCTGAAAAGATGCTGGCAGCCCTGCGAAATGCCTTTGGTGGCCACTCGGTCCGACGGTAATGGTCTGGCCTCATTGAGGAGATCCTGATGACTCACGCGAATGGTCAACGAATCGATATCCACCCCACGCAGGAACCACTGCCGCCAGTCGAGCCTTGTACCCTGGTCATTTTCGGAGGTTCAGGTGACTTGGCTCGTCGGCGTTTGATCCCGGCAGTCTACAACCTGCTTCTCGATGGTTTGTTGCCGTCGAATTATGTTGTGATCGGCCTGGGTCGTACCCCCATGAGCGATGAAGAGTTCCGAGCCAGCGTCCGCGATGGCGTCGTCAAACATTCCCGACAGGCTCTCATCGAAGATACGTGGAATGCCTTTTCCCAACACCTGTTTTACTTGGCGGGAGGTAACGACGACGCACAGACCTATGTGCGCCTGAAAGAACGGGCCGAAGAACTCGAGCGTAGGTTCCAACTGCCCGGGAACCGCATTTTCTATCTCAGCATTCCCCCCAGTTCCTTCACGGATGTCTGTGAGGGATTGTCCCGTTCTGGACTGGCAGGAACTCCTGGAGCTCGCTCGCCCTATACACGCATCATCGTGGAAAAGCCGGTCGGGCGCGATCTGGCCTCCGCACAGGCCATCAACGAAGTCACCGGCCGTGTCTTTGACGAGTCGCAGATCTTCCGAATCGATCATTATCTCGGGAAAGAGACCGTTCAAAATCTCATGGTCGTGCGCTTCGCCAACAGCATTTTTGAACCAATCTGGAATCACAAGTACGTCGACCACGTCCAAATCACAGTAAGTGAAGCGGAAGGCGTGGGAACTCGTGCCACCTACTATGAAGAAGCCGGCGCACTCCGTGACATGATCCAGAACCATCTGCTGCAATTGCTCTGTTTAGTCGCCATGGAGCCACCCTACTCCTTGGACCCGGACGTGGTCCGGAACGCCAAGATGGAGGTGCTCCGCTGCTTGAGGCCCATCACGACCAAAGATGTGGACGAGTGCACCGTGCGGGCTCAATACACAGAGGGAACGGTACACGGCACACCAGTTCCCGGCTATCGCCGCGAAAAGGGTGTGCAGCCCAATTCCACCACTGAAACCTACGTAGCCATCAAATGCTTCGTCGAGAACTGGCGGTGGTCCGGAGTCCCCTTCTACCTGAGAACAGGTAAAGCATTGCCTCTCCGTGCCAGTGAAGTCGCCGTCCAATTCAAAGATATTCCGCAGATCCTCTTCAACGCCAATGCTCAGAATCCTCAAGCCCCGAATGTCCTCACACTGAAGATTCAACCCGAAGAAGGACTCTCGCTCCGCATCGTCTCACGCGTGCCGGGTACCCGTGCGCAGACCCATCCCGTGGAAATGAACTTCAAGTATGGAGAAGTATTTGGACGGCCATCTCCAGAGGCCTACGAGCGCCTCCTACTCGATGTGATGGCTGGAGATGCCTCTCGTTTCATGCGGCGCGATGCTGTGGAAGCATCCTGGGCCTGGATCACCCAGATTCTCGAAGCCTGGGACAAGTCTGGACAACGGTGGCTCCCCGAGTATCAAGCCGGTACATGGGGACCGGTGGAAGCTGATCGATTGATCCAAAATGACGGTCGGACCTGGCGAGTGCTATAGACTGATCTGCACGGAGACCGATCATCGACCCAACACAATTTGGATTTGTTTCGCAATCTCATCCTTCTTTCCAAGCCCTCCGATAAATTTCACGAACTCGCCATTTTGATACAACGCCAGGGCAGGAAGCGAGGAGACTTCCAGCTCGGCGGGGAGCTGAAACTCCTCATCGACATTCATTGTCAGGATGAGTACCTGTTCGCCCCATTCCTGCTGCAACTGTTCCAATTCCTTCATCAAAGCTCGGCAATGGCCACACCCGGGTTTCCAGAATTCCACTAAAACAGGCACTCGGCTTGCCTCAACCACCCGATCAAACCCTCGATCAGTGACGGCTTGGAGCATGGAACTCATGATTGCTGGTCTTGCGCCAACAGCGGCTTCAGGATGTGTGCGATCTGCTCGGCAAATAGCTCATACCCGGCGGTGGTCAGGTGAATCCCGTCGTTCGAATAGATCACCGCCAGTTGGTCACTCACTGGATCTGCAGTGGCTGCGAAAAGATCCGCGCAGGCAAGACCCTTGGAGCCAGCGTAATCTTGAATCAGCTTATTCAATTCATATCGACGGCTAAGGTGCTCAGCAATCCATTCCTGCCCCTCACGGCTACCCGAAGCATCTTCCACTCGAATCGAAGGCACCGTCACAGGAATCGGAACCGCACCCATCGCCAGGGTCTGTTCGTACATCTTGATGAGATTGGCTATGATTTCGGATGGTGACGCATTCCATCCCAAATCGTTCGTGCCACCAAGAATCGAGACATAACCCGGTTGATGATTGAGCACATCCCGCGGGAACCGCATGACCATTTCGCCGGTCAACTCACCGCAGATCCCGGAAATACAGACTTGCACCTCATCGCTAACAAGGGATTGGAGAAACTGTCCGTACGGAGTCTCCCGCCCGGTTGGGTTGTCTCGTGTCGGCGACTGAAAGCCTGCTGTCAGGCTATCGCCAAAACAGATCACAAGGGGAGTCCTACTCATTCTACTCATGTGCGGCTCGATTCTACCGATGCCACTCGTGGCAAACAAGCCATTGGATCACGTACGTATTCGGAGTCGTACGACTGCAGAGAACGGCGATTTCCTTGACGAATCTTCGATCTGCCGGTAGGTCTAACCTATGACGACGGACCTCAAAACAGCTCAGGACATGATGGCCGCCGCAGTCGCCGCACGCACGGCTGAAGATCCAGAAATTGTCTCCGTCAAACGTGTCTTAAAACTACTGGACAAGACGGCCAAATCGAACCGGACGTACGGCTCAACAAACCCCGTTGCTCAGAAATTTACACAGCAGCTATTCGAAGAATTGACCAACCACCTCACGACGTATTCACGACTGGCTTTCCTTGTTCAACGATCCGAGTTGCTGTGCAAGGACGTTGTCGTGTACCAGGCAGAGCACGATGGAGGAAGCGAGAGTCTCGCCTTCAAACTGTACGGTGACGGCATCCGAGAACTTGTTCTACACGAAGGACTCAGGCAAGAGGAGCTGTCGCTCTTCCTTGCATCCTTGTGGAGCAACGTCGATTCGAATGAGGACGACGATGATATCGTCACACGCCTATGGGCTCGAAATCTCTCGACGATCACGCTCACAACGGCCGAAGAACTCTCAAAGTCGTCGGTAGGGAACAACAGCCTTTCCAGCAGCATGAGTTCGTCCGATTCAACGCTCAGAGAGTTGCTGGATCGAGAGCGAGAACGCAAAAAGCAGGGCAAAGAAGGGATCGCCGCTGAGAGCAGTGGTTCTGGAAACACCAAAAATCGCTTCCAGTCTGGGCTTGCAGGCTATGAGGTCACGGAACAAGAACTGGCCGGCCTCGCACAAGAGATCGAAGCGGAGCGAAAGCAAGATAGTCTCATATATATCCTGGACATGTTGACTGCAATTCTCGTCTCAGAGAAGTCTCCCGCGTTGCTGACGAAACTCTTCAGTCTGTGGGGCACCATTGTGGAATCTCTTCTGAGCGAAGGTAAATGGACGATATTGGAGAACGTCTTAAATCTCCTTCACGAAACGGACGCCCTTCGGCCAGACCTGAGCGAAGAACACAAACATCAGTTAGCCTCGCTCCTCGATGGACTCGGTCGCACAGAACGGGTGAAGGTAATCGAAGGCTATCTCAACCGAAGCCCAGACGCCGATGTGAACGGGCTCTCTGCCATCTTACTACTGATGAAGACGGATGCCGTCCCCTCACTCTGTTCGCTTCTCGCGAGCCTCACCTCACCGATCCACCAAGCCATCGTGGCCGAAGTCCTTGTAACCCTTGCGAAGGACCAACCCGATTCCTTGTTGCGAGGGCTATCAGATCGTAGACCAGGGTATGTTCGTCATCTGCTTTCAATTCTCATCAAATGGAACAATCCCAAGTTCGCCGATTCGATTGAACGATTAACCCGGTATCCTGACGCGCAGGTTCGTCGAGAAGTCATCCGCGCCCTCGGCCTGTTCCGACCCAATGGCAATGGATCGAAACTCGTCTCCCTCTCAACCGATGAAGATGATGGAGTTCGCTTTGCTGCGCTCAAGCTGCTCATGTCCGGCCAGTACACCGTTCCCTTCTCCCAATGGTCCCCTCTTCTGTTGGAAGAAGGATTTGTGGAACGCCCTATCAGTGAGAGACGAGCAGTCTTTCAGGCTGTTCGCGCCACGTGCGGCGACGAAGCGGTTCCCTATTGGCAAGGTCTCCTGACCGAATGGGCGTGGACGAATCGGAAGAAAAAGGAAGAATTGGCGGTCTTGGGAGCAGAAACGCTTGGAAAGCTCGCCACCCCTACCGCCATCGCCGCTCTATCCCTTGGGGCTAAAAAGGGAAGTGCCGCAGTTCGTCAGGCCTGTGCCGCAGCATTGTTGCAAGCTCAACGTCTACAACGCAGCCTCCCCTCAGCCAGTTCCACACCCTAGGAAACACGATCGTGAAAGAAGGCCAGTCACAGTCTCTGCAAACCCCGGCCAGCCAAGATCATAGCCAGCCACTCCTGACACATGAAAAGTCGTTGTCGCGGAAGATCGGCCAAGGGTCAGAAGCCGGAGACATCCTCGACCAACAGTTGGTGATACTGGGATTCCAGCTCATCACACAATTAAATACACTGATCAAAACGTCAAAAATTCATGGCCGCGCCAACGCCGCTCTCGACAAACCCGTTGAAACGATGTTGACCCTCATTGAAACCCTCGCCCACGACCAAGCGGTCACCTTATGGGTACAGGACGATTTCCTCTTCCTCGGCGAGAACCATCTGAAAGTGACGGCCCAACAAATGCTGGTCGTCTCAAGCGTTCTTGATGCCTTGAAAAAGTGGAAGATCGGCGGCCTAACATTTTCCTCTTCGGCCTCCTCCAAAGACCTTCGAGAGTTCGCCCACCTCTTCGTCACTCTAGACCCGGCCACAAAATCAATCGAGGACTTCCGACAGGAATTGCTCACCCTGGCCGTGGCCGGCATCGAACTGAAAGACCCTCGAGTACTCAACCTACGAGAAGATCTTCCAGAAAACAGAAATTCGAAAGCTCAACACAAAGTACGCTCAAAAACTGCGTATGGCAAAGCCGCCGATGCGGTCGGCAGTCTGACGCAGTCGTCTCGCGATGGCAAAGCTTTGAGCTTTAAGCAGGCAAAACGTGCCATTCAAAATATCGTCGACCTGATGATGCAGGACGAGTCAATCATGCTGGGCCTTACCACGCTTCGCTGCCACGATCAATATACCCATAACCACTCTGTCAACGTCTCGCTCCTTTCCATTGCGCTTGCAAACAGAGCCGGCTATCCGAAAATCGAGCTCGCTGATCTCGGCTTAGCTGCGTTGTTTCACGACATGGGAAAATCAACCATTCCCCTGGAAGTCTTGAATAAACCAGGTGAGTTTACGGAAGACGAGTGGATGATGATGCGCAACCACCCCACGGAAGGAGTCTTGAGCCTCACGCAGTTACGCGGCATCACCAATCTTCCAACCCGCATGGCCGCAGCATCCTTCGAACACCACATGAACTTGGACTATTCCGGCTATCCCAAATTAAAGACACCGTGGAAACTCTCCCTGACGGGGCGCATTCTGACGATCGCCGATTGTTACGATGCCATGACATCGTCCCGTGTCTACCGCCGAGAACCGATGTCTCCCTCAAAAGTACTCAATATGATGCTTGGGAAATCTGGGAAAAGTTTTGACGCGACCTTGCTCAAACTGTTCGTCAACTGCGTGGGAATCATTCCGATCGGAAGCCTGGTCGTCCTCGATTCCGACGCATTCGCCGTCGTACTCAAACCTGCCGCCGATATCACCGAGAGCGAACGGCCGATCGTCAAGGTCATCACCGATGCGCAAGGCACTCCCATCGACAACGGACCCGAGTTGGATTTGACCGAGAAGGACGACACCGGCGAGTACCGCCATAGCATCATTCGATTGGTCGACAACACGGAGCACAAATTCGACACCAGTCGGTACTTCGTCTAACCATCATCGGCTGCGCGCCTCTTGCCCTCAACGTGCTCCTCTTCGCTTGACAGCCTGAATTCCGATCTTCGACAATGCACAACATGAGTGGACATGTCGTCATCGAACGATTGGAGTTCCGCAGCCGCTGCGGCGTAACGCCTGAGGAACGCGCGCGCCCACAACCCCTCGCGCTCGATTTGGAATTGGACTGTCGACTGGAAGCAGCAGGATTATCCGACGATCTTGTTCACACGATCGACTACGCGAAAGTGGCGCAGCGAGTCGTCGACATCGGGACCGCTCAGGAGTCACAGCTGCTGGAAACTCTGGCGGAACGACTAATGGCAGCCCTGTTTGATGAATTCCCGATCGATCATATCAAGTTGTGGCTGAGGAAGCTGCATCCTCCGATCTCCAACGTGACCCGTTCTGTCGGGATCAGCATTGAACGTACACGGTTCACACAGCACATCCTGCGAGCAGATCCACCACCAACCCGGTTTCTCGTCCAGCAACTTCAACGGCTTCCCAAAGGCAGAGTCCTCGATGTGGCCTCCGGCAGCGGGCGTCACGCACTATTCCTCGCCTCGCTGGGCTACCAGGTCGACGCGGTCGATCGCGATGAACAGGCCCTCGCACGCCTTTCGTCTAGCGCACGAATACGACACCTCACCGGTATCAGTTCGCGAGTGCTCGATCTGGAGCAACAACCGCTGCAAGAGCCGCATCTCGGACACGAAGCGTACGATGCCATTGTCGTCTTCTTTTACCTACACCGCCCCCTCTTCCCCTCTCTCATTGACGCGCTCAAGCCCGGCGGGATGTTGCTGTATGAAACTTTCACACTCGAAAACCACGTCCAGCGCCAGCATCCAAAACGTCGAGAGTTTTGCCTTACACATAGTGAACTCCTACGCCTCACATCCGGCCTCCGCATTCTCCATTATGACGAAGGGCTCCACGAAGGAACGAGCGAGTCGGAATCCGTCTACACCGCCCAACTTGTTGCGCAGAAATCCTTTACTCCAGAGCCATCGACATGAGCCGCCTGGACCTTCATCTGCATACCACCCACTCTGACGGAAGTTGTACGCCCACTGAGGTGGTCAACATGGCGCACCAAGCAGGGGTGACGGCCTTGGCGATCACCGATCACGACATCATGACGGGTGTCCCTGAGGCCATGACAGCCGGACAACAGTGTGGAATCGAGATCATACCTGGGGTGGAAATCAGCTCGTTTACCGGCAACTCTGAGTTGCACGTCCTGGGGTACTTTCTTGATCAGCAGGATCCTGACCTGCTTGCTCGCCTGAAGACTCTGCGGGACGGGCGTCACCGCCGAAATCCACAGATCATCGAACGTCTGCAGACCCTCGGAATCGACATTACGTACGATGAAGTCCGCGCACTCGCCGGCAGCGATTCGGTTGGTAGACCGCACATTGCCCGTGCCTTAATGGACAAACACGTCGTTGCGTCTGCCAAAGAAGCCTTTGATCGCTTTCTTGCTGAGGGTAAACCGGCCTACGTTCCTCGGGAACTCCCGAGCCCTGCCGAAGCCATTTGCTGGATCAAGGCAGCTCGAGGGCTTGCCGTTCTGGCTCACCCGACATGGGTCAAAGTTGCGGGGCAACCGCTGGTTGATCTGGTTAGACAGCTCAAAGCCGACGGGCTCGACGGTGTAGAGGTCTACTATAGCACACATGCCGCGCGACAGACTCGAGAATACCTTAGCCTAGCCCAACAACTCGGCCTCTTAGTCACTGGCGGAAGCGACTTTCATGGCCTCACAAAACCCGACATCGAAGTCGGCATCGGGAAGGGCACACTACACATTCCAGCCTCACTGCTTCCCAAGATGAAGGAAGCCGCTGGACGACTCTAGCGCGATATCCCCCGCATATTTCCCCCAATCCATTGACTCTCCTTCAGTATTCGCTAGACTCTGACTACCTTTTGATCTCGTCACCCATGGTCAACGCGTCGAGCTGGACCCTTCAATATGTGCTTGTCACACTGGCCATACTTTTGGCCGGTCCCGTACTGAGCAAACTGCCGGCGGCGGAGTCGCTTCCCCTCTCGCTGTTCGGCTTGACGAGTTCTCAAACCATTCGCTTCATTGCCGAAGGAATAGGGCTGGTCGCACTCTGCATGCTTTCGCTCCGTGCATTTTCCCAGATGCCGGATAACGGACGAGGTTTCTCGTTTCTGCGACAACTGGTCCCTCCGGTCACCACCCTGTTCATGGTGATCGTGACAGATAAGACCATCCGGGTTACCGAGCTTGTGCTTCGCGCCTCTGTAGGCCCCACACGCTATGCCCTAGCGTATACCGCAGCATTGACGCTGAGTGGGATCTGGATCACTGCTGCCTGGCTTCTGCATCTCAAGGATCTTCGCCGTTTCTTTGTACAACCTGTGCAATCGACTCGACACCAAGAACCGGGAGCGTCTGCCGAAAACACTGACAATATCGACTCGGAGCAAGAACAGAGCGAGTCCGGGGCCGCAACGCCCATCCACACCACACAGAACGGTCCACCCAGTACTCTCGGTCGGTATAAGGTGTTCAAGGAGTTAGGGCGCGGCTCAATGGGGGTGGTGTATCTGGGAAAAGATCCGACGATCCAGCGATTCGTGGCGATCAAGACCATGCGGCTCGACGAGATCGACGACCACGATAAACTGCAGGAAGTGAAAACTCGGTTTTTTCAGGAAGCCGAATCCACCGGGCGATTGTCTCACCCCAATATTGTCACGATCTTCGACGCCGGGGAAGAAGACGACCTCGGTTACATCGCCATGGAGATGCTGCAGGGCACCACGCTCAAGCAGTGGTCGCGGAAACCCAATCTCCTACCGCTCACAAAAATGATTCCGATACTGGCGACCGTCGCCGACGCGATGGACTATGCCCATCAGCAGGGCGTTGTGCATCGCGACATTAAACCGGCGAACATCATGCTGACCACCGATGAGGTCGTCAAGATCATGGACTTCGGCATCGCCAAGATGGCGACATCGTCGAAAACTCAGACGAATATTGTGCTGGGAACTCCCACGTATATGTCCCCCGAGCAGATCTCAGGAAAAAAGGTGGATGGGCGCTCAGATATTTTCTCACTCGGCGTCGTCATGTTCGAGCTCCTGACCGGTCGTCCTCCCTTTATTGCGGACAACATCTCAGCATTGCTGTTTGCCATCGCTCACACGCCGCATCCCAGTGTGAAAGCCATCAGGCAAGATCTTTCTCCCATCGTAAAGAAAGCCCTGGATCGAGCGTTGCAGAAAGACCCGGTCCACCGCTATCGCCGCGCCGGAGAGTTCGCCATGGAACTCCGCTCCTGTCTCGAAGGGTTGGCTGCGTAAATACGTACTACCCCCTCTCTCGACTCTTCACGAGCCTTCAGCTTGAACAACTCCTCCCCATCACTATTGCTTAATTGTCTCAGGTTGGCAGTCGAACACGACTCAAACGCAGCCGTGAGGAGACGATGCCTGGCATGCGAATCTTCAGTTTCGTAAATGGAGACGCCCTTTAGGCAAGCTTTGGTAGCAGCCCTCTGAAAGCTCCTGCTCATGCGCCTGCAAACAGCGCAGGATACGGCCATCACCTGGCTGCACGGTTAGGCAGACCCGCTTCACATCATCGACGCAGGCAAGTCTATGCCCTTCAGTGTCCGTCCAACCCACCAGCCGCTGCCGCGCGATCTGCTGACAGGAAGGGTCCAATCGCTTCATGCGCTGCACCACACAACGTCGTCTGTTTTCTCCTGCAAGCGAATCGGGACAGTATTGCTGAACCTCAGCCTCACACTTCATTTCCGCGATTTGCCTGGCGCGGCTGTCGCGCAGAGCGGATACGCCACCGAGAGTGGCCTCCGACTCCGCTTCTCTCACTCCTGCTAGACTGTCAGTTGGTTGCCTGGTCACACCTGGAATCGTCAGATCGAGATCAAGAACACGCGGCGCGTCAGCGATCGGTAAAGCCGATGGCGCCGAGAAAAGTTCTTCCTTCGATGGGACATTTGCCCAGATAATAGCCCAGACCAAGACCAACCCCGCCACCGAAATGGAGTTCGTGATCGCATTCCCAAATCGTTCTTGGGTGCTGGTGGGCTTCATCACGGTGAGGATAAAATAACGCGGCTAAAAAATCATCGAAACAGGAGTTTTTTGCAGGATCGCACGATCGACAGAACCGACTGGTATGAAGAACACAGGAAAAACAAAATGCCGGAGGGCGTGAAACTAGTTGTCAGGAGTTTCGACGATGTGATTCTCGAACCTGGTACAGCCTTCGGCCAATAGCCGATTCGTCAACATCTCCCCTGGCCATTCGATCGGCAGATCGGCAGTAAACACCCAGACGTCCGGAGAGGTCCAGACCGGACCATGCTCTTCTGGAAGCTCTGGATCGAACAGATCAGTCCACACTGGCATGTAGACCCCATTCCCACATTGTGTATGGAGATGCACGATGGTGCGAGATCTGACAAGCGGATCCAGCTCTCGCCATACTGCCGCCGTCTCATCGGCGAGGTGATGGAGCCGTACCGCATTCTGCGCGTCGAACATTGCATAGGCGGCATAGACCGGCGCCTCGATGGTATCGGGCGCACAGGCCAGCTCCGGACATTGCTTCACCAGCCCTTCGAGAATCTCACGGCGCTGTCCGTCTTCCCACGCATCGGGCAAACCTGGGTCGGGGGCGCCGATCAGCTCAAATAGAAGAAAAGCAGTATTTTCGACCGGAGGAAGCAACCGCGCCGCCACGGATTGGACACGTCTGGAATCCGTAACCGTCACCAGGTGGTCATGAAACATTTGAAGATTCAGCATCTCCAAGGTAGCATCGGTCAAAAGGCGCGACTCGACGCGAACAACCGTTCCAGCAGGAAGCTGAAGAGACTTATGCAAAAGATCAGCCGTGGCGATCGGATCAATCTTCAGTTTGAGCGGGGCGGTTAAATTCGCCTGCAAGGGAAGCTCTAAAGCAGCCATCGTGCCGTAGGCCGGCTTTTCGTCGTCCGGTCCGTCCAACAGCAACGTGCAGCTGGCCTCCGCGACCAGATCAAAAAGCCATTCGGCCATTTCCTCGTCGAGCGCCGCCAGCACGGTCAGGAGATCATGCTCGCGTCCCTGCTCCAGAAACGCCTGCAAGGTATCGATCGCATCATCGGTATCGCCATGATCGTGGCGACGGGCGTTGATGAGATGAATGAGATCCCGTGTGAGTGGATCGGGGCGAGACCAGCCTAACATCGAAGCTCCCTGCTGGACGAGCCAGCGGCCATGGCTCGACAACTCAAAAGGCATGTTGCCAAAATTTTCCTACCCATGCAAGTCCCAGAACGATCACGCACGACTCGTCACACACAGGTTCTCCGCACATTCCTATTCTATTCACCGATAATCTTCACAAGAACCCGCTTACGACGACGTCCGTCGAACTCGCCATAAAAAATTTGTTCCCACGGACCGAAGTCGAGTTTGCCCTCGGTGAGCGCGACCACGACTTCTCGCCCCATCACCTGTCGCTTCAGATGGGCATCACCGTTGTCTTCGCCTGTGTCGTTGTTGCCGATACACCGCCTTCTGAGGAACAAGCCGTTCCAAGAAATCGTCATAATCTTGTAGAAGGCCAGACTCATCATCATTAATGTATACACTGGCCGTAATGTGCATCGCATTCACCAGAACAAGACCTTCCCGTACCCCGCTCTTCTGTACCACTGCCTCGACGTGGGGCGTGATATTGATGTAGGCCCGCCTGGTCTTTGTCTCAAACCAAAGTTCTTCGCGGTAGGACTTCATGATCGTTGATCGCTGCATTGTGCCTGCCGCCTCGACAGACATGCAAGAGGCCAGGACGATTCCCTTCTCATGCATGTTTCGTATCGAGGGGAAAGGCTATCATGATCTCAGTCTCGTTATGATCAGCCCACTTCAACCACCCAGACTGTCACCGAACGTCCTCACGGTCTTGCGCCAACGCTACTCGGCCAAAAACGAGCGGGACATCGTAGTTGAATCACCTGCCAAAAGTTCCACTGTGTGGCCAAAGACACGGCATCGGCTGAGCCCCTTGCACTCACGTCTTGTTCTGTTTCCCTGTACAATCGTGTTGTGTCTGCATTCTTTCCAGAATGGGCGCTGCTAAATATTCGGACAAAATTGACAGCCTATCGGCTTGGTGATAAGTATTTTTCTAGTTTGTACGATACTGTCTGCTAGAGGGAGGTGCTCGATGTTTGCTATCGCTGGGGGCCCGTCGTTGGCTGGCAGTCCTCTGACGTGGAGCCTGTTTTTCGCTCGTCAGCCGGAACCGGACCTGGAATTCACGGAAGAAGAGCTGGAACAGACCACCACGATTCAATCTCCTTCGCCCTCAAAGCCACCCAAAAAGTCGAGTGGGCGCCCGCTTCTGTGGGTGCTTCTGTTGATAGTGATCGGAGGCGGCGCCTATGTCGCGATGGAGCAGGAAATGATCATAGATTACGTCGGGCCGCTTCTCGGCGAATCGCCGGCCCCACAACCTCAACCGCCTGTCGCCCGAAGACCGTCGCCGCCTGCCCAGGCCACTCAGCCTCAAGCCGCTGTTCCGATTCTACCCCCTGCAGCACCAGTTGAAGTACCACAGGCTGCAGCGCCGACGACAACACCCGTTCCCACACCTCCAGTCCCTCAGCCGATGCCGACGGCCTCAGCTCCGATACAGGCCCCGCCGTCACCAGCAGCAACACCCATTACCCCTATCACCGCGTCACCGACTCCACTGTTCAGCGAAGGTCAGCGGGTCAGCGTACTTGCGGATCCAACAAATCCTGGGGGGAAAGTGGTTCTGGCTCAAGATGCCGAAGGGACAAAACCGGGACCAGCTATTCCACCAGGAACTGCGCTCACGATTCTCGACGGCGACCTGCAAGCCAACGGGTGGGTCTATTCCGTCCGCAGTGACTTCGGCACAAAGGGTTGGTTGGTTGAAGAGCAGCTTAAATTGAAACCCTGATCGCCTGGTTGCACTCCACTCCCCCAGCACAGAGGGCGGCGATCACATCGCCACCCTCTGTGCTATAATGCCGCCCGTTCACGCCTCCATCATAGCAGGTGAAACATCACGAACCTCAGGAATTCATGCACGCCGTAATCTTTGACTTCGATGGTGTCATTGCCGACACCGAACCCCTGCACTTTGAAAGTCTGCGCCGAATATTGGCAGACATCGAGATCAGTTTGACCAAACAAGACTATTACGCCGACTATCTCGGCTTCGACGATCGCGGATGTATTCTGGAGGCACTGCGAATCAATCGCCGACCGACTTCTCCTTCGCTTCTCAAAGAGTTGATGACGAAAAAGGCCGCCGCCTATTTGACCTCGATCAAAGATCATCTCGTGATTTTCCCGGGTGTCAGAGAATTTGTCGAAGCTGCCGCAGCCACCTACCCCATTGCCATCGCCTCTGGTGCCTTGCGCCCTGAGATCGAGTTGGTACTGGAACAAATCGGGATCCGAAAAGCATTTGGTCACATTACCAGCGCAGAGGATGTGACGTGCGGCAAACCCAATCCAGAACCGTTTCTGCAGGCCCTGGCCGGACTGAACCGTCACCAGTCCACGGCTGCGATTTCGCCTGATTCATGCCTGGTCATCGAAGACTCCCTCCCCGGCATTCGTGCCGCGAAAGCGGCGAGGATGAAGGTCTTAGCGGTGGCTAACACACACACCATCCAGGACCTACACGAGGCTGATGCCATCAGCGCTAGTTTGAGCGAAACGCGCCTCAATGATGTGCGTGCCCGCTTATGGCCGACATAACACAATGAGAATCTGCTCACTCATCCCCGGGGCAACAGAAATAGTTGCTGCTCTCGATCTGGCCGATCAGCTGGTCGGCATCAGCCACGAATGCGACTTTCCTGCCTCGGTTCGACAGGTCCCCGTCATGATCGAACCTCTGGTTGGAAAGGACGGAGGCTCCGGTGGAGAAATCGACCGGCAGGTCAAAGAATTGGTTGCGTCTGGGCAACGACTCTATCGACTCAATGAAGACGCGTTTTGCCGTGCTAGTCCGGACCTTATTCTCACGCAAGACCTGTGTCACGTGTGCTCGGTTACGCCGGACCAGCTCACACGCGTGATCGAGTCACTTCAACATCGACCCAACGTGCTCACGCTTAGTCCAACCACGTTGGACGACATGATCCATGATATCGAGCGCATCGCCCAAGCGGCAGACGTACTCGCGAAGGGACGGGCACTCACCCAGGAACTCCGTCGTCGAGTGGACCACGTACGCGCCACAACCAGTAGGACGTCCACGCGCCCGCGCGTGGTGTGTCTGGAATGGCTGGATCCTCTCTATGTCGCAGGTCACTGGGTTCCGGAAATGGTTGCGCTGGCCGGTGGCCGCGATGTCCTCGGATCTCAGGATGCTCCATCGCATGAAACGACGTGGCATGCCGTGGTAGCCGCTCGACCAGACGTAGTCCTCATCATGCCTTGCGGGTACTCCGTCGAGCGCACGATCAACGAGCTCCGGTGCCTCGGACAATCCGGTGACGCATGGCGGCAGGCGTGCGAACAGTGGCCGAATCTTTACGTCGTCGATGCGGCCTCCTACTTCAGCCGCCCTGGCCCTCGACTCGTCGACGGCGTGGAACTGCTCGCATCCATTCTGCATCCGACCCCTGACCATCCCCTTGACCCAGACAAGGCGATTAAACTTGAGGCCTCCACGCTGACCAGGAGCTGCGCATCATGAATGCCTCTGAAGCTCAAGCCTATTGCACGGCCTACACGAAGAAAAGCGGCAGCAATTTTTACTATTCGTTCCTCTTCCTTCCCAAAGCCAAACGCGATGCCATGTACACGGTCTATGCCTTCTGCAAGGCCGTCGACAGTGCCGTCGATGAACCGGCTGCCGGGAGCAACCCAAAAGACGAACTCACGCGCTGGCGCGAGGAGCTTGACGCGGTGTATTCCGGCATCCCGACTACTCCCATCATGGTGAGCCTCGCCCACCATGTGAAGACCTTGGGCATTCCAAAAGCGTACTTCGAGGAATTGATCAAAGGCGTCGAGATGGATCTGTTCAATAATCGATATATTACGTTCGATGAGCTGTCGCTCTATTGCTATCGCGTCGCCTCCGTGGTGGGGCTCATCTGTTTGCATATCTTCGGTGTCACATCGGCACGGGCACAGGATTATGCAGTGGCGCTCGGCATGGCCTTCCAATTGACGAATATCCTGCGCGATGTCGGAACGGATGCCGCCGAACGCCGGATCTATCTGCCGTTGGATGACTTGCAGAAATGGAACTACCCCGAGAAAGCCCTGCTGAATCGGAGCTATTCAGCTGAATTCCGAGCATTGATGGAGTACGAGGCATCACGAGCGCACCACTACTACAAGCGAGCCGATGCGGCCCTCAAAGAGCTGCCACCTCATGAACGCCGTGCGTTGACCGTGGCGGAAATCATGCGTGGCATCTACAGTCGGATCCTGGACCGGATCGAACGATCGAACTATCAGGTCTTCGGACCACGTATGAGTCTCACCACCACCCAACGAGTGGTTATTGCCCTACGGGTTTGGCTCCGATCCCGATTCTCGTGACTGCGCCGTCCTCACACACCGTCCTTGTGCTCGGTTCTGGACTGGCGGGCCTGGCCACTGCGTACCATCTTCATCAACAGGGCTACCACATCACCCTGCTCGATTATCCTGGCTGGCTCGATGGATTTCGGACCGATGCATTTCAACCAGCCCCGATTGTTCTGGGATGCCACCAGGAGACGAAGCGAGTCCTTCGCCTGCTCGACCGAGGAAGGCCTCCGGAATCCGACCAGACCGTTCCACTCGAATTTCGGCTCCCCGATGGGCGAATCGCCCCCTATCAGTCGGCCCGTCTTCCCGGAGCCTTTCAGTGGATGATGAGCCTCTTCAGCTTCCACGGCCTTTCCTGGCAGGATCGGTGGAGACTCTTCTCCCATATGGAGCAAATTTGGGAACAGGCCCACACGCTCCCAGCGGATTTAGAGAATCGGACAGCCGATGAATGGCTGACGGCGACCGGGCAAAGTCCCGAAGCCAGAGAACGGATTTGGGATCCGCTCGCTCAGTGGTTGACCGACAACGCGCTGACACATCTCGCCGCTTCAACCTTCGTCCATCTGCTTTCCACTGTGTTTCTGCGCGATGCATCGGATGCGAGGCTCACACACCTGGCCGGCTCCATCGACCACCGCTTCATCGCACCCATGAAACAGGCGCTCCGGCGAGGCAATGCGCAGATTGTCTCTCTGACCCATTGGCCTACCCTTCAGTTTGGACAGACGGGTGTGAGCGAGGTCCGGCTTCACGACGACACCAGACTCCGAGCCAACCGGTACATCATCGCGCTGTCCTACCAGAATCTCCTGCAGCTCTTACCGGAACGACTGCTAACCCGCTACGCCTACTTCGCACAACTCACCGAGCTTCAAAGTCTGAGCGAGGTCGTGATTCAATTGACCTGCGCCAGAACGAAGCCAAGGCCCCGTCTGCTCCTCCTCCCAGGCCGGCCATTCCACCAGCTCACCAGCACAGCACTCGAATCAGGCGAAACTGAATATCGGCTCTCTGCGGTCGGGAACAGGCTCACCGAGTTGAACAACAATCAGGTGGTCGAGGCAGCACAGACCGAGATGTGCGAGTTGTTCTCCGGAACGGCCAGAGAGGATATAACCGCTCAGTCAGTCTTTCACGAGAACCACGCGGCCCTGTTGCTGGCACCGGGTGCCGCGCAATTGCGGCCGCTTCAACAGAGTCCTATCCAGAACTTGCTCATCGCCGGGGCATGGACCGACACCGGATGGCCTACGAATCTGGAGAGTGCGCTTGTCAGCGCCCATCGCTGTGCAGAGCTCGTCGCCGCCCACCCCGCTTGACCCTGTCAGGGCTGGATGGTACGAATATCACGTGACGTCATGGGCCAAAATATTCGTGCTTGCGCTTCCGCTACTCATGTGGAGTTGCGCGCAAAGTCCCTACGAGCGAGGAATCCACCCCGCTGGCCTCAGCCGATATGATGTGGAGCGGGACTATATGGAGTGTGAGTACAAAGCACGGTTAGCCAACGAGCAGCACTTCTACAGTCAGAGTTCACCCTTTCCCTTCAGTGCCGGGCCTCAGAGTCCGGCTGACCATGCTCGCGCACTGCATGGCCTCTCGACGATCAACGCCATGCGGGATACCTGTCTGGCAGCAAAAGGCTACCATCTTAATTAGATCCTGCGTGCAGATAGCACAGATCCTCAAACCGTTCACCTCCTCGATACTTCGCGATGACCATCCACTCCCGTCGAGCATCGGTCAGACTGAGATAGGCCACACCATCAAGCCGAAACGGTTCAATCGTAAAGACCGTGCTCAACGCAGGAGATGACGATGCTGTGTCCATGGGAAGAGACGTCAGCGGATAGGTTCCGCCGGTGCGCTCAAACTTGTCGTGCGTTGCCAACAGGGGGCTCATATCTTGCCAAGCCAGTTGGTTGAGGACCGGACTATTGGCGGGAAAGACATAGAAGCTCTCACTCGGTGCGCCCTTCATACAAAATGTAGTCTTCACTACTAAATCGTCGCGCCCATCGTTGTTCAGATCCATGTTCGCCTTGTCGAAACTCGAACAGCGCCTAGTCTTTGGTCCCTCTCCCTTCAACTCCACCGCGGTCCACTCCACAGTCCTTGATAGGTCAGACGCGGCATTCAGCCCTTCTCCGAACAACTTCGCCACTTGTTCACACAACGGCTTATCACTGTAGGCTACCAGTTCCACTGATGCCGCAGATACCAATGTTGGAATCATCGCAACTAAAAGGCTTCCCATCCAGGTGCGTTTCATCGTCATGTCGCTGGCCTCCTAACCTCAATATCTCGATTGACATCCCGGCTGTCCGTTTTTAAGATACCGATACTCATTTCGTCGCCCTTATAACTCATGACGCTCACTCCTCTTCAAGACCTCGCTCAATCCCTCGTCAACTGCGAGCGGTGCAAACTCGCCAAGCTCGGGCGCAGCCAAGTCGTCTTCGGCGTGGGGAACCCTCATGCCAGTATCATGTTTGTCGGAGAAGCGCCAGGTCTCAATGAAGATCAGAAGGGTGAGCCGTTCGTGGGGGCAGCCGGTAGAATCCTGAATGACCTCCTGGCCTCGGCAGGGCTCTCACGCGATCACATCTACATTGCCAACGTCATCAAATGCCGGCCGCCGAACAACCGAGATCCAGAGCAAGACGAAGTGGAAACGTGCAAGCCGTTCCTGCTACAGCAAATCCAATTGATTCGCCCCAAACTGGTCTGTACCCTGGGAAACTGGGCCACGCAGACCCTCTTAGAACGAAAAGTCGGCATCACGAAGGTGAAAGCACAAGCCTTCTACATGAAAGATTTCGTGCTGTTCCCCCTCCTACACCCAGCAGCTGCGCTCCATCAAGGCAACCTGCTCGTCACACTGAAAGAGGATTTCAAGAAGCTGAAAGAATTTCTCGACCGCCACTCCACACCGGTTGAGCCAACGAACGCAGCTTCTACCCCAGCCGCACCAGTCTTGACCATTGACCCCCAGCCAGCTCAGATGGACCTTTTTGGATAACCTTGCTGTTTCAAGCCCATGGCGAACGGGCTACTCAGTTCTCCTCCCTTGCGAGCAGCAAGGTTCTGAGTTCTTCGTACACGTTTCGCCGTGGACCGACAAAGACAATATCAAGGCACGACTCATCATCATGAATGCGGTAGATAATTCGATAGGTCCTGACACGATAGGATCGAAGTCCAGCGAGCTCAAATTGGAGAGAATGACCTGCGAGCGGAGAGATCAATAGCTCCCTGATGTCTTCCTTGATCTCTCGCTTAACTTGAGGATGAAACTTAAGGACTCGCTCAGCCGCCTCCGGCGTATACCGAGCTCGGTAGCCTTTCACGAATTCTCGCGGCCAAACACCGCGTCATGGCTGACCCACCGCCCTTTCTCAGCCTGCTTCAAAGATCGACGGAGCGCACGCATCGATTTTTGATCACTCAGAATCTCAATTGTCTCCATGAGCCCCTCAAACTGATCCATACTCAAAAGTACAGCCGAAGGGACCCCGTCACGTGTAATAGCAACGACTTCTTGCTTGTGCTTCATCCGTCGGATCAAAGCCAACAATTTATTTTTGGCCTCACTGACGGAGACAAACTCATCGACCTGCGGCATAGCTACCTCATATAGCTGTATGAATAGCCATTATAGTGGCTTATTCGAATCCAGGCAAGCCAGTATCACGACGAGCGTTTCAGCCGCAGCCGGCGCAGATAGACCTATTCGGCTAAGTGCTCGTCCCTCCCTGTCATCGACAGATACTCTTCATTTGCGTATGGCAGAACATGTGATTACAATGTAGGTCCATCTGGAGACCTACCATGAAAGCCCATATCATCAGAATCGGCAATTCCAGGGGCATCCGTCTTCCAAAAACCTTACTCCAAGAAGCCCAGCTTGAAGATGAAGTAGAGCTTCAGGCTGAACCAGGCAGAATTCTGATATCAAAGCCATCACAGCCACGAGCCGGCTGGGCAGACGCAGCCCGGCGCATGCGGGAGCATGATGACGATCAACTTCTTGATCCCCCGGTACCCACTCAGTTCGATAAGAAAGAGTGGAAATGGTGATAGCTCCAACAACCCCTACCCGCGGTGATGTGTATCTGATTGAGCTCGATCCCACTCGAGGGAGTGAGATCAGAAAAACACGGCCCTGCCTTGTTATCTCTCCTGATGAGCTCAACCAGCATTTGCGGACGGTCATCGTGGCGCCCATGACCACCGGGGGTAAGGCCTATCTTTGGCGTGTTCGTTGCCGATTCCGTGATCGGAGTGGGTTTGTCGCAATAGACCAGATACGGACTGTTGATAGCGAGCGCCTCGTCAAACGAGTTGGGCGAATCGCGCCAAATACCCTCGCAGCCGTTCTTGCAGTCTTACAGGAAATGTTCACACCCTAGGTAACGCCCTACGCTCTTTCCGGTCGACTCGACTAGCAATTCCAGCACCTCAAGCAACCCGTCTTCGATCCGCTCACCTAATGTGAAGCGCCGCGCATGAGGAAACGTATCAAGCTGCGGAATGAGCCAGAGTAGCAGTTCGTGGCACAATTGCACCGCTTGGGGCACAGTAGCAGAAGACATGCGACACCTCGATGCTCAACAATTGGCTGATGACACTCTCTTCGACCCAGGATGAACGCACCAGAAACGTGAAGACGCAAAGGGTAAAAGAACAAAGCGTAAAGGGTTAGGGAAGGTCCTGGGCAAGACGAAAACCAACGCCGTTGCCTCGATAACTAAACATCTTCTCGCCCCGCTTCGATGGACGAAGATCCTCCGATTCCTTGTACCAGCTACCGCCCCGGATCACGTGTTGGCCGCAGCCTCCTATTTTCACTTCCTGCCAGGCCGAGCCATCCTTTGGTGCGCCCATATAGTTCTTGTGCCAGCAATCCTCCACCCATTCCCATACATTGCCGCTCATATCATAAAGCCCCAAACCATTAGGCTGCTTTGTCCCAACGACGGATGTTCGCTCACTTGAATTATTTTTAAAGACTGCGAACGCCTCAAGTTGAGATTCCCCGAAAGTGCCCGCCAAGGCTTCCAGCCGTACTCCTTTTCGCATCGCATATTCCCACTCAGACTCAGTGGGCAGCCGATAGTGTTTTTGGGTCTTCTCTGACAGCCACTGAGCGTAGTCCTTCGCATCCTGCCAAGACACGTATATCATCGGCTGGCTGCCACGCCCCCAATTTGAATCATCGGACAAAGACCTACCCCCAGCGATGGCAAACCGGTCATATTCCTCGAATGTTACTTCATATTTGCCCAAAGCAAATGATTTCACGGTCACCATGCGAACAGGTCTCTCATCTGAGTCACCACGTCCCTCAACATCGCCTTGCTGAAAGGCGCCACCTTGAATCTGCACCATTTCAGGCTCCATATGGATACTGACAAAAAATGATTGTGCCTTGAGCATGATTTGATGAATGTTTAAGGTTTTCACCTCGAGCCCGATCGTATGACTAATCAGCACCAGCACGAGACCAGAAAAGATGGCAGTGACTATGAGCTGCTTGACCTTCCGATTCTTGCTGACCATGACAAATTGACGTTCGGGAGGTGAGATATAGCCAGGTCTCTTCTTTAGCCACCCCAGTGCTTCGGTCAATGGAAGCCCACGGAGGAGAAGATCTGAGTTGCGTTGATACCGCTCCCATTCCTTTATTTTCGCGTTCACCCGCTGCTGCCACGCAAGGTATTCACGATCATCATTCAACCATTTCTTGAGCTGTCCCCAATGACGGATCAAAGCCTCATGCGATACCTCAATAGTTTCCTCCACACTGCTGGCGAGCTGGGAGGTCACCAACAACCGCTCGTCAGCGAGCATCTTCACGAGGATTCGAAGTCCCTCTCCTATTTCCGCAAACGTTGCCCGCCGTCTAGTATCCCCTTCGCCCTCGCCCGGGCGCACGAGACGCAAGAAAATCTGTTGCACACCTCGTTGATCGTGCGCACTCAGTCGTCCGTAGATCGATTCAGCCTTGTGCGCAATTGCGCCCTCCAACTGCCCCATCGCCTTGTAGGCCTCGTGATGGAGTTCGCCGCCCTGCCGGTCCTCCCACAGCCGCCGTAGCACGAATTCCAGCAGCGGCAACTTGCCCGGTTCGTCACCCGCCTGTCCCAGCATGAGATCAACGAGGCCTGCTTGAAACGTGAGCTTGACGTTTTTCGACGGCTCCTCGATGGCCAAGCGCAATTCCTCTCGCGTCATTTGACTCAGATTCACCTGGGCCCCTTGCACGCGATCCGATAGTGACCGGTAATCCGTAATGGCCCGACCGAAAAAGTCTCCCCGCAGGGTGAGCACCGTGCTGAGTCTTGAAGTCTCCGTCGCCTCAAGAATGTTGTCGATGAAGCAGCGCCGAGCCTTGTCATCCTTGCACAGCGTAAACAATTCCTCCCACTGATCGGCAATCAGGAGCAGACGATCGGTGCCTGGCTGCTTGGCGAGCACGCGGTCGACGACATCGCGAAGAGCCGTCTTCCGGCCAAGCAAGTCCTCAGCTAACTGGTTCATTTCTCGCAATCGGGTGACTTCGCTCATGTCCGGTTCCAGAAATGGCATCAGCACCGCCGCCAGCGCGTGAACGGGTCGATCGGTCGGCACGAGCGTCGCGACCTCCCAGACGTGGTCCCGACTCTTCCGCAGCTCCGGCACGAGACCCGCTCGCACGACCGACGACTTCCCACTGCCCGACGCGCCTACCACTGCGACAAGATGGTGCTGCTGCACCGCACTGGTGAGTTGCGCGATCGCCGCTTCACGCCCAAAGAAAAACGGCGCATCTTCTTCGCGGAAATAGAGCAAGCCGCGATAGGGACAGATCGTCGCCAACGTCTGCCGGACCGTTTCCAGGGCATCTGGTCCTGGCGGCTGGCCATGAATGGCGCTGACCAGGGTGTGCAGCAGAAGTGGATCGTCGAGGCGAGGCCGGAAATCGATCCAGGTGAGTTGACTCAAGAAACCCAGCGGCGGCTCCGAGCCTGGAAAGAGTACGGGAATGACGGGAAAGGTCTGCCGCTGACGCTCAGCCGCTACCTGGCGTTGGATCGCGAGATACTGCTCCCGCTGCTGCCAGGGCCCCATCTCGCCTGGCCCGATGCAGACGACCACCGCGCGACAGTTCGCAAGGGTCGCCTCTAATGCCTTCGGCCAGGATTGCCCCGGGGTGAGATACCACCGGTCGAGAAAGACGGTGAGCTGCTGCTCGCGCAACCGACGCGCCAGCGCCTCGACCCGCACATGGTCACGCCAGTGATAGCTCAGAAAGACATCGAAGTGATTCGTCGGCATCGTCCGCGATGGAACAAGAGTGAGGGCACTAGGCTGATCTCAATGTGTTCCCAGCCAGCCAACCAACCAAACTAAGCAATGAGAATGCCTGCAGTGGGCAACTGTCCCTGCACGTCTGTGCATTCAGAACGCAGTGATTACACGCACGACTGGAGCAACGTTTCCTGAAGCGATGCACAGGATAATCCAGGGAACCAATCATGCCGTGGTATCCATTCAGATACGACCTGTATACGTACAGATACCATAGGTAGGATCGGTTAGGGAACCAGATGTGCTCAGCGACTGAGGCTGGAGAAAACCTACGACGCTTTCGATTTGATAGGCGATGAGGTCTCTGAATCGGCCGGTTGGCCATCATCTTCTTCGGCAGGCTGTTCTTCCTCCGGCACATCAAACCACTGGACCAACATCTCCTCCCACCAAGCCTCGGTCACGTCGTCTCCTGGATCAGTACCCAGAAAGGCCACATCCTCTTTTTTAACTGATGAACCAACGAGCTGCGGCTGGAATTTTGCGCGATTGATAACTTCCTTCGTGGCGTAGCCACCGATGATCCAGGAGTCCGGATCAGCTCGGCGAGACTTATAGGCCTTCAAGCCATGCTTAAGGTACATGAAGATCTGCTGTTGAACCGGTCGGGGCACACATCCGCTCTCTCCCGCCCTACTCCCCCGATCTGAATCCCATCGAAAACCTGTTCGCCACACTCAACGCCCTGCTCCGCAAGGCCGCCCCGCGCACCGTCGACGCACTCTGGACTGACATTGGGAGGCTGCTTGACTGCTTCACCTCAGACGAATGCCTGCGCTACTTCGCGTCTTCAGGCCATGTAAAAACATAAACCGAAAACGCGCTGGCAGTGCCAGCCGCTTGTATCTCTCTCCTCCCCAATGTTTGAGAAAGATCTCGGCATCCTCCTCATAGGTTTGAAGAGTCTGCGTCACATCCCAACTTGTGGTATGGTGCTGAGGTTTCTGGAGGGTCATTCAGATGACGACACGCATAGGTCAGTACTGGTTGAGTGTTTCCGCTCTGCTCATCAGTTCACTCCTCACCACTTCAGTTTCGGCGGCTGCCGATCCGCCCTGCGACAAGTATCCGACCGCCAAACAATCACGATGTAGCGAGATCTGGAAAGAGCTCTACAAGGAAGACGGACCGATCATCGCCCAATTTGGACTCGATCAGCAAAAACGGCGCGATGAAGGGAAGCTCAACGCCCAGCAACATCTCGCCGAGAATATGACCTTTATCAAGCAATCCACCGACAAGCGAATCGAGCGCCTCAATGAGCGTATGACCAGAGAGTAGTGCTCATATACGAACAAACTGATTTGATTCTTTTTCGAGACCGATTTCGGTATCCGGCCCATGGCCAGTCACAACTGTCGTAGCTTCATCGAGGGTGTAGAGTCGCTCTCGGATCGATGCCTCGATCATCTCAAAGTTGCCGCCCCATAAGTCGGTCCGACCGATGCTGCCCCGGAAGAGCGTGTCCCCGGCCAACAGAAGTTGGTCATTCGGCACATGGAAGCTCATCGATCCAGGCGTATGGCCTGGTGTATGGAGTGCGACAATCGGCACCTGCCCCAGCATCACCTTTTCTTCATCCGTCAGCCAATGGTCCGGAGCCAGTGCCGGCACATACGAGACTCCAAAAACCCGACATTGAAGTTCGAGGTTGTTCCACAGTTGAAGATCGTCTTGATGCAGACAAATCGCCGCACCGGTTGCCTTCTTGATCTCGCTGGACGCTAGAAAGTGATCGAGATGGGCATGCGTATGCAGGATATGGCTGACGGTGAGACCCAGTTGCTGCACTTCCCGGAGAATTCGCTCCGATGCACCACCTGGATCAATGATGACCGCTTGCTTCGTGACCGGATCACCGATAATCGAGCAGTTACAGCCGAGGGGCGGAACCGAAAAGGTCTTCCGAATCAAGGCAGCCATCATACGTGCATGCTACAGTCCAACAAGCTGAGAGCGCAAGCGAGTAGGCCATGGATCCACCATGGTTAGGTTGGATTCGAGACACCGCCTGGTGTTCCAATAGAACCAATTGGATCTGAGATGTGGAAAATTTGCCCTTACTGATCCAGTCATACGGACCATAGTCCTCTGCTACAGGACGCGACGTCGTCTGCTCTCGTTCCATCCCTGATAACACCTGCATGAAAAGAACAAGCAACCACGACAGAATGAGGAGTACCGTGGCTGTCATCCAAACAGCATGCCGGTGAGTCTTTGGAAGGGTCACATAATCTGATATCACGTGGACAAGTTCATCAGAAGTGTAGATAATCCACCTAGTAAATTGGGAGGACGCTCGCGTGCGCAACGAAACGTTACGTGTTCGATGGTCATTACAGGTCGGGTTCCTATTGGTCTTGGCTGTCGTTGGATGCACTCCAGATGAAAGCCCCTTCCGCGCCGAAAACGAAGTACTCAAGAGACAGGTCCTCAAACAAGAGTCCCTCCTGAGCTCTTTACAGGATGGGAGCAAGGTCATGCAGCAGCAAATCGATCTGCTCAATCAAGAAATCCGGAACGCCAAGAGCACGACGGAAGCCGCGAAGGCGGAAGCCAAACACCAAACCGAGCAACTGGAACTGCAGCTGGCTGAAACCAGGCGGATGATTGCCACGCAGATGACGGAATCCCTCAAAGTCGAGGAGAAAGGCGCCCAGTCCGATACGCTCCCTCGGCCTATGCCGGCTGTGGCCAAAGTCGTTGAAGACGCACTGGCACGTAACGGATACCACTTGAAGGTCAGCGTCAAAACTGATCAACGGGCGGTCTATGTGACAGAGCGAAAAATCTCCAACCCAGCCTCGCTCGAAGTGACGGGCTCGCGAAATCAATATCTCATTTCGCTTCAAGCCCTTCCTGACAGCCTGACAAAGCTCGGCGTGAAGGCGGAATTCGAACGAGTCGCACAGGGGGGGCGCATCTTAACCGTGAGCCACGAAGAAACGAGCGAAATCGAACGCCGCCTCATCAACGAAATCAACAAAGCCCTCGAAAGTCCAGCCAAGACATAACCTGCCGTCGTGAACGAAATCTTTTCTACGGTGTGGTGAACTGGGTAATCTTACAGGGGGCCGAATTGGGTAATGGCACGCCCGGGCGAAACTGATCAGCACATCGCTGAATAGCTTGAGCAGCATCAAAAGTCGCTTGCTCAAAAGTTACCTGCTCGCGCTTCATCCAGATTGGCGAGTCAGCTGAGTGAGGGTTCTTACCCTCCTGTGACAAGGCTGTCGCCTTGATACCGAAATCAAACGCTGTGCCTTTGCCAATGACTATGCCAGTGTTAGCCAGATTGTTGACACCCATACGATGACAGCTGGTGCATTCGTTACCCACCTCCACCTTGTACGCCTTCCACGGGGCAAAATCTGCGCCGATAAATGAATACGGCTGGCCGTCGCTGTTAAACGTGTCAGCCCCCGCACCAGGTAACTCGTTAGGACCGGTTATCTGTGTCAGATAGGGTGACCGGATGATAGGCCCATTGTCGTGGCAACTCACACAGGGAACATCGCTATTTACGATTTGCTTCGGTGTCATCCAGAATGCCGGGATACCCACTCCCTTGGAAGGCGCTTTGACGTTGCCACTATGGCTCAAATTAAATTCTGCAAGTGCCCCCTGATAAAAACAGGTAGCGCCATTGGTTTTATTGTGCTGAATAACTGCGATGTCCCCATAATCACCTTGGCCTAGACCCTTTTTCCGAGCATGCGCCACCACATAGGCGCTATCAGTGTTAACCAGCACCCGGAAACGACTTCCAGGGTCACATACTCCGCTGAGAACATTCGGACGATCACAGATGCCGTTCGGGTAGGTGGCATTAGGCGGTGTGAGGTTTGTGGTGGGAACCGTTGTGCCCAACCGGCTATCGACGTCGAAATCGGAAACAGTTACACCGATGGCAGCATCGCACTCCTTCGCATAGGCTGCCAGCTCGTCGGCGGCAAGCAGGTTCGGCCAATTCTCAGCAACAGACGCAGGATATGCAATACCGCTCTCGCTTTGATCATCCCCACGAAACCCATCCGCGTCGTACCGCATATACTGATTGTCCTTGAAGAAGTAGACGACTGACTTTCCTTCGATCTTGGTTGGCCAGGCAACTGCACCATCAATTCCATCTAGGAATTTAAAGTTTGGCCAATGGTCCGCAATGGGTTTTGGATAACCGAGATCGGCTCGGTGCCTTTTCACGTCGAAACGGATGTACTGATTATCTCGAAAAAAATACGCCACGGTCCTACCGTCCCTCGGAACTGGCCATACGACAACCGCGTCCACTCGATCCGCCCAAATTCCAGGCCACTTCAACGAGATTGGCTGAGGATACGCACGACCGGCACCATCAGCCTCATCAGCCTGATCAGCCTCGACGTCGTACCGCATGAACTGATTCCCTTTGAAAAAGTAGGCGACTTTCTTGTTTTCTGCCCCGCCCGGAGGAGGCGCTGGCCAGAAAACTGCCGCGTCAATATTCTCCTGAAAGAGTCCGGACCAGCTGCGCTGGATAGGTCGAGGATACAAATGGCCACTGCCATCGTCACTGTCGGCCTTATCCTGAGCAACATCATATCGGGCATACTCACTCCCCTGAAAGAAATAAACCTTGCCGTTATTCCACACCACGGGAACAAGTTTGCCTGAGCCGGCTAACTGAGCCCAGCCATTCTGCGTTACAGAAACCCCTGCCACAATAATAAACGCCCCACAGAGTGTTGCCCGCCACACACTGAGTGATCTCCTCATGACACTCTCCTTCTTTTAACTAGTCTACCTATTATGAACATTCCACCCGTCCCCTCACTTCCATGAAGGGGTGACGCCGTTCGCACTTAAAGCAAAAGGCATTCCCCTTTGACAGACAGCACCTCAAGGTTGAAGAACAAAACGAAAGGGTGTGAGGAATTAGAGAATGCGTCGCGCAGTTTCGTGAGACTTCTCGTTCCAAAAGGACGTGACAATCCACGCGATTACGCGCTCAATCGGACAACATTACAGGAACAGGACATCGTCGAGTTGGAGTTTCCCAATCACCACGACGATTCAATGAGCAGCCTAAAGACACACG
This sequence comes from Nitrospira sp., assembly GCA_005116745.1. Classification (NCBI taxonomy): domain Bacteria; kingdom Pseudomonadati; phylum Nitrospirota; class Nitrospiria; order Nitrospirales; family Nitrospiraceae; genus Nitrospira; species Nitrospira sp. The sequence continues at coordinate 402,123 of SWDS01000001.1, read as the reverse complement.
CCTAAAGAATCTTTTCAGATACACCTATGAATCTCTTTCGATACACACCGCATTATTTTTTTGCTGACAGAACTCCTCGCATCCGCCATCACTACGTACGTATTTCTAATTCTTTGAAGAGAACATCTACTACCAATGCAGCATCACAACACATCTCTTGAGCTGGCACGTTACATGCTCCACACCTCCACTGACGGAAGGGAAGCTGAAAGGAGCCTAGTTCATATTCGTTTCACGCGTATATCTAGGCAGTACCCAGTTCGCGCAATTTCCCGCGTCGCTAGAGGGCTTCAGTGCTACGCCTGAGCGTGAGGAAAGAAAGGAGGTCCCGCATGATGACTCATGCGCATACATAATGATCAGGCTGAACAAGGCAAGAACAACTCATCAGACATGTGCTCGCATAACATAATTTACGAAAAGGAGAATTGACTATGGCTAAAGATGCGTCTGCTGATCTCATGAAAGCATTAATGCAAAAATTGTATGCAACCATCACTGGAAATGGCGATAGTGAAATCAAGATGCCTCGCAATAAATTTGTTTCGTGGCTCATGCCGGGGATTCCGATGGATCCATCGGACTTTGTTTTCTGCTCCAAAGGCTTCATTGGAAGTACCGCTGAAGAAACCAACCAACTCTACCATCAAGGTTTTGTGCTATCGAAACTCCTGGATTTTGTTCCCGAGATCAGCGCCGACCCACAATTTCTTTCACATGATATGCAACAAACACTGTGGACAACGACTCAAGACTCTCTAAGTTCCGTGTATAACGATGTCTTGAAATACAGCAGGGTACTGAACAATGAGCTAAGTGATAAGGAAAAGGAAAAACTTCAAAGATTCAGAAACCTTCTCACTGTCACCAAGGAAAAAGAGGACATTATTACAGGTGAAAAAACACAGGTTTCTGAGCCAGGCCCGTTAACACTAGCCTACACAACTAAAATGAATGACTACATTGATGCGGCCGATGAGTACATGAACTTGCTTATAGATGCACAAAGCGCAAAAGGCGATAGCCCTGAAGCGATTAGAAGGGTTGCGGCGTTCGCCAATAAGTCCAAATTCATTCGAAAGAAGATGGAAGCCGCAGAAATGGCATGGGTGTCCCAAGGATACAAAAACGAATATGAAACCATTAATGCCTATATCGATCAGGTCACACAAAAGAGCATGGTTTTGTATAAACAAGATCTCCTTAGAAAGTTTAATCAGAGTCGCTTAACAAGTTCATTGGATGGCAACTCAGACTTTTACTATACGACCTTGCTTCCCGGTAATTTTTCCACAAGTCCAGGATGGACAAAATTCACATATTATTCAGGAGACTATGAAACCCACTACAATGAGCGAACAAGCAAATGGGGAGCGTCGGGCGGTGTAAATTTTGGGCTATTCTCGATAGGCGCACAGGCTAGCGGCTCAAAAAAAGATGTTAAAGAAGACGCAAAGTCCAGCAACTTTTCAGCAGAGCTTGAATTTACCCAGGTACCAATCTGCCGACCAGGCTTCGATCCGGGCTTTTTCTGGATGCGAGCATGGGACTTAGATAATGCTTGGTACCTAAACTTCAATGATAAAAAAGTTTCGGATGGGGCGGATCAACCTGCAGGAAGACTAATCGCTTACCCCGTCAATGCACTGTTTGTAAGGAATGTGAAATTCAAATTTGATGAGGCTGAAGAGCATCGCCGATATGCCGAAAAGCAACTCAGCGTCGGTGGGTCCGTGGGGTATGGCCCATTTGTGGCCAAAGGATCTTACGAAAACGGAAGTATTCGAAGGGACGTTACAGGCAGTATTGGAGGCGGGACTGTCGATATTCCTGGCATCCAGCTGATTGGGTTCATTAATAACATCATACCAAAGGCGCCCAACCTACATCCAGACATTAAGCCGGAACAATTAGTGGGTGGGGCATAGCGTGATCGAGTAAGGCAGGGCTAGCAGCACGCAGTCACACACTGTGCTAGGAGCAGCCTCAAGAGCTGCTCCTAGCTGAGGCTATCACAGACATGTTCATCACTAACCTCAAAGGTGCTCACCATGACAACGTCAATCGCGGCCAAAATCTCCTTGGCTCTGGCTGTAAAACTTAAAGCCTTATTTGAACAGCCAGATAAGAAAGACAAATTCCTCAGTTTCCCCAGGGGTGTCGCGTTCACTTACGACTACTTAAAGTTCATGTTTCCTCCTGGAGAAAGCGGACTTAGCGCGGTCGCACAACAAAATGCCAAGTGTGAGTTTGCGCGCATGATGAACGCATCATTTGAAGATAGCCCGCAATTTCTTCCAGATACCAGTGCCTTTTTATGGGACTCCTATGAAACCATCCTAAGAAATTCTGCATTTCCTCAATCTACCCTAACAGAGCAAGAAGAAACGCAACTTCTGGAGGCCACACAATTCCTTAGCGTTACGCAATCAGGCGAAGATGGTCCTATTACAGTCCCCTCCCCCGCGTATAAGGCGTACGTCCAGTACAAGACTCTCTTTGATCAAGCGGATAAGGCATACCTAGATGAAAAACTCAGCGTTGAGACCGCAACTGGTCCGGAAGGCAATGAACGAAAGAAACAGTGGCGAGAATATCGAGAAAAACAACTTTTGGATTTCGTCAACCAAGCCACTACCGAATGGATAACTTTCGGGCACAAAACGGCGGTGGAGAACTACATCGTTGTCAAAGCTACCCTGGAACAGAAAAAATATGCCAATTTGGTTAGTAGTGCTTATATCAACGATCTAGAACAGTCCGACGTCCCAGACTTGAATGCGAATGGGCTGCCAACCAAACTTACTTTCTATAGTCCCCATGATATCGCAAATAAATCTATTCCTTGGACAAGCATTCATCTTAGCAAGGACGAAATCAATGTGTTTGCTGAACGAGCACCAGCCGAATTAAAGACTCTTCTCGACGGAGGCGTAGGAAATGACGACATAGAGGCCGTTTCGCTTGAATATAATACTGTCTTTGTTGCTCGCCCTTGGTTTCGTCCAGAATATTTCGCATCTCGTTACTGGAAACTGCCTGATAACTTTCCAGATGCCGTTGTATCGGATGGACTGGTTCCCTGCAGAGGCAGGGTCCCGGTTTACATTTCTAGCATGATTGTGGGAAGAAATATTACCATTACCCGCAAGGCAACAATGCATGCGTTGTCTCCTGTGCCATTGGTTCTGCCGATTCTAAGTACCGTGTCGATTAATAGTGCTACTCCCGTATCCGCTCATGTGAGCACAGGAAAGCAAAACAGCCTGACGTTCAAGCCTCACCATACAGCGACGTTGAAAGGTCGAGCCATTAACCCTAAATTGTCTGGCGCTCGAGTAACGGCTGAACCCACTCCTGCCATGGCGAGACGTTTCAAAGCGGAAGCACCCATCGTCCCCTCCGTTTCGGACAAACGACCGTTTACCGCCAACCTCAACTATGCGAGCCTAAAATATGACAACTCTGTAATCGCCACTCCGATACTTAACATTCCCCCTGACACATCCCCGGCTAAGCCTCCAGCTGATCTCGATCTCATTCAACTCGCGGGTGACCCCCAAAGCAGGTGGGCCAGCGGTCAACTGGTTGATGAGCACAACACTACCGATAATGCCGACTTACCATGGAATGACGGTAGTCCCAATCCTCTTGGGTCTGTTCATTCAGACACAAACGTCCTAATGGAAGATGGCCGTTCATGGCCGTCCGTTTTACGAACACATCCAAAGTGGGTTGCTCGTGGCACAATCAAAGGCTGGTTGGCTTGGAAACCCATTCCAGTGGGCGCGCACTTTCGGGCGCAAGTAGGGTTTGTACAAGGCGCGATGGCCACTGATGGGGTAACATTTTGGGTCTGGGTACACTATCTAATCGGAGGTTTCGCTGGAAACGTGGAGCAATGGAAGCCGGTGGCCCAACGTTTCAAGAAATATTCGCAAAGCTTAGATACTATAGATGTCGACTTAAGTGCTTATGCAGGGCAATCTATTTCTATAGAGCTACGCGTTGATGCCGGTGAAGGATCAGGACAAGACTGGGCTGCATGGGTTAATCCAACTATCACAGCAGTTCCCGCAAGTAGCGGAATGCCGGGCTCAAAGACTGACTTCGTTATCGAAACATTCCCTTTTGATGGCGTCTTTGTTTTAGCTTATGTCTGCAAGCGACTTCCTAAATCACCCAATCCTGACCTCACACTCAAATGGTCTTGATATAACCTTAGAAGACTGAAGGAATATCGCATGTCACTTTTACTAAATAAGAATGGTCTTTTCCTCTTCCATGGCGATACCTACCTCTATCTCGATTTAGCGGCCAAAGAAGTGGAGGACCACCAGAGAACTATTCAGGCGGTATTTAATATTCCCTTTCCGACCGTTGATGCGGCACTTAGATGGGATGATGAGACAGTATTCTTTTTCAAGGGGATGGACTGTGTAAAGTACGACTTAATCAAAAAGTCTGTCGCACCCGGATACCCAAAGAAGATTCTGTTCGAATGGAAAGGGATATGGCCCACAGATATAAGTGACGCTGTGCTTGTTGATGACAAGGTTTACTTTTTTAGAAGCACACAATTTATCGTCTTTGATGTCAATTCAACCAGAGCAGAAACTGGATATCCACGACCTATTGCAGAAAGATGGCCTGGTGTATGGGAAAGCATAGATGGCGTGGAATGCCTTGAGCAAGGCCAAATGCTGTTTCTCAAAGATAATCAAGTCATGCAATACGATATGAGTCTCGGGAAGATGCCCCCTCCCTACGCACACAAGCTTGATGATTTTGTGAAATCTTATCGTCCCAGCGATGACGGAGAAGCAAACACGTGCACGGCGCTGGCAGTCAGATAATTACGAATTTTCATGGTATTCCTCTACGATTAACCTCCACCTGAGTTGATTTCAGGGGAACACCAAAAGAACACGGCACCGGTTGGCTAGGCTAGTGCGCTCTGTCGTCCGTTCTATTGAATCCCCATGGATCAACTCTGGCGCACAACCTCGACACCAGGGTCACCTCCCAACGCCTGCTAACAATCACCGGTTTTCTTGGTCCGGCCAAGGCCTCGTGCTAGCATTGCCCTCCGATGGCTCTGTCGACCAGCGTGCACGATCTCCGTACCTTGATCCGCTCCTCCCATCCTCTCGTCGTGATTGAAACGGTGGAGGAGGAGCGGGTCCTGGCCTTACTACAATCGGTGACCGCACAAGAGCGCATGCCACTTTTCGAGTGGTCCATCACCAGAGGGCTCACCCGCGCCGACGAGGGCGCAACCCTCAGTAAGATGACCGCAACCCCCTTGGCGGTGCTCCAGCACCTTCATGGGTTGACCGTGGAAGCGGTGTTTTGGCTCAAGGATCTCGGACCGCATCTGCAAGATCCCGCTGTCTGCCGACAGCTTCGAGAGGTGTCAGCTCTTTACAGCCGATCACGAGCCACCTGTGTGCTGACTGGTCAGCCGATCTCACTCCCAATGGACCTGGACAAAATCGCAGTGCGACTCGAGCTGAAACTGCCGGATCGAGACGAACTTCACTCCATGCTCCGGGGACTGCTCCAATCGCTGCGATCTCGAACGCCCGCTCGCCCACGCTCGACAACGCTTGTGCACAGCATGCTCACCTCGATCAGCGAGACCACGGCAGCCGACAACGGCCCCACAACCCAGGCGTCCGATGCGATCCTCCGCGCCTTACAGGGGATGACGCTCCATCAAGCTCGTCAGGTCATGGCCCAATGCATCGTAGAACACGGCTCTCTCTCTCCCGGGGACGTTCAAACCATCCTGCAACGTAAGGTGCAGGCGATCAAGGACGGCGGCCTCTTGGAATACTATCCCGTGGAGGATAATCGGTTTGAGTTGGGAGGCTTCACCAATCTGAAGTCCTGGCTGGATCGCGCCCAAGTTGGGTTTACCGCCGAAGCCAAAGCACTCAATCTCACCCCGCCTCGCGGCATTCTGTTGGTGGGCGTGCCGGGTTGCGGCAAGTCGCTCGCCGCCAAAGCCATCGCACGGGAATGGACACTTCCGCTTTTAAAGCTCGATGCCGGCCGGTTATTCGACAAGTTCGTCGGCGAATCGGAAAAGAATTTCCGCAAGGCGATTGAAATGGCGGAATCCTTGTCCCCGATTGTCCTCTGGATCGATGAAATCGAGAAAGCGATGGTCGCAGGCGGAGGAAGCGGCGACGCCGATGCAGGGTTGAGTCGACGACTCTTCGGCGCCTTTCTCACGTGGCTGCAGGAAAAAAAGCAGGACGTATTCGTCGTCGCCACAGCCAACAATCTATCGTCATTGCCGCCCGAACTCCTGCGCAAAGGGCGATTCGATGAGATCTTTTTTGTCGATCTACCGGACGATACTGAACGGGAGTCCATCTGGAAGATTCATCTCGGCCTCCGCAAGCAAGACAGCAAGGCGTTCGATCTGAGCAAGATCGTCAGCGCAAGCGATGGCTTCAGCGGCTCGGAAATAGAACAAGCGGTGGTCACGGCCCTCTATCGAGCGCTGCATCAAAAAACTCCGCTCACGACCAATCTGCTCATCGAAGAATTGACCCAGACGATTCCGCTTTCAGTCACCCGGCGTGAAGACATCGATGCGCTTCGGCAGACAGCCGAAGGCCGATTTGTGAACGTACGATAACCACCGATGTCATTCGTCCTGATCATAGCTGTTCTTGCGATCACGACTCTCGTGGGCTGCACCCAGCCAGCTCAGACGCTGAAGCGAGCACTCATTGCGCCCTCACTCTCAGTAGAACCTCATGACGTACCAGCATTGCCGCAGCCTTCTCCCAGGTCAGCCCCAGGGAATTACCCAACATCCTTCCTGACATCGCTCCCCAGTCGATTAGCCATCGTCGAGTCTGCAGCACGGCTCGTCGGAGCGCGAGCTATTACAAGCCAGGGCAAGCGGATCGCCTACGACTGTGCAGGGGTGACACGTGCCATCTTCCTGGAGCACGGGCTCGATCTGTATCGAGGAGCGCTCCATGATCCGAAAGGAAACGGCGTCAGACTCATTCACAACCATGTGCGTCAGCACGGCACCCTTCTTCGAGGATCGAGCGTCAACCCAGGCGATCTCGTGTTTTTCGATAATACCTGGGATTTCAACGGAGACGGCAAGTTGAACGATCCTCTGACCCATGTGGGAATCGTCGAGCGGCTGGAACCAGATGGTACCGTGATCTTCATCAGTCGCGTCGCCAACGCCATCGAGCGCTACCGTATGAACCTGGACCAGCCGCATGTCCATAAAACCGCCCAAGGCGTGGTGCTCAACGACTATATCCGGCGAAAACACCCAACCGATCCGGAGAACGCAGCCCGTCTGACTGGTGAGCTATTTGCGTTCTACGGGAACCTTCTCAGCCCACAGAAACAGATGTCTTCAGAAGGAATGGATGCACAGAATCCCAACCGGCGGCAGGCTACTGTCTCCCTATCCTCAGAATTACCCGAATAATGACGCTGACTTCTGGCATGCCACAGAGCCAACTCGGCTCGGATGAGAGCGATGAGCATCTGCCCCCAAGCAACCCATCGCCATGCCCCCCGTTGCGACTACAGAACAACCAGCTGATCTCCGATAAGAGCATAGAACGTGATTGGCTCTTCACACATGAAGACCCCTGAGTCCTTATTTTCTCATTGACCTGTTAGGATTATTCATATGGCTCTTTCATCGAAACAGACACAGATTCGAGAAACCAACCCGCTCAGGAGAACCTTGGCGGATGTTCGGTACGGACTCTTAGGGTTACATAAGGCCCTGATCGTCGCCGAACAGCTGACCTATGAGCGCATTTACGGTCGAGTGGACAGCACCGGCCAACTCTTACAGTTGGTGATGAACGACCCGTGGTTTACCTGGCTGCATCCGCTATCCAACATGGTGGTCCGTATCGATGAATTCCTTGATGGGAACGACCAACTGAGGGTCGACGATGTGGCGGTCCTGTTAACCGAGGTGCGAGCGCTCATTCGCCCCTCGGAACTCGGTGACGGATATGAGCGGAGTTATTATGAGGCGCTACAGCGCGCCCCCGACGTCGTTCTTGCACACTGCGAAATGAAGAAGTTACTGACACTGCCCGCTCTGTAGAACCTATTGCCATTCGACGGAAGGCAAGTACAGGCTGTCGGCCCGTTAAGGCCGACAGCCTGTACTTGCCTTAGCTGCCCGACAAAGCATCCACGGCAAGATCACCCCCGCTCGACAAGGGAACTGCATCAACACCATCGGCTTTCTCTGAAGACGTCCGGTTCGATCTGTTGCAAGATGCTCTATGCGTAGGCGACACTCAACCAGCCCTACGAACGGAATGCCGATGCTTTTCACTACCAGTTACGCCACGCTTGCGCTTGTGATTCTAGTTTTCCTAGGTTCAAGTCCTGCCTTCGCACAAGTTCGCCAGATCGATGTCCTCGTCACGGTCGTCAAAGACAGAGTCGTTGCGCTCCCAGGAGGTGGCAGTCCCGTCGAGGAACCATTGGGGGTCAATGAAACACTCGTCACCACGGCGGCTCAGGGACCAGCCGGCTTTGCCCAGACCACCCGCCGACTGTTGGGCTTCGCTTCTGGCTTACGTCGATGGACAGAGGTGCAGTTGGACGTCGAAGAACAGGTTGAACGGCATCAGGTACTGCCACGCCTGCTTGTGGTGCAGACCAACCGGCGAGTCCATGGGTTTCAAGAAAGTCGTGGCCATTGGTTCAGCGATGCGTTGGGGCCGAATGAAACCGTCAAACAACTGCAGGGTCGCGGCCATGTCATCGTTGTGATTACCTCTGAGCGAGCCCTGGCGTTTTCCGCGTTCACCGGAGGTTTCTTTGCCATGCGCTGGTCGGCGCACGAACAGATGCAATCCATCGACCAGACCAACGACGTGACTGTGATTCGCACCACGACGCGCCAACTAGCCTTTCGCTCGCAAACAGGCGGGTGGACAGAATTGAGATAGCACCGATTCGGTTTCGCGAGTCACAGCCCGTCACCTCGTCTCCACAGATATGTGGCCAGGACAGTCCCACTCAACACAGAGAACATAAGCAGGAACAGGCAACCTACCGCCAAGCTCCCTGCCCACGGAGCCGTATACGCATGGTAGATGACCGACACCGGTTGGTCAGTCATTGGGCTGAAATGCGAAAGCCACCCAAGCCCCAAACCAAGCACTCCGACCATCACCCAGAACCGTGGTCCGACGCGGCCTGACCGATAGAGCCGCACACCAAGTCCCATCCCACCCAGGATAATGGTTGCCACGCCGATGAACCCGACCGACTGCTCGTCAATCGGCAAGTGGAAATCACCGCGTAGTATATGGTCGACCAGATGCAATACGTTCAGAATGGCAATAAGACCAAAAAACCGGAGGAGACGAGGGTCTGGCATGGAGAGGCCACGATACTCAGAGACGTTCTTCATCTAGTTCGATCACATCTACCCAGGTCGTCACAGCTGGCAAGGAACTCACGGTCACACCGCGCTTGGTCGCGATGTCCTTCAAACGACCTTGGAATCTCTGGCGAGCTGCATCATCTTTTGGTCCAGAAGCCAGTAGCGCCTGTGTCCATTGCCCGATTTCCTGTTCAGATGGCTTGCGGCCATTGCCCTTCACCCAGACGAGTAGCTCTTCATCCGTCCCACCTGCCAAGACACGCTGTTCGAACAATTTCGCGTCGATCCCAAGAAACTCGACAAGATACTGATCGAACCCCACAGTGATGTAGTTGTAATCCTGAATCTGCCCGGCATGGCGCAGACGAATCTTGTCGATCAACCTCCCGAGATGAGCGATGCCGCAGAGGAGAGCCTTAGGGCTGCGGGGATAGGTTGGTTGGATCATGGCTCGGTTCTCCAGATGAAGAGTCACACGTACGATACAAGCATGAGCGCAGTCGCGTCTAGCAGGAACCAGAGAAAGAGGAATTGTAGAGCCAGCATATTTAAGTTTTATTCGGCACTGCCGATAAAGGCACTAACAGCGAGGTTGACATGCAGCTCCGGTGCAGCTCAAGAAAATATGTCCGGTACCCCACCAGCGTCCAGACCGACAACGGTGCTGGAGAAGGAACCCTCTTTGATCTCTCTCCAACGGGATGTCGAATGCAGAGTAATGTCGCCCTGACGCCAGGCAGCTATCTGGCATTGCACATCGAGGCGCCTGACACAGAATCTCCGCTCGCCGTCGAAATCTCAATCGTGCGTTGGCACAAAGACAACCAGTTTGGCATCGAGTTTCTTCGGTACGCACAGGGAGTCCGTGAGTACTTCATCGATCTGGTCGAAGGCTACAACGCTCCTGCTAGTTTGAGCCAATCTGTTGAAGCAGAATCGGCGCTTAACACCATCGCTGCGTAAACGTCTTCTTTCTCGAGTTTTTCCCGAACACATCCAGCTCCTTAGTAGGCTGTGGGAAAACTCATTCCGATCTCTGTAGCCGTCTCGGATATCGAGGTGTGAGACGAGGCATTCGCTTCGGTACGGTGAGCCTCTGAGCGATGCGAGAACGCCGCTGGCTGACTTTTCCGCATCCTGCTAGACAGCCTTATTGAGCTTCAAGTCATAGCCACCCTTCACAACTGCTCCAAGCGACCCATCCGCCTTTTGCTCTGTGTACTCGATCTCAATCCTCCCAAAGCTCAACGACGCCTGATCCGTTGGAATGAGGTCCGATCCAACAGCCCCACCCTGCTGATAGGAAGACACTAAACAGTCGCTGAACGTGATTGTGTAGTACTCCTGCTGTCCCTCGTCTGCCTTTCTCGCCACGAGCGTCGCATTCTTCAACCGTTCACCAGTGGCACAGGCCTGGAAGAGTTTCGGTGAGGCCTTGCTGAGCTTCGTCGTGAAATGAAAATCTTGCGCCGAGAACTTACCCCCGCCCCCACCGCCGGCGAAATGCTCGCCCCCCGTTTGTGTGCCTCCGAACGACCACGAACCCAGATGGATGTCTCCCTTGTGCTTCAAATCATTGCTCTCGCCCTCAATCCCGGCGATCTTCAGAAAATAGTCAACAGCCGCCATGATAGCCCTCCTCAGAATCCTTGAATGTTGTAAGACGGGAGATAGGCTACGTTCCCGGAAGGAACGCTGTCAATGAGATGGGCTGTAGCCGGTGAAAGCAATGGTTCTTGGAGGTTTTTCCGCTACAGACTCAGAATTGCTCACCAAAGAATGACACACGACTCCCTTTCTTTTTCCCTCGAAGGAACTGGCTGTTGACACCACTTCCTCCTTACACCATCGCCGGCCCCGCCACGAATGCTTCACCAACCTGCATTAGTTCTGGCGTCAGCTCTCTACCGAGGTAGCTAATGACCGCTTGGGGTTGCCCGACGACTCGCGGTTTGCAAAGCGCGAAGGCCCGAAAGCCTAACGAATCCGCCACACCTAGTTGTATATCTCCACCAATCGTTGGAAACGAATCGTCGAGAACGCTATCCTGGATGACGTAGCGGGGAATCCGGCTCAGCGGCCGTCCTGGCAGAGACTCACCTTGGTACGCAGCCACAAGTCGTGCTTCCATCTTGGCCTTCTCGTCTCCTAGATACAGAGTACTGCCGCTGCTTACATTCCACTCGAGGCATGTCAAGACCAAAGTGTCGGCCTCCATCCTTGGGAAAAATCGAAACGTCGCAAGCCTCTTGGTTCGATGACAATAGCCAAAGAGCGCAGCTTCAAGCATCGCACCCGGACCCGCTATGACTTTGAAGTCGTCGAAGCTCCGAGCTAAGTACCTATGAACGTACCGGGCGGTGTCTTCAAGAGATGGAAAGTACCCCTCTGCAGCCGCAAGATTCCCAAGGAGAGGAACAAGCGCGAGATAGGAGTTCTGCCCCATTAATGTGCTTCCGGCAAAGCAATACCCGTATGAATGGGCGTAAGTCACCCTGGAGAAGAATCCATCTCCGTCAGGTGCCCTGCAGACCACCGACAAACCGAAGATCTTCGCACCGTCATCCAGAACGCCGGATTGCACAGTGACGCGGCTGTCAGCTGCAACCCAAAGCATCGGATGCACTGGACTTTCCTCGTTAAGCCAAATCGCTATTGCGGTCATTTCGTATCCCCAAAATAAGGTGACCTGCTGAGTGCACTCGCCAAAATGGTGTCAGGAACCGATCAAGACTTCAAGAGGACGTACCTGGGCTCAGAGCGACTTTACCGGAGGAGCTGCGCTTACCGAAACTCGGCTTAGAAGGAACGCAGGAACTGCCTGAGATACTGTGGTCGAAGACCGCAGCCGGAAGGAATTCCAGAAGGGCGCACAGCACGGATTCTACTCGGCTGAGGCCGGAATGGTCACTCCAGGAGGCAAAGAAGCGATGCGTCCTGGCCACCATGCAGACAACCGCCAGGTTAGTCAGCTCACAAGACGGCTTTCTTTGCAGAACGATTGGCGTGCAGATACTTGTCAATGCCTGCCGCCATCTTGCGGCCTTCGGCGATCGCCCAGACGATGAGGGAGGCGCCGCGTTTGGTATCGCCGCCGGCGAAGACACCGTCGAGGTTGCTCATGAAATTATTGTCTACCGAGACTGCACCGCGGGCATCGTACTTCACGCCCAGATTGTCGAGCAGGCCGCTCTTGACGGGGCCGGTGAATCCCATGGCCAGCAATACCAGATCAGCGTGTATCTCGAACTCGGTCCCAGGCATCGGTTCAAACTTTCCGTTTTCAAACTTAACCCGATTGGCATGGAGTTTTGTGACGTGGCCATCATGGCCGGCAAATTTGGTCGTGGACACGCTCCACTGCCGGTCACAGCCTTCTTCATGGGCGTGGGACGTACGCAGTTGCATCGGCCAGAGCGGCCAAGGTGTGGATGCAGCCCGCTGCGGTGGCGGTTCCGGCAGCAACTCGAATTGATGGGCCTCCACGCAGCCTTGACGGTGCGCGGTGCCGAGACAGTCGGACCCCGTATCGCCGCCGCCGATGATGATCACCCGCTTGCCCTTTGCGGTGAATGGTTCATCACTAAACTGAATGCCTGCCGTCCGCTTATTCTGCTGGGTAAGATAGTCCATCGCGAGATGCACACCCTTCAGTTCACGTCCCGGGATCGGCAACTCGCGGGCCTGCTCAGCGCCCATCGTCAATCCCACCGCATCAAACTGTTGGCGCAACTGTTCGCCAGTGATGTCCTGACCGACGGCGACGTTGGTTTGAAACTTCACCCCTTCGGCCTTCATCTGTTCCAACCGTCTGTCGATGACCCACTTCTCCATTTTGAAATCGGGAATGCCGTAGCGAAGCAGGCCCCCGATCCGATCGGACTTTTCGAAGACCGTCACCTCATGGCCGGCCCGAGCCAGTTGCTGCGCAGCAGCCAACCCCGACGGACCGGAACCGACAATCGCTACGGTCTTGCCGGTCTGAATAACTGGTAGGACCGGTGTCACGAAGCCTTCGTTGAAGCCACGGTCGACGATGTTCCATTCGAGGATGCGGATGGACACCGGATCCTCATTGATACCCAGCACACAGGCCCCTTCGCAGGGCGCCGGGCAGAGCCGTCCCGTAAATTCAGGAAAGTTGTTCGTCGTGTGCAGCGCTTTTAGTGCATCGTTCCAACGGCCACGATAGACAAGATCGTTCCATTCCGGAATCAAATTCACAACCGGACAACCGGTGTTCCCTTGGCAAAATGGCACACCGCAGTCCATGCAGCGCGCACCCTGGGTCTTCAACCTGTCCTCGGAGATCGGTTCGTACATCTCCTTCCAATCGAGCACACGCAGTTCGATCGGTTTGCGCTTCGGGCCCTCACGGGCGTATTTTATAAAACCTTTTGGGTCTCCCATCTTTTCTCTTCTAACCTCTTTTACCCCTTACCCTTCACTCCTCACCAACTAGTGTACCGCACTCGCCTTCCGCTTTCGTTCTTCCATCACACGCTTGTAATCGACCGGCATAACCTTGACGAACTTCGGCAAGGTGGCCTCAAACGCATCGAGCACCTGTTTGGCCTTCCGGCTCCCCGTGTACATGAAGTGTTTCGTGATCAACCCATGGAGCAGTTGCTTGTCTTCCTTCGTCGTCACCGGCTCCAGTTCGACCATCCCGGTGTTACAACGGCTCTGGAATGACCCGGCATCATCCAGCACGAACGCCACTCCCCCGGACATGCCTGCCGCGAAGTTCCGGCCGGTCCTACCGAGCACCACAACCACGCCGCCGGTCATGTACTCACACCCGTGATCACCTGTTCCTTCGACGACAGTCTGCGCCCCGCTGTTGCGCACGGCAAACCGTTCACCCGCCATGCCGTAGAAATAGGCCTCGCCTTGTGTTGCTCCATAGAGCGACGTATTGCCGATCAAAATCGTCTCTTCCGGATTGTACAAAATATTCTTAGGCGGGAAAACGATGATCTTGCCTCCGGACAATCCCTTGCCGATATAGTCGTTGGACTCCCCTTCCAGCGTCAGTGTAATACCTTTCGCGAGGAAGGCCCCAAACGATTGGCCGGCCGAGCCGGTGAATTTGATCGAGATCGTGTCTTCCGGCAATCCGTCCGGCCCGTACGTCTTCGCAATCTTGCTGGAGAGCACCGTGCCGGTCGTCCGGTTGATATTCCTGATTGGAAGATCGAGTGTGACCTTCTTACCCTTCTCAATGGCGACCTTGCAGAGCTCGACGAGTTTATTGTCGAGGATGTCAGCGAGACCATGGTCCTGCTTCTGCACGCAATAGCGCGGCACATTCGCTGGCACATCCGGAACCGTCAGTAGCGGTGAGAGGTCCAGCCCCTTGGCTTTCCAGTGGTCGACAGCTGTCGTGATCTTGAGCTTGTCGACGCAGCCAACCATTTCGTTGATCGTCCGGAAACCGAGCTTCGCCATCAACTGCCGAGCTTCCTCGGCCACAAAGAACAGGTAATTGACGATATGCTCCGGCTTGCCGTTGAACTTCTTGCGCAATTCAGGGTCCTGTGTGGCGATCCCGACCGGGCAGGTATTCAGATGGCACTTGCGCATCATGATGCAGCCTTCGACAATGAGGGGCGCGGTCGCGAACCCATATTCTTCCGCACCGAGCAGCGTAGCGATAACCACGTCGCGACCGGTCTTGATCTGACCGTCCGTTTCAACACGGATGCGGCCACGAAGATCATTGAGGACCAGCGTCTGATGAGTTTCCGCCAGCCCCAGCTCCCAAGGAATTCCGGCATATTTGATCGACGACAACGGTGACGCACCCGTGCCGCCCGAATCGCCGCTGATGAGCACCTTGTCCGCATGGGCCTTGGCAACACCGGCTGCGACCGTGCCGACGCCGACCTCCGCCACCAGTTTCACGGAAACCCCGGCATCAGGATTGGAATTCTTGAGGTCGAAGATCAGCTGGGCTAAATCCTCGATCGAATAGATGTCGTGATGCGGCGGGGGAGAAATCAGTTGCACGCCCGGCGTGGCATACCGGAAGCGCGCGATGTTTTCGTCCACCTTGTGCCCCGGCAATTGACCGCCTTCTCCAGGCTTGGCACCCTGTGCCATCTTGATCTGCAATTCCCGCGCATTCACAAGATAATGCGCTGTGACTCCGAATCGGGCCGACGCCACCTGTTTGATATAGCTGTTCTTTGAATCGCCGTTCGGCAAGGGTTTGAACCGCTCGGGATCTTCGCCACCTTCCCCGGTGTTGCTCTTGCCGCCGAGCCGGTTCATCGCGATCGCCAGCGTTTCATGCGCTTCCTTGCTGATCGAGCCGAAGGACATCGCGCCGGTGTTGAAGCGCTTCACGATGTCTTTGGCCGGCTCCACTTCCTCAATCGGAATCGGCTGGGGCGCAAACTTGAAATCAAGGAGGCCGCGCAGATTCGATCGCCGCTTGCTCTCGTCGTTCACAATCTGCGCGAATTCGGCGTAGGTCTTCGGGTCGTTCGAACGGCTGGCATGCTGCAGCTTATAGATCGTTTCCGGATTCCAGTTATGGTGCTCACCCTGGATGCGGTAGTGGATCTCGCCGCCGAAATCAAGTTGGCGGATCGCCGCCGGCTCATAGGCAGTTCGGTGTCGGCGTAGCGTTTCTTCACCAACTTCGCGAATGCCGATCCCTTCCACGCGCGACGGGGTCTCGGTAAAGTAACGATCGATCAGTTCGCGACTCAACCCGATTGCCTCGAAGATCTGCGCCCCGCAGTAGGACTGCACCGTAGAAATCCCCATTTTCGAGAAGATCTTGAGCAGGCCCTTATTGATGGCCTTGATGAATTTCCCTTCCGCCGTCTGCGCATCAAGCCCTTCCGGCAGATAGTGGTCGCGCTCCATGTCGACGAGCGACTCGAACACCAGATACGGGTTGATGGTCCCGGCACCATAGCCGAGCAAACAGGCAAACTGATGCACATCGCGAGGCTCGCCCGTTTCGAGAATCAAGCCCACTTCAGTTCGCGTACACTCCCGAACCAGGTGATGATGAACGGCGGAGATACCGAGCAAACTTGGGATCGGGGCCCACTGTTCATCAACGCCACGATCACTCAAAATAAGAAACTTGTGGCCTTCCTTAATCGCCTGCGAGGCTTGCCGGCAGAGGTCGTCGACCGCCTCGCCAAGCCCATCCGGCCCTTCGGCGACGCGGAACAACATACGGAGGGTCTTGCTCTTGAAGTGCGGGTCAGAAATGCCTTTGATTTTTTGCAGATCGGCGTTCGTAAGAATCGGCTGCTGCACCTTGATACGGCGACACGACTCGGGCGATTCGTCCATCAAGTTCGGCTTCGGGCCGATGTTGGTCACGAGCGACATGACAAGCTGTTCGCGGATCGGATCGATGGGGGGATTCGTCACCTGCGCAAAAAGTTGCTTGAAATATTTGAACAGCAGCTGCGGTCGATCGGACAGCACCGCCAACGGAGTATCGGTGCCCATCGACGAGAGTGCTTCTTCGCCCGTCATGATCATCGGCGTGATGACCATTTTGAGTTCTTCGACCGTATAGCCGAAGGCTTGCTGCCGCTGGCGGATCGTCGGGTGGTCGGGCTGCGGGACATTCAGCGGCTCCGGCAACTCATCCAACGAGACCCCGTACTGCGTCACCCAATTGCGATAGGGTTTGCGGCCCACGATATCGGCCTTAATCTCTTCGTCATCGATGATGC
Organism: Nitrospira sp.; assembly: GCA_005116745.1. NCBI lineage: Bacteria > Pseudomonadati > Nitrospirota > Nitrospiria > Nitrospirales > Nitrospiraceae > Nitrospira > Nitrospira sp. The sequence goes on along the minus strand of SWDS01000001.1, from coordinate 384,996 downwards.
GGCCCTGCACCGTGTCGACGAGGAACATGCGGCCCGGTTGGAGCCTGCCCTTCATGCGGATCTCTTTCGCGTCAGCCGGCAAGACCCCGGCCTCGGATGCCAGGACCACGAGGCCATCGGTCGTCACGTGATAGCGGCAGGGACGCAGCCCGTTCCGGTCCAACGTCGCACCGATCATTTTGCCGTCGGTAAAACAGACCGCTGCTGGCCCGTCCCACGGCTCCATCATCGCCGCGTGATACTGGTAAAAGCCTCGACGATCCAAATCCATCTGGGCATTCGCCACCCAAGGTTCTGGAATCAACATCATCATGGCATGGGGGAGCGAACGGCCCCCGAGTAGTAGAAATTCGAGGGTATTGTCGAGACAAGCCGAGTCACTTTGATCCTCCGAGACGATCGGGAACAGCTTCTCCATGTCCTTCCCGAACAGCTCGGAATGAAGACGTCCCTGGCGAGCCTTCATCCAATTGACGTTCCCCTTCAGCGTATTGATCTCTCCGTTGTGGCACACATACCGATAGGGATGGGCCCGTGGCCAGGTGGGAAAAGTATTCGTACTAAAGCGTGAGTGCACCAAGGCCAGCGCACTGACCATTCGTTCATCAGTGAGGTCTTGGTAGTACGCCGCCATTTGATGCGGCAGCAACAACCCCTTATAGACGATGGTATTGGCCGACAGACTGGACACATAGAAGTGTTCCCGCCCTTGAATGGCCGACTCCGCCACGGCCTTTTCAACCCGCTTGCGAGTCACATACAGTTTTCGCTCAAATTGGGCTTCGTTGAGGGCATCTCGCGCGATGAAGATCTGCCGCATGAACGGCTCGGTCGTTCGCGCTTGCGCGCCGATCTGGTCGCTCTTGACCGGCACATCCCGCCAACCGAGCAAACGCAAGCCTTCTTCCACAAGAACCTCTGTGAACAGCTTCTCGCACAGCCGTCGAGCATCTGCAGTCGGCGGGAGAAAGAGCTGGCCCACTCCGTACTCGCCAACATCCGGCAATGACACGCCGACATCCCCCGCGACCCGCTTCAGGAATGTGTGCGGAACTTGCAAAAGAATGCCTGCTCCGTCTCCCGTACAGGAATCAGCGCCTTGCGCTCCACGATGGGTCAAATTCTCTAAGACTTGAAGCCCTTTACGGACAATGTCATGGGATTTCTTCCCTTTGATATTGACGACAAAACCGATCCCACAGGAGTCCTTCTCGTGCCGAGGATCATAGAGCCCTTGCTGGCGGGGAAACCCAGGAATATTCATGTACCTATTCTCGTTAAAAGACTGAGAGTTTTTCCTTATGTAATGGAATGAAGCACGCGAGAAACCTGGGGTGGGTTGCCCCCTCTAGCGCTCAGGGTGACCGTCACCCCATTGTTACGATGGGACCTTACTGGATGGGTCATTCCTCTGTCAAGATTGCGGTAGTCTATACCTCTTTCATTTGCTTGACTTTATTTCCTCGGCTGCCATACCATCCGCGCATGGCACAAAGTCCAGCGATCGCAACCCTGCACAGTATGTCAGATGTGTGGGATGCATACCGTGGTGAACTGGACGGAGTGGAAGATCGAGTCAAGGGAAACCTCGACTCTAGCGTGACCCTGGTCAATACGGTCGCCGCCCATATCTTGAGCGGTGGCGGCAAACGCATCAGACCCCTCCTGCTCCTCCTGTCGGCTCGCCTCTGCGGTTATCCCGGCGCTGACCATCATCAACTCGGCAGTATCGTGGAATTCATCCACACCGCAACCCTGTTACACGACGATGTCGTCGATGACGCCGATCTCCGAAGAGGCAGGAGAGCCGCACGTAAAGTGTGGGGAAATCAAATCAGCATTCTCGTTGGCGATTACCTCTATACAAAAGCCATGTGCAAAGTCGTGGAGTTCCAGAATCAAGGCATCAATGAAGTCCTAGCCGAGGCCTGCAATAAAATGGCGGAAGGAGAAGTCCTTCAGCTGTACTATAACGGCAACCCTGCGATGCCGGAACTGGAGTACATTAAGATCGTCGAGCATAAGACCGCCGGCCTCATTGCGGCAGCATGCCGCATGGGCGCCATTCTGGCCGAGGCATCTGAAACCCAACAGGAGGCGCTGTTTCGCTTCGGACAATACCTCGGCATCGCCTTTCAAGTCGCCGACGATACCTTAGACTACATCGCAAACGGCGAGTCGCTCGGCAAAACGATCGGGCAAGATCTCCGGCAGGGAAAAGCGACGCTGCCGCTGCTGCATCTGTTGCAACAATGCTCAGAGCAGGACCGCCAAATGATCAAAGACCGCATGGAGACCCGGACGCTCAGCACGTCCGATCTTGAGCGTATCCTGTTCCTCATGGCCGATTTCGGTTCGATCACCTATGCGATGGATCGCGCGAGCACCTATATCGCCGCCGCCAAACATGAGCTTGAACGCTTCGATGATAGTACCGCACGCCGTGCGCTGTCAGTCGCCGCTGATTACATGATTACCCGCGACCGATAGTGGTCTTCCCACCAGCTGGAAGAACGCTGGACCGTAGAAGCGGCAACGCATAGGGCGAAAGGATCCCACTCTCTCCTGTAACCATCAAACCGTCGTCGCGCTGTCACGACATTAACCAAGGGGTTGTTCATGTCACAGATTTTGCCATTCCAGGGCATGCTATACGATCAAACGCTCGTGGGTACCATCAAGGATGTGGTCGCCCCGCCGTACGACATTATCGACATGAATGGGCAGAAGCGACTTCACGATCGCCATCCCCACAACATTATCCGAATGGAATTAGGGCTCGACCAGACCGGGGACAGCCCTGCCCATAACCGATACACCCGTGCAGCCACGACCCTGCAGACCTGGCTCAACGAGGGGATCCTGAAACGCGATGCGCAGCCAGCCGTCTACTATCACACGATTGAATATACCCCTCTCTATTCAGCTCCTGATGCTCCGAAGAAAGTGCTTCGTGGATTTCTGGCGCTGGCAAAGCTGGAGGCGCTCGACTCCGGACATATCTACCCTCATGAGAACACACGTGCCGCGGCAAAGACCGACCGCCTGAATCTGATCGAAGCCTGCCGTTCAAACTTCAGCCCGATCTGGTCCCTCTACTCTGATCCGCTCGGTGCCATCATCCAACTTCTGGACACCGCAACAAATGGCACGCCGGCGCGCTACGACTTTCAAGACGATGCTGGATGTCGAGAATGCTTGTGGACCGTGACCGACGAGACCGTACTGAAACAGGTGACCGATGCGATGCACAGCAAGCCGTTGTTCATCGCGGATGGTCACCATCGCTATGAAACGGCGTTGAACTATCAAAAGCTCCGGCGACAGCAGATGGGCCATCAGACTGGGCTGCAACCCTACGACTCGGTGCTCATGCTGCTTACCCCACTTGAAGATCCGGGATTGACGGTCTTACCGACGCACCGCGTTGCGACCACCCCATTGCCGTCTTCGGACCAGATCAAGACCGTATTGGGCGACGTGTTTGAGCTTCAAGAATTCCCCTTTAACGCATCCACTCAAGATCACACACGCTCACAATTCCTGGCTAGCTTGCGGACTGAAGGAACAAAGGCCCCGGTGTTCGGGCTGATACGTCAAGGCGATAACCGCTACGTCACCCTCACCCTGAAACCGGCCCATCGACCTTCCATTCAGGCCTCACCTCGAGCCAAACTCGACGTCTCACTGCTGCAGCAACTGATCGTGACCAAGCTCTGTCCAACACAACAGGAACAAGAAGCCATTCTGTACACCAAAGATGACCATGAAGCCCTGGATTGGGTGGACAACGGAACAGGAACCGGCGCATTCCTGCTCAACGCCACGAAGGTCAGTGAAGTGCAAGCGGTCGCAGCTGCGGGGGAGCGGATGCCGCACAAATCGACGTATTTTTACCCGAAGCCGTTGACGGGGCTCGTCATCAACGTCATGAACGGGTAGGTGGAGATGTCTCACACCTCGCCGCTCGTCAATGGATAACGACTTCCTGGCCGATTCGGCCCTAGCGGGCGACCTAAGATAGAGGATTATTCCGATGAACGCTAAAATTCTTATTGTCGACGATGACCCCGACATCGTCATGATGCTTGAGGACCGGCTCCATGCTTCCGGATACGAGACCGTCGCGGCCGCCGAGGGACAACAGGCGCTTGACCACATCGTTCACGAGTCTCCCCAGCTGATCCTCCTGGACCTTACCTTGCCCAAAGTGTCGGGACTTGATGTCCTCAAGCGTCTGTCCCAGATCAAACCGGCTGAAAATATTCCTGTCATCGTCATGACTGCGCATGGCTCTGTTGAAGCCGCGGTTGAGGCCATGAAGGAAGGGGCGTACGACTTTCTGACCAAACCCCTCGATAAAGACCATCTGTTGATCGTGATTCGCAAAGCCTTGGAGCGGGATTCACTGCGACGCCAGGTCGCCTATCTCCGGTCTGAAGTCGACGGCCGTTACGCCTCCATCGTCGGCAACAGCCAGTCCGTCAAGTCTGTCGTGGAAGCGGCACAACGGGCCGCCAAATCCGATGCGAGCGTATTACTCCTCGGCGAAAGCGGGACCGGCAAGGAACTCTTCGCTCGCTCGATCCATCAGTGGAGCCATCGGGGTGCCATGCCACTCATCGTCATCAACTGCGTTGCCTTGACGGAGACGCTACTGGAGAATGAACTATTCGGACACGAGCGAGGAGCATTCACCGGGGCCGACCGACAACAGAAGGGCAAGCTGGAAATGGCCGACGGTGGGACCGTCTTCCTTGACGAGATCGGAGACATGTCCCTTCCGTTGCAAGCGAAGCTGTTACGTGTCCTGCAAGACCGGGAGTTTCAGCGTGTTGGCGGCTCCAAGACCGTCTCAGTCAACATTCGTATCATTGCGGCCACGAACAAGGACCTTCGGCAGGCCGTACGAGCAGGCCAGTTCCGTGAAGATCTCTATTTTCGACTCAACGTCGTGACCTTCACGCTGCCACCGCTTCGCGAACGATCAGGGGATGTCCCGGCCCTGGCCCAGTTCTTTTTGGATCGGCATACGAGAGATGCAAAACGACCAGGCATGGCACTGAGTATAGCGGCAATCGAGGCCTTGACCGGCTATCCCTGGCCGGGGAATATTCGGGAATTGGATAATGTGATCGCGCGCGCCGTCGTCTTGAGCCAGAAAGACACCATTGAACCGGAGATGTTGGCGCTCCTGGCAGATGACACTAGCCCCTGTCGAGACGAAGACCCTTTCCTCCCGTACCTGAACCTGCCCTACCATGAATCGATGGAACACCACAGCCGCTACATCATCGCGCGCGCGATGGAACTGGCTGAAGGCAATCAGACAAAAGCCTCGGAATCGCTCAAGCTTCAGCGAACCTATCTGGCTCGATTACTCAAACAGCAAAAATAGGCGAGACGAGGTGGTGACTGGTCGACGGAGGGTTGCGACTGGGGCAAGGCGGTCTAGCAGAGTGGCACGCGCGATGCGGCTGGCTGACGGGCTTCTAAACGAATCAGTCCCGCTCGGACATCCCGCTCCGCCTGCGTGTAGCGCTCGGTCGTGCCAATATCCGACCAATAGCCCTGCAGATCATACCCGAGCACCAGCTCTCCTTGCTCAATGGCCCTCACATAGGGATCGATGATCGAAGAGGCCACTCCTTTCGGCACCTGCCGGAGCAACCGAGGGTGCAAGATGTGAATCCCAGCGAACATGCGCGACATCGTGGGAACGGAATCCGCACGCCCTTTTCCGGTGATACGCAGAATCTTCCTCTCCTTCTCTTCCACCTCAACTAGCCCCCAGCTAACCGCGTCTGAGTCTTCCCGAAGCACCAACGTTGCCGCCGCGTGGCTGCTACGGTGAAAATCACAGAGCGCCTCAAGGTCCAATTCCACCAGCGTATCCCCATTGAGAATCAACACGGGCTCTCCCGAAAAATGAGGCTCCGCTTGTTTGATTCCACCGCCGGTGCCCAGAATGACCGGCTCATGCGAATAGATGATCTGCATCCCAAATTTCGAACCCGTGCCCAAAGCCTGTTCGATCATCGGCCCCAGATGATGCAAGTTGATCACGACTTGACGGAATCCGTGCCGCCTCAGCAACAGGAGGTTCCAGACAATGAGCGGCACCCCACCGACCGGCAGCAACGGCTTCGGAATGGTGTACGTCAGCGGTCTCAGGCGAGTGCCAAGACCAGCCGCAAGAATCATGGCCTTCACACAATCAGTCCTCTACTGCAATTCAGGCACATGCGGTGTGAGGTGCCTCCGGAGGGTATCCAGCTCCGGATGTTTCTCAAGATTGCGCCTGACGTAACTCAAGACGCGGGGGATATCCGCTAAGAATTTCGAGTTGCCTTTGACCCGATCAATATAGACAAACCGGCCGGCCGCCTTCAGATTGCGCTGAATACTTGTCAGATCAAACAGCCGTCGAAACGCGGCACGATTGGTCCAGACGAAGCGTTGTTCGGCCAGCTGATCGAGGTAGTACCCCACCAAATCGTCAACGAGGGCTTCGTCAAGTCGAATGTAGGCGTCCCGTAAGAGTGAGGCCAGATCATAGGTTGCCGGTCCCATCAACGCATCCTGAAAGTCAATCACGCCAAGCCGCAACCCGTCGACCATCAAATTGCGAGAGTGATAATCGCGATGCGTAAAGACGCGTGGTTGTCCGGCGAGGAGTTCCGCGATTCCTTCGAACTCCCGTCTGATTGCCGTGGCGTCCCCATCAGGCAACGGGTTGCCGCGACGCGCCACAATTCCATACTCGAGAAAATGATCGAACTCCCACATCAGCAACGGCACATCGAAACTGCGGTGAAACGCCAGGCACCCAGGATCTGCCGGCGTCGTGGCGTTGATCTGCATCTGTACTAAGACATTGATGGCCTGCTTATACCGTGACTCCAAGCTTGGCGCATCCGCTTGGCTAACGGCCTCTGCCAAGGTCACATCTCCGAAATCTTCCAGATAGAGCAGCCCTGCGGATTGATCATAGTAATGGAGTACAGGCACCGGCACCTTTGCTTTAGCCAGATGCGACATGATGTTGATGAAGGGTAATTCCGAGATCTGGTGGATCCCGCCACTGACCGCCTCTTCAGACTGTTTGAAACCTTCCGGCTCAGCCAACTGCATCACGATCACAGCATGAGGTGGCCCGCCGGCAACGGTGGCGCGATAGTAGCGCCGATTGGAGGCATCGCCTGCCAATGGCGTCAGCGCCTTCAAAACGAGACCGGGAGAAAGACGAGTCTCGACGGCCTGCGCGATGAGAGTTTGATCGGGAGGAGACAGGGGATTCGTGAAAGGAGTGGTGTTCGCCGACAACATATTCAGCAAATTATAGCGAGCATCCCGCGACTTGTCACGAACACCTCATATTCGATCGGCCCTACCTCAACACTCCTGGAATCGAGCCGACCGGCCTGAGACTGAACACCCGATGCATGACCTTCACGCCAATCGCAGCTCCGACCGTATCGGCCAGCCAATCGAGCCAATTCGAATCTCGAAATGGAACGAACGCCTGGTGGACCTCATCGCTTACCCCATACAAGGAGGCCAGAAGGATGGCTGCCGGAATCGCCTGTTGCCTCCACACGGTCTGTCCACTTCCACAAAGCGCCCGGTAGCACAACGCACCGAGTACCGCATACTCGATGGCATGCAAGACCTTATCACTAAAATGCGTGACGAACGGCACATGCTCTTCCGGATGCGACTGCGCGGATAAATAAAAAATGAGCCCGGCATAGCCGCACACCGGCCCCCAATATCGAAGAAAAGTCACCATCTCAACTCCTCGTACGATGTTCCATCAAAAATCTGCCTGCGGATTGCATGCTCATACCCCCTATGACATACTCGCCAAGATGAAAGGGGATCGGCATCAATGAAGCATATCCACGTATGTTTTCTGTGGCATATGCACCAGCCCTATTACACCGATCCGGTGGCCGGATCGGCCAGTATGCCATGGGTGCGCCTGCATGCGACCAAGGCCTATTACGATATGGCCTATCTGTTGGAGAAATTCCCCGGTGTACGCGCCACGTTCAATTTTACGCCGTCTCTCCTCTTGCAGTTACAAGAGATCGGTAGCGGGAAGATCCTCGATCTGTTTCTCGAACATGCACAACGCCCAGCGGCCAGCCTCACCCTTGAAGAAAAGGCCTTCCTGGTCCGTCATTTCTTTTCAGCCAACTGGGCGACCATGGTGCGCCCCTATCCACGATACCATGAGTTGCTGGTGAAACGTGGACTGGACGTCCCGGGGCATGATCTCCACCGCGTCGCCCGTCAATTCTCCACACAAGAGCTGCTAGACCTCCAAGTCTGGCACAACCTTGCCTGGTTCGGATATGGCACCGTTCAACAATATCCTCGTCTGGCTGCGCTGCGCCAGAAAAATCGCAGCTTCACCGAGGAGGACAAGCAGGAAGTATTGGCGTTGCAGCGGAGAGCCATACAAGACATTATTCCGCTATACCGGCGACTCATGGAGCGAGAGCAAGTCGAACTGACGACGACTCCCTTCTACCACCCGATTCTGCCTCTGGTGATCGACACCGAGATCAACCGGCGGGCCAGGCCTGACCTTCCCTTGCCTGCTCGTTTCCATGCGCTGGAGGACGCGGCAGCACAACTTCAACAAGCCGTCGAATTTCATCAGTCCACATTCGGTCGGGCTCCGACCGGCTTGTGGCCATCAGAGGGATCGGTGTGTCCAGAGATGCTTCCGCTGATCCATCAGACCGGCCTTCGCTGGTTTGCCACGGACGAGGGCATCCTCGCACGCTCCCTGGGAATGTGCGGTCGCCCATGGCATCGGCAGTCCGCGCTCTATCAACCCTATCGCATCGGTGAACCCGAACATGCGTTGACCGTACTGTTTCGCGACCGCGAAATCTCAGACGCATTCGGATTCGTCTACCACAAGACGACGCCCGAATCCGCCGCTGAGGATGTCCTGCGGCGTCTGCGGGGCATTGTCCACGATGCACCGCAAGAGAAGATCATCATCCCCATCATCTTGGACGGTGAAAATCCATGGGAACACTATCACGACGGCGGGGAACAGTTCCTGTCTCTCCTGTACGAAGCCTTCACCAACCACGAACTGGATCACGACGGACAGGTCCTGGTCCAGGCCTCCACCATGTCGGATGCGATGGCTGCCGTGCAACCCGCACAACAACTCCCCTGCCTCCATTCAGGATCCTGGATCAATTCCGACTACAAGATCTGGATCGGGCACTACGAAGACAATCGCGGGTGGGATCTCCTCGGTCACACTCGTACACAACTGGTGAATCTCGCACAAAGTCTTCCACCTGACCGTGCACACGCGGCATGGCAAGAACTCTACGCCGCCGAAGGGAGCGACTGGTTCTGGTGGTACGGCGATGATTTCGATACCGATTTCAAGCCTGAATTTGACCGCCTCTTCCGCACCCATCTTCGGAATGTCTGGACGCATATGGGCATCCCGCCCCCCGATCAACTGAATACTCCGATCTGCACGAGGGCCATCGCCTCAGAATCCGATTCGGTCCAACAGCCGCTCGTCCTGTTGAATCCCACAATCGACGGCATCGTGACCGACTTTTTCGAATGGCGTGGCGCCGGAAACATTAACACCCAGCCCCCGCTTGGAGCCATGTGGAAAGCCGATGGACTCTTCACGGCGATTCAATTCGGTTGGACCTCAGGTCAGCTCGTGATGAGATTCGACCCAGACGAAACGAGTACGACACGACAGGGCCTCGACGTTGATATTCGGTTGCAAGGGCCTCAATGTACTTTTCGGCTGACATTTGCGCTGACCTCGCCAGGCCCGGAGGCTTTTCTCTTGTCTCGCCAAACCCAGGCAGATGCCTGGCAAGAGATCGGCTCCTATCAGTCAATCAAGGCCCACACCATTCTGGAGTTGGCCGTCCCTTGGAAAGAGCTGTGTCTGGAACAAGGACATACGATCCAGATGTCGATCATCGTGCGAGAACACGGCCTCGAAGTCGCTCGCTATCCTGGCCATCATCCGGCCGTCCTGACCGTACCTGGACCTGAATTTGAGGCCGAACTGTGGAGAGTATGATCATCGTAAAGGGTTGTGATAGTAGGAGGAGAAGAGATGCCAGATCTAAGACGTGACCCCATTGTGGGCCGCTGGGTGATTATTTCCACTGAGCGCAGAGGGCGCCCACATGACTTTATCAACCTCCAACCGGCCCGACCGGTTTCGACGACCCTCTGTCCGTTTTGCCCTGGACAGGAACGGCTCACGCCGAAAGAAATCATGGCCTATCGGCCGCAGCCGGGTGGACCCAATTCTCCCAATTGGACCGTACGCGTCGTCCCGAATAAATTTCCTGCGCTGCAAGTTGAAGGTGACATGGGGCGCGAAGGAGTCGGGCTCTACGACCGTATGAACGGCGTGGGAGCGCACGAGGTCATCATTGAAACCCCTAACCATGTTGAAGGCCTTGCCGATCTTCCGATCAAGAAGATCGAGGACGTGCTATGGGCCTATCGTGACCGAATGATTGATCTCCGAAAAGACATTCGATTCCGCTACATTCTCATTTTCAAGAACCACGGCGCGTCCGCCGGCGCCACTCTGGAACACAGCCATTCTCAACTCATCGCCCTGCCGATCGTCCCGACCAACGTGCAGGAGGAGTTGGACGGATGCCGCACGCACTATCAGCAGAAAGAGCGTTGCATCTATTGCGATATCCTCCGGCAGGATCTTTCGGAAGGAGATCGCATCGTCGCCGAGAACCCAGAGTTCCTCTGCGTCACACCCTTTGCGCCTCGGTTTCCGTTCGAAATGTGGATCCTCCCCAAGCGCCACGCGGCATATTTTGAGGAAAGTCAGAAATCCCAGTTCGAGTTTCTGGCCCCGATCCTTTCGGAGTCACTGCGCCGTATGGACAAAGTGCTGGCTCGCCCCTCATACAACTTCATCCTCCACAGTTCTCCCCTTCATGAGAAAACCGGCGAGTACTACCATTGGCACCTGGAGATTATCCCGAAGCTGACGCAAGTGGCCGGCTTCGAATGGGGCACCGGCTTCTACATCAATCCGGTATCACCGGAGGAAGCCGCGACGTTCCTCCGCGAAGCAGAAATCTAAGTGCCGGCCCGCTTTCGCATCGAAGATCCCACGCTTGCGGAAGCACTGCGTAAGATTGAGCAACTAGTTCGCCGCGCCGGTGGGAGAACATGGCTAGTCGGCGGCTCGATCCGGGATCTCCTGCTAGGTCAGCAGCCACGGGATTTGGACCTTGAAGTGACGGGTGTGCCGCCCGGTCAAGTTCATGCATTGCTGGCCGAATACTTCTCCGTGCAATTCGTCGGGAAAGCATTTGCGGTCTTCAAGCTGCAAGGCCTACCGGTCGATCTGTCCATTCCCTCCCGCATGCGCACTGACGACACCTCCCTCCCTGGCTTGCTGAGACAAGCCGACCCCAACATGCCGATTGATGAGGCGCTGGCACGACGAGACTTCACCATCAACGCAATGGCCTGGGATCCGGACACCATGGAGCTTCGCGATCCCTTCAACGGTCGCGGCGACCTCCATGCACGGATCTTGCGCCACGCGTCGAGCCGATTCGCAGAAGATCCTCTGCGTGTCTTGCGTGGCATGCAGCTGGCTGCCCGCTTTGAACTCACGGTCGCGCCGGAAACAGTGGCCCTGTGCCGGACACTCTCGCAGGAAAGTCAGCCAAGCGAACGTCTCTGGGAAGAATGGAAGAAGCTGCTCCTGCAAGGACGCAAGCCATCGCTGGGATTGCAGTTCTTACGTCACTGCGGCTGGCTCCGTTTCTATCCGGAGCTCGCAGCCCTTGAAGGCTGTCTACAAGATCCCACCTGGCACCCGGAAGGCGACGTCTGGATCCACACACTCCACTGCCTGGACTGGTTCGCTGCCGAGCGCACCGGTGATGAGCCGGATGACCTGGCCGTTGGGTTGGGTGTCCTCTGCCACGACTTCGGCAAACCGGCCACGACCAAAGAAGAATATGGACACGTCACCTCGCGAGGGCATGAATCGGAAGGGGCAGGCCCGACACAACGTTTTCTTGAGCGACTGACCAACCAGCACAGCCTGATCGATGAGGTGGTCCCTCTGGTATTGTGCCATCTTCGTCCTCGTGCCCTGCATGACGCCAACGCTTCGGACAGCGCAGTCCGCCGATTGGCAAGGCAAGTCCAGCGCATAGACCGATTGGTGCGCGTGGCGCGGGCTGACCATGCAGGACGGCCGCCGAAACAGTTTGATGGATTTCCCGCCGGTGAGTGGCTATTGGCCCGAGCACGCCAGCTGGAAGTGGACCGTCAGACGCCTTCTCCCCTTATCATGGGCCGTCACTTGTTGGAATGTGGAATCCAGCCTGGTCCTGACATGGGCCGACTGCTTGATGACTGTTATGAGGCTCAGCTTGATGGAGTCTTCGCAACGCTGGAGGAAGGGTTAGTCTACGCGAAAAACAAACGCTCTGCTCTGTGCTAGTCGACAACCTTGTTCCTGGAATCTCGAATTCTTACACTTGTTCCCTCGAACACCTCGTCCTCCTCAAGTTACTCCTCTGACAATGAGAACTCACGAAACGCGCAGCCCATCATACATGGTCGCGAGCGGAGTGAGGCAGTTTAGTCGTATACAAACTATTCCGCTACGGCATCATGTAGGATAAACCATTCACAGCTTCATGAGAGGAATTTCGTAACCTACTGATTACCTGATGGTCTTTGTCTCATCTTACTAATAGGACGGAATGGCACTACCTTTGCTGAGTATCTCGGTAAGTGCCAAGTGAGTGGCACACATTTTTTTAACTTCTTATTTTAGGGGGTTCTTATAATGAAGAGCATGTTGATGGCAATCATGGCAGTAGCAGTGGCAGTCACGTTCAGCGCACCAGCGTTCGCCGGCGAGAAGAAAGAAGAGAAGAAGGGCGGCCACGTGGTGGTGTCTGCTGAAGAGAAGAAAAAGGATGGCAAGGTCGACGAGACTTTCGGCGAGAAGAAGGAAGAGAAGAAGGGCGGCCATGCCGACACCTTCGGCGAGAAGAAGGATGAAAAGGGCGGTAAGTAAGTTCTAGCTTGCTGGAACGAGGCTGGGGGCTTTCTCTAGAAGAAGAGAAATCCCCCAGTGTTTTCATTTCTCCAGAACAGAATCCCCTACCCTCCTGCTGATCGCCACAGACGGTCAACCTTCATCCTTGATATGTCCATGCGCTTCTGTAAGAATATTTCTGGTGCCAAGATCCGTGCAAATATGTTCCTCCCATGGCTCACCAAACTGAATCCCTCGGCACAGGAGTTGGACGTAGGCGTCTTATGAGCCTCACCAGATCGATGATCCGTCATTATCTTGCATTCCAGCTATGTGCATTCTTGCTCGTGACAACAGCATGCGCCTTATTCAACCAGACCGTACCCAGTGGAACAGCCACGCTTTTGTGGGAGGCTAGTGAGGGATCAGATCTTGTAGGATACAAGATCTATCAGGCAACAGCGCCAGGTGCGTATGGAGAACCGATAGCGACCGTTCCCATGAATGTCACGAGCTACACTGTGCCTGGCCTTGCATCCGGCACCACCTATTTCTTCACAGTCACCACATACAATATGGATGGTGCCGAAAGTTCGTTCTCAAACGAAGTGCGAAAGACCATCCCTTAACCACCTTTCCCCGGACCTCGAATCCAGACTTTCTCGCGTTCGTCTCTTGACCCCTTCTCACTGAGAACTGTATAACCACTGACACCGGTACGTGCTGAGACAAAAGCGCTGAGACGAGACAGCATCCTCTACCTATTCGTCGTCAAGCGATCCCTTTACCTCAGGACCTACACCTCAGCGGAAAATACAGATGCGCCCGTAGCTCAATGGATAGAGCATCTGACTACGGATCAGAAGGTTACAGGTTCAAGTCCTGTCGGGCGCACCACACAAACCTTGCTCGAACTAGAGCCTACTCAATAAAGGCGACAAGCCAATACCCTCTTGGTTCAGCATTCGACTGGACTGCGCGTTGGTGCTGGGTGCTGAGCCTATGCAAACAGCTCTACATGATGGGAGATCTGGATTAGCCAGACCTCCCATCAGATCCTTTACAAACAATTGCAGAATGCACCACCACTCATGTGCGAGCGGCAGTCCGAGCAAGAATTTCTTTCTGCAGGGCGTCGATATCGGCCTTGGCTCCAAGCGCCAGCTCCTCCACCCGTCGTTCACTCTCCGGCCCCGGCACATGGGAAAACTCATGGCAGTCTTCATATGCCTGTTCAGTCGTACCTGTGGCTTTGATGATCATACCGGCGATGACCCCTCCAACGATTGCGGTGGCAAGCGTCATCGCGATGCCCACGAGTTGAACCCCAGCGACACCAGGCACCACAACAATTGCGATCAGTCCACCCAATAACCCAGGCATCCCATGCAGATTGTGGACGCCACACGTATCGACAAGCTTGATCTTCGATTCAAGCATGGGCTGAATAAACACATACCCAATGACCGACAAAGCACCGGCGAGCAATCCGATCCCAAACGCACCTGTGGGGCTCACGAGGTTACAGGTCGAGCCAATGGAGACTCCACCCGCCAATGCGGCATTAGCCATATCCACCATCGAGGTCTTTCCATGATGAAAACGTGTGCTGAGGAAATAGGTCGAGAGCGTCGCCCCGCTCAATGCCAGAATCGTATTCACGACCGTTTGAGGCATTTGCTCGAACGGCACAATTGCGGTCGCAAAACTCGGCCAAAACAGCCACAGCACCATGGACCCGAGCATCGCGAACCGATCAGACGTCGGATCGGATTCGATCGGTTGACTCCGCTGCTGCGCCGTCGTCAGTACCAGAGACGCAGCCAATCCGAAATAGGCACCGAATGCGTGGATGACAATCGATCCAGCTGAGTCCTGAAACCCTTTGGTCAGCCCCGAACCATTGTCCAACACCAAATATTCGTTCAGCGCATAGAGAGGCACTAACAACAACGTGAGTAACGCGTACTGAAACACCCGCAAGCGTCCAAGCACCGCCCCCATCGCGATCAACGCCGTCGCTACTGAAAATTCTGCCAACATGAGCGTTTCAACCGAATGGGCCTGTATCGAATGCCCCACCACTCCGTTCGCGCGCAACAACATGTACAGCGGTATCCCCGTTGCGACGACGAGATAGGTGCCGGTCGTGGCCCCGAAGCCATATCGTCGGACGAAGACCATGAGAAAGCCGAACCCGACGACCAGCATGGCCAGGATGTGAATTGAATAGTTATATTGCGCGACCAAGCGCGCCTCATTCACGGCGCCAGCCGGCTCTTCGGCACCGACCCAACTTGTGACGCACAAGAGCATCAGACTTGCTGCGCTGAGCACCTTCAACCAGAAGCTGTTCCGCATCGAGTCCTCCTTGGACAATAGGAGTAAAAGGGGGGGCTATAGGGAGAGCAGTGTACCCCATTGGCGAGCGCTCTTGTCAAACCCAACCAAAGGCTTAGTCGCGGGATCAATACTGCACATCCAGTGTCAATCAGTCAGTCAGAAATGGGAGAATAATGAGGGAATAGGTGATACATCGAACAACGTACTGATTTCTCAGGGCGGTTTCAAGTTCCAAGTGCAACGGGTGAATGAAGGCGCCACTGCGCGTAGGGTCTATGCGGAACTCCGCTCCCATTCACCCGTTGCACTTGGAACTTGAAACCGCCTGGTCAAAAACAGACCCTATACCTTCCCTATCTTTGCTAGCTCTGAGAAGTAATGAGCGAATGTCTTCATCCCCCCTGAAGCCTGACCCCAGTCGTAATATTCGTTGGGAGCGTGATATCCATGCTCAGGTAGGCTCAAACCTATGAAAAGGATGGGGACCTTCCAGGTTTTCTGCATGGTAACCACCGCACCGATTGACCCTCCTTCTCGCACAAATGCTGGATCCTTACCAAACCCTGCCTTTACCGCACGTTTCACACAGTCCACATATGATCCTTCGAAACTGCCCTTGAATGGATGGAGCATGCCCTCTTTCTCCACCTTCACATCCAGATTCACCTTCGCCACATGCTTCTTCAACAGGGCAAACACTCTCTCCGGCACTTGGCCTGGGACAAGGCGCATACTGACCTTGAGCTCGGCATGACCGGGCACAACCGTCTTCACTCCCTGTCCATGGTATCCCCCACTGAGGCCATGGATTTCGAAGGTCGGAGATGCCCAAATCCGTCGCATGACATCGGCGGGATCCTGTACGCGAAGCGATCGAAATCCATAGGCTTTCTTGAATCGCTCTACTTCAAAACCGGACTTCAGGAAATCCTTCATCTCAGTGGTCGTGGGCGGGACCATATCGTCATAGAAACCAGGAATTTTTACTCTGCCGGTCTTCGCCTCAACACAGCTGTTCGCCACCTCTATCAACTCGGCCAGCGGGTTACGTGCGGCCCCTCCAGTCACACCCGAATGTGCGTCGTTCTCCCCCGTGCGCAGGATCAGACGTGCGCCGAGCAGGCCGCGCAAGCCGTATGGCACCGCAGGCCGCCCCTTGGCAATCCAGATCGTATCTGAGACAACCACGGAATCGGGGCGTGGAACAGCCGTGCGATCCTTAAGTCCTGCAGCAAAATGTGGGCTTCCGATCTCTTCTTCGAGTTCCCACAAGAATCGGATGTTGATTGGCCAACCTTGCTCGATCGCATATTGAGCGCCAAACATCGCCGTGAGAGCTGGGCCCTTGTCATCGGTCGCTCCTCGCCCTCGATAGATCCCCCGTTCATTCCTAAAGGCAAACGGCGCCTGCCTCCATTCCGGCTCCTGCGCCGGCTGCACGTCCAGATGATTGTAGATTGTGACGGTCGGATACTCAGGCCCTGCCATCCACCCGCCGGAGACGATGGGGTACCCACCGGTCTCTACCACGTGAACCTTGGCATTCATCCCGACCAAATACTGCTTCGCAAGGTCAGCCATACGTCGCATATCGCCCGCGCGGGATGAATCCATACTGATCGACGGCACCTCCACCATCTGCCCCAAGAGATCCTCAAACCTTGGCCGTGATTCCTTCACAAACATCCTCAGTTGCCGCTCATTCACCATAGCGAGTGCTCCTCCTTAACAAAAAGACGGGGAATTATAGCGATCATGCCTCGCAAGAGAAAGCAGCCCCGAGTTCCAAACTCAAAATGATGATAAAATGCCTTTCACCCAGCATGACCATTTCGGCACGGATCATCGCTCCTCTCGTCATTGCGCTGCTCACACTTCTAGGAGCAGACACACCGATACCGGTATGGGCAGAGGAACCGACCAGCATACAAGCCATACTCGAAGAACCGCGGGCCTATCACCTTCGGCATGTCATCTTGCGAGGCATTGCACGGGATGTACGGCCCCTGGAGCCCTACCCAATTGCCAATGGGGACAATTGTTATGGTGCGTACTTGTTCCGTCTTGAGGACGATGAGGCGACGATTCCAGTGGCCGTGTTAGGCATTTGTGGTAGACCAGTTGTCCGCGATCCGGAAGTCGAGGATGGAGATCGTGTCGAAGTCAGCGCCACGATTCAGGCACCGAGTCACGGGGGACACTATCTCAGTTTCAAAGGGTTGAAAGCGGCGACCGAACAAGAACGTGTGGTACAGGCAGTTGCCGATCGCATTCTTCCAATTGTGGAATAAGGTCCCCTTCAGATACAGCGGATTGGAAGTCTACGCGTTGAAGGTTGGGACTTTGGGGATATTGCCAAGCATCACAATAGGGATATCCATCTTTCCTCCTAACGAAAGGCATGAGAAACCTCTGATGCAAGAGTCAAAGACTGTCTGGTTGCTGATATTCCTGTTAGTAACCGGCTGTGCGAGCAGCCAAGGGTTCGATCGGACGGTGATGAACGAAGTCCTTCATGTCGAGCCTGTCCCAATCCCTGAAAGTCAGCCCGTCACGAGCCAGGGCGTTCACCTTTCCACACCCGTTCGGCTCGGTGTCTTTTTTGTACATCACGACTTTCCGCACAGGCAGTCCGTCCGAGCGGTAGAATGGCCAGCGAGGGATAGAGACCAACTACTCCGCGAGCTGGCTCCACTACAAGATGCGCATGTCCTCCAGGATGCATTTGTGCTGATGGATGCCACTCTGCGAGGTGAAGATATCCGCAGAATCCGCCAGGCTGGTGCTCGATATGGAGTAGATGTGGTTTTGATCGTCAACGGAGTTGCAGCCGTCGATCGATACAACAACCGCTTTGCCTGGTTGTATCCGACCGTAATCGGCGCCTATCTCGCCCCTGGTACCGAAAGCGACACGCTCGTCATGATCACCGGCGACGTGTGGGCTGTGCGCTCAGAATGGCACGCACCGATGCAGACAGTTGAAGGAACATCGAAGCTGGTCGGATCGGCTGTCTTAGTTGAAGATATCGCCGCGCTACAAGAGGCGAAGCGACACGCCATCCAAGCACTCGGCCAACGCATCGTCGATCGGTTCCCACACTGGATACAAGAGCTCCCTCCTCCTGCTCCCCACTCACGGTGAGTCGAAGCTGACAAGGACTCCCAACAAAAGCAGATGCTGCTCACGCGCAAGGCCAACGACGTCGGGACGGATCCCCCCATTCTTGAAAAACCCGCCTCCTGCCCCAGTTGAGTCATCGTAACGATGTTCTGCTCGCACCACCATGTTGGTCCATTTATATGGGAGCTTGTACTCGACGGTAGAAGTGATCGCCTTCACGAACTGCTCTGAACCACTCCACCGACCGTTCCGATCCCAGTAGAACTCGGGTCGCAATATCACAGACCACGGCCCGGTGATATGCCACCTGACAACCATGTTGCCTCCCATGACAAAGGTTCGTGGGCGACCTGGCTGAATGGCAATGCTTTCAGTTCCAATATCGAAGGATGCCGCAACCGTCACATCG
Source organism: Nitrospira sp. (assembly GCA_005116745.1). Lineage (NCBI taxonomy): Bacteria > Pseudomonadati > Nitrospirota > Nitrospiria > Nitrospirales > Nitrospiraceae > Nitrospira > Nitrospira sp. The sequence continues at coordinate 366,058 of SWDS01000001.1, read as the reverse complement.
TCCCCTCTCCATTCCAGAATGTGATTTCCATACAGACGCCAAAACTCCAGAGAGGTATCCGTTTGATCCGGTCCTGCGTAGAGGGTTTGGGTCAATGTGACCCGTGGCGTAGCTTTCCAAACCCATCTCCCCCCATAGCTTGGGAGATCATTCGGATGCGCCAGATGATAGTAGCTATTCACGACGAAGGCGGTGACGGTGAGATTGTCGTTGAGAGGATACTGCGCATTCACCCCAAACATCATGTAGGGCGTGTTGTCCGCAATCCACGATCTCGTGTAATTGGCGTTGTCTTTGGCATAGAGGGACTCGTACCCCATCAGACTGTTGAACAGACCGGCGGTGATCGTCAGCCCGTTGCCGACCGGAGCTAGGTACGACATATTTGCGCGATGAATGTGTCGAAGCACATCCGACCCATCAACTCGTCTCTCCCCCACCAAGAATGCGAACTCTTCCGAATCCCGCCCGCCTTGGAGGCCAAGTTCCATACCCCAGCGTGAAGATTCTTTGGCATCCTTGCGCACATAGGCCAACCCCATGTTCGGAGAGAGCTGATTGTGATGCGCAGCTGTGGCACGATTGCGCCAGAGTTGGTTATCGGGAAAGTTGAAATTTCCGATATACCCAACATCCACGTACCCGCCATAGTGCCAATCGGTTGCGATGGAGCCCATGAAGGCAGCTGCGGGCATAGGTGCCGCTTTCTCTTCTGATCGTTGACTGAGGTCTTGAGCCTCGCATACGGAAACCGTCGCAATGATCCCCCATAGAATCACTAGCAAACTGATGTTTCTGCGCCAACTGCGCCCATGATTCCTGGTCATCATATTGATCGTTGACGGATGCGCAATGCCCGCTCGTATCAATGCAGTTTCCCCACTGCTGAGAGCCAACTCTCACTTACAAACTATACTTCGTCAGATATCAAAACGGGATAAAAACCAATGCCGTGACAGTGAGTGCGGCATAAAGACAGGAGTAGATTATTCTGTCCGGAGTCGATATCCAACTCCCAGTTCTGTCACAAGATAGCGGGGATGAGCGGGGTTTTTCTCCAGTTTGTTTCTCAATTGACGCATATAGACCCGTAAATAATGGCCTTCCTCTATATGGAGCGGTCCCCAGACCTCTTTTAGCAGCTGACGGTGAGTCAGCACTTTGCCGGCATACCGGATCAACGTTGTGAGCAGTTTATACTCGATCGGTGTAAGATGAATTTCCTTCCCTGAGACAAACACCTGCCGCCGTCCGAGATCCACCTTAAGATCGCCAAGATCACCCAGCGTAAACACCGATTCGCCGCCATCAGCAGGTCGGGACGCATGACGAAGCGCCGCTCGCATCCGTGCAAGGAGTTCGTTGACCCCGAACGGCTTTGTCACATAATCGTCGGCACCGAGGTCGAGTGCCGCTACTTTGACCTGTTCCTGGTCTCGAGCCGAAAGCACGATGATGGGGGTGGTGGTCCATTCCCGCACCTGCCGAATGACCTCGCTCCCCTCTAGATCTGGCAAACCGAGATCCAGCAGAATAAGGTCAGGATTTCTTGCTTGAGCTTCGGCAAGACCATCCCGCCCCGTCGTCGCCTCGTACAATCGAAAGCCATGGACAGGTAGTGTCGTCCGCAGGAAGCGGCAAATCTCCGGTTCATCTTCAATGAGGAGTATCGTGGCTTCCTGTGACATATGGCAATACGGTCTTGATCACTGCTCTTCGATGGAAAATGATTGGCCTTGTTGAGTCTCCGCCTCCAGAAACGGCTGCTGATCCGGCAACGGGATCGAGAAGCGAAAGAGGGCGCCCCCACCGGAGCGATTCTCAGCCCAAATACGGCCGCCATGCGCTTCCATGATACCGCGACAAATCGTCAACCCGAGCCCAACCCCTCCCTCTCGCGCAAGACTACCGCGATAGAATTTATCAAAGATACGGGACTCATCCCCAACTGGAATACCCGGTCCTCTATCTGCGACCTCGACGATCACGTCGCGATCGCTCGCTGATGCGGACAGATCAATCGGGCCTCCCGAAGGCGCATACTTCACGGCATTCTCCACCAGGTTGATGACCACTTGTTCCAGCAGCACTCCATCGACTAACACCAGCGGCAGATCGGCTGGAAACGCCGTGTTGACGATATGCTCGCGCAACCGTCCCTCCAGTCTGGCCAAGGCTGCACCGACAACCTCATCTAGAGAATGCCACTCTTTGCTGAGCTGTACGGCTCCCGCTTCAAGACGCATCATATCGAGAAGGTTCTTCAGTAAACGATCAAGACGATCAGCCTCTCGATAAATGGACCGAGAGAGCTCACGCCGAGCGGCGGGGTCGAGTTCCCTCTGCTCTTCCGCCAAGCTACTGGCAGCGCCGGTGATGGTAGCCAGCGGGGTCCTCAGGTCGTGAGACACCGAGCTGAGAATAGCGTTCCGCATGCGCTCCGTTTCGGCGCGCATGTGGGCGTGCTGCGCCTCCTCCGACAGGCGCGTCCGCTCAATCGCCAGCGCCACCTGATTCACCAGAGATTCAAGCAAGTGCAGTTGCTCGGGGTCCAGCAAGAGTCCCGGGTCCTTCGGCCGGACTGCGACTACCCCGATCGCGCCGGATGATCCGACCAAGGGCAAGTACAGAGCGCTGGCCCCCGGCAGCGTATCCGTCCCAAGTCCGGCTCGCTCACTGTGATCGAATGCCCATTGAGCCACACCCGCTTCCTTTGGGTCCAACTCAAAAAACAGGAGTTCCCCGCGTTGCAGTTGCACCCGCTTTTCCACATCCGCCAGGAAGATGGCAACTTGAGCGTCAAACACCTCACGGAGATGCTTGGCCGCAAGTTGCGCCAGCATGCCGGTTCCACGATGCGTGGCGAGGTCGCGGCTCATGGTATAGAGCACTCCCGTGCGTCTTTCTCGGTAACGGGCCAGCTCGGCTTGCTGGTGTAGACGCACGGCCAGATTGCCAATGACCAAGGCAACCACGAGCATGACGCCGAAGGTCAATAGGTATTGAATATCGGAGACGGCAAAGGAGAGGTAGGGCGGCACGAAGAAGAAATCGAAAGCCGCCACGCTCACAATCGAAGCCATCGCCGACGGCCCACGCCCAAAACGAATCGCGATGACAATCACGGCAATGAGATACATCATGATCAAATTCGCCGCCGCGAAATAGGGGAACATCAGCCAAGCGACTGCCGTCGCTATCAACACCCCTGCCAAGGCGTAGGCATATCCTGAGGCATCATTGGCACTTCGGAGAGTGCGACGCATCAGCGGCTGCCCTTCGCCTGCCTCTCCCGTGATGACATAGATATCCATCTCTCCGCTTTGATGGACGAGGTCCGAGACAACCGACCCAAACACCCATTCCTTCCACCGAGACCTGACTGGTTTCCCGACAATAATTTTTGTGGCATTGCGGCTGCGTGCATAACTCAAAATCTCTTGGGCGACGTTCTCGCCGGTGAGCGTGACGGTTTCGGCCCCTAACTGCTCTGCCAGTCTCAGTGTTTGTACCAGGCGATCTCGTTCGGTTTGCGGCAAGCCAAGATGCCGAGGAAGCTGCACATAGATCGCGATCCACTTGGCATGGAGATCCGCCGCCATCTGGCGCGCAGCCCTGATCAAGCGTGAGCCACGAGGTTTCATGTTCACGCAGACCATGATGGTTTCCGCTGCCGGCCAGGTTCGGACCACTGCGTGGTCGCGCCGGTAGACTTCCATCTGCTGATCGACCCGCTCGGCCGTGCGGCGCAACGCGAGTTCTCGAAGCGCGATCAGATTGCCTTTGGCAAAGAAATTTTGAATCGCATGTTGGATCTGTTCCGGGACGTATACCTTCCCGTCTTTGAGCCGCTGAAGAAGATCGTCAGGCGGGAGGTCGATGAGTTCGACGTCATCTGCCCGTTCGAGCACGGAATCCGGGACGGTCTCACGCACCCGCACGCCGATAATCTGTGCCACCACATCGTTCAAGCTTTCCAGATGCTGCACATTGACGGTGGTGTAGACCGAAATGCCGGCCTTGAGTAATTCCTGAACATCCTGCCACCGTTTGACATGACGCAGACCCGGCGCGTTGCTGTGCGCAAGTTCGTCGATGAGAATGATAGTGGGGTGTCGCGCGAGGGCCGCGTCAAGATCGAATTCTTGCAACGCTGCGCCACGATAGCCGACAACGCGGCGCGGGAGGACCTCAAGTCCGTCCACCAACGCCTCGGTTTCACGCCGACCATGAGTTTCAACGATGCCGATGACGACATCGACACCGTCACGCCGCTGCTCATGTGCCGCTTCGAGCATGGCGTACGTCTTCCCAACGCCGGGATTGGCGCCGAAGAAGATCTTGAGTTTGCCTTCGGCTTTGCGAGTTTCCTCCGCCTGCACACGTTTCAGCAGCGCATCCGGATCTGGTCGTGGTTGGCTCATGCAAGCAGTTTCCCGCGTTAGGTTGCGCGCAAAATTGAAGACAACTTCGTGAACGGCGGTTGAATTTTAGGGTAGGCCCGGAAAAGCGTCAACGGCCCGATCGATCCTACAAGGGCTACATGTGCTTCAGCTAATGCTTCCACTGATGACCACCGGACATAGAGGCTCTGAAACTAACGCCTCTCGTCCAGAGCGAGATTCAGCAGAAGAACATTGACTCGTGGTTCTCCAAGAACACCGAGCTGGCGGCCCTCTGTGTGTTGGACCACGAGGTCGCGCACCACAACCTCATCGATCCCTCGAGCACGAGCTACTCTTCTGATTTGGTACTGAGCCGCCGCCGGGCTGATGTGAGGGTCCAGCCCGCTCCCTGATGAAGTCACTAGGTCAATAGGGACAAGCGCATCGTTACCCGGATCAGCGGCCCGCAATGCGACCACTCTCGCTTTAACCCCATCGATCAACACCGGGTTGGTCGGTCCGAGGTTTGATCCCCCGGATGCAGCGGCGTTGTAGGGAAACGGCACGGTCGCCGAGGGACGACTCCAAAAATACTCCGGTTTGTCAAAATACTGTCCGATCAACTTGGACCCGACCACTTTGCCTTCGCGCACGATCAAGCTGCCGTTCGCCTGGTCTGGGAAAAGCACGTGGGCCAGCCCTGTGACCGCCAGCGGATAGACCAGGCCAGTCAAGACAGTCATAAGTAAGAGCATGGTCAGAGCAGGTCTTACGTGGTCCTTCATGTCTCTCCTCGCGTCCTAATCGTTATCTCAGTCAAACAAGATGCAAAGCCACCAGAATCAGATCGATCAGCTTAATGCCAACGAACGGCACAACGACACCACCCAATCCGTAGATCAGGAGATGGCGCCGCAACAACAGACCGGCGCCGATCGGGCGATAGGTGATTCCTTTCAAGGCGAGCGGAATGAGCGCGACGATGATCAGTGCGTTGAAGATGACCGCGGACAGGACCGCGCTCTGCGGAGTCGCCAGCCCCATCACGTTCAATGTGTTGAGTGCCGGATAGGTTGTGGCGAAGGCCGCAGGAATGATGGCAAAGTATTTGGCCACATCGTTCGCGATACTGAAGGTGGTCAACGCGCCGCGAGTCATGAGTAATTGTTTGCCGATTTCCACGATTTCGATGAGCTTCGTGGGATTGGAATCCAGATCGACCAGGTTGCCCGCCTCTTTTGCCGCCTGGGTCCCAGTGTTCATTGCGACGGCGACGTCAGCTTGCGCCAGGGCCGGTGCGTCGTTTGTTCCATCCCCGGTCATGGCCACGAGCCGGCCCTCTGCCTGAAGCTCGCGGATCAACTTAAGTTTGGCCTCCGGTGTGGCCTGCGCCAGGAAATCATCCACCCCGGCCTCCGCCGCCACGGCTGCGGCTGTTTGCGGGTTGTCGCCGGTGATCATGACCGTTTTGATGCCCATCCGGCGCAGCTCAACAAATCGTTCCTTGATCCCGCCTTTTACGATGTCCTGCAGCGCAATTACCCCAAGCACCTTGGCTTTCTCCGCCACCACCAGTGGCGTTCCGCCTTGTTTGGCAATCGTCTCGACATTCAATCTGACAACCTGAGAGAAGTGCCCTCCCTGTGACGTTACATAGGCTTCGACCGCATCCGCCGATCCTTTGCGGATCTGCCGCCCATCAAGGTTAACCCCGCTCATTCGCGTCTGGGCCGTGAAGGGAATGAATGTGGCGCCCATCTCATGGATGTCTCGAGCACGTAACCCATACTTCTCCTTGGCCAGGACGACGATACTGCGACCCTCAGGCGTTTCGTCCGCCAATGACGAGAGTTGGGCCGCGTCAGCCAACGCCTGGGCGTCTACTCCCTCCGCCGGAAGGAAGGCAGTCGCCTGACGGTTGCCCAGCGTGATGGTGCCGGTCTTATCCAGCAACAGGACATCAACGTCTCCGGCTGCTTCAACAGCCTTTCCCGACATCGCAATAACATTGGCCTGTACCATGCGGTCCATGCCGGCAATACCGATTGCCGAGAGGAGAGCCCCAATGGTTGTCGGAATCAGGCAGACCAAAAGTGCTACCAACACAGTGACAGTGACCGGCGTCCCCTGCCCCATGGCCTGCACGCTATACAGCGAGAACGGCAATAACGTCACCGTGGCCAAGAGGAAGATGATGGTCAGAGCTGCGAGTAGAATCGTGAGGGCGATTTCATTCGGCGTTTTCTGGCGTTTGGCTCCTTCCACCATGGCGATCATCCGGTCCAGGAAACTTTCTCCTGAACTGGCCGTCACACGAACAATGAGCCAGTCAGACAGGATCTTCGTACTCCCCGTGACGGCGCTGCGATCGCCGCCGCTTTCGCGAATGACGGGCGCGCTCTCACCGGTGATCGCGCTCTCATTCACTGACGCCACGCCGTCGACAACCTCGCCGTCGGCCGGAATGAAATCTCCTGCCTCCACAAGAACCACATCCCCCTTCGTGAGCTGATTCGCGGACACCACGCTGAATATATCGCCCCGCTGGAACTGACGGTTCCACACCGCATAATGCTCGCTGCTGGGATCGACTGTGCCAAGCTTCTTGGCCGTGAGTTCCCGGCGTGCCCGCCTCAGCGAATCGGCCTGCGCCTTGCCCCGACCTTCCGCCATCGCTTCGGCAAAGTTTGCAAACAACACAGTGAACCAGAGCCAGGCCGAGATCGAGAGAATGAACCAGGTGGGAGCCTCCCCGGTTCCCGCTAGCGCCTGTACGAACAAGAGGGTCGTCAAGACACTTCCGGTCCAGACGATAAACATGACTGGGCTCTTGACCTGATGACGAGGGTCGAGCTTGAAGATGGCATCACGCCACGCATGACGTATCACTGCAATGTCGAACAGAGACTGGGACTTGTGTGTTTTTGTCGGCATGCTCATCGGGTGTGACTCCTTACTGTCCCCTCATCATCAGCCCTTCAACGACCGGCCCCAAGGCTAGAGCGGGAAGAAATGTGAGCGCCCCGACCATTACGACCACACCGATTAGAAGAACCACGAACAGCGGAGTGTGGGTCGGCAAGGTTCCGGGTCCGCCCGGCACCACTTTCTTGCGAGCCAGAGCCCCTGCGAGTGCCAGCGTCGGAATGGCCAGCCAGAACCGCGAGATCAGCATCGCAAGGCCACCCGTCAGATTGTAGAAGGGCGTATTGACGTTGAGACCGGCGAACGCGCTGCCGTTGTTGTTCCCTTGGGAAGTATAGGCATAGAGGACTTCGCTGAACCCGTGGGGACCGGGATTCAAGATAGACGATCTGCCGGTCTCAGTGCTGATCGCCAGGGCTGTGAAACCCAAGACGACGATGGGCATGATGAGAATGAGCAATGCGGCTATCTTCATCTCATAGGGTTCGATCTTCTTGCCCAAATACTCCGGTGTCCGTCCGACCATGAGACCGGCAATAAACACGGCGATGATCGCAAAGACGATCATGCCGTACAGTCCCGACCCTACTCCGCCGAAGACCACTTCGCCGAACTGCATGAGGAACAGCGGCACGAGCCCGCCCAACGGGGTATAGGAATCATGCATCGAGTTCACCGAGCCATTGGAAGCGGCAGTCGTCACGGCGGACCACAGGACCGACTGAGTGATGCCGAAGCGCAGCTCCTTCCCCTCCATGTTGCCTCCGGCTTGACCGCCTTGAGGCTGCTGATCCACACCGATACCCGTCAGAATCGGGTTGCCGCTTTGTTCCGCCCACAGTCCGAGGGGAACAAAACAGAGAAGAAGAATGGCCATGGCGGCGAGAATAACCCAGCCTTGGCGGGTATCTCCCACCATTCGACCAAACGTGTAGCAAAGCGCTGCAGGAATGAGGAGGATCGCCAAGAGTTCAAGGAAATTGGACAGCGGCGTGGGATTCTCGAACGGATGCGCGGAATTGGTGTTGAAGAATCCTCCGCCGTTTGTGCCGAGTTGCTTGATGGCGATTTGGGAGGCAGCTGGACCAACGGCAAGGATCTGTCCGATCGCCGTGGCAGGCTCGGTTTTCGGCTTCCCTTGCTCATCGAGCACCGGTCGGCCGTTCGCATCGGTCATAGGCTTGTCATGACCAGCTGGTTGTAGAAGGGGCACCGTCTGATATGAATTGAAGGTCTGGACAACTCCCTGAGACACCAAGAGAAGAGACAACAGCAGAGCCAAAGGCAGCAGAATATAGAGTGTGCTCCGGACCAGATCGCTCCAGAAATTCCCCAGGGTCGTTGACGTGCTCCGGCTCAAACCCCGAATCAATGCAACGAGCACTGCCATTCCCGTCGCGGCGGAGACAAAGCTCTGCACGGTCATGCCGAGCATCTGGGTCAAATAACTCAAGGTGGTTTCCCCGCCATACGCCTGCCAGTTGGTGTTCGTCACGAAGCTTACGGCTGTATTGAAAGCCAGGTCCGGTGCGACCGCGCCGAGGTTGGACGGATTGAGGGGCAAAAGACTCTGTAGCCGCTGCAAGCCGTAGAGGAAGAAGAGCCCAGCCGCATTGAAGAGCAGCATGGCCGCCCCGTAGCGTTTCCAGTCCATCTCATCGGCTGGTCGAACGCCGCAGAGCCGATACAGTGCCCGTTCAACGGGACCGAGGAGACGGTCCAAGCCAAAAGGTTTGCCTTCATAGACTCTCGCCATGTACCAGCCCAAGGGCTTGGCAAGTGCCAGCAGCACGAAGAAAAACACGAGCACTTGGAGAATTGCATTCGTGGTCATCAGAACCACTCCGCCTTGAGCAACGCGATCATGAGGTAGATCAGCAGACCTACAGACACAATTCCGCTCAGCACGTACATCACATTCATACCCACCACCTTAGAGTCGCTCCAGGCCCGAGATCAGCCATCTGGAGAGGATGAAGAAGCCCACCACCAGCCCGATGTAGATCAAGTCCATCGCAAAATCCTCTATAGGCGATCAGTCTACCTCTCTCGCCGTAAAGATGGCGTCAAAATGGTCGTCAGCATCGTCAAGAAGAGATCAAAACTCGTGCAAGACAGTGAAATGTTGGTGAAGGTGTACTGGCGTTGAGCAGTAAAAAGCGAGGCAGGCTAGGCCGACAGCCGCCGATAGTGTCGCAGCAAAAGGGCGCCGCTCCAGAGGAAGGACACAAGCATTAGGAGAATCCCGAGTTGGTACGTGAGGTGCGCCAGCCGATGATCCCATTCCAATAAGCCCAGCATCGTCAGAATATTGTTCCAGTCGTGTCCGTCGGTTTCCTTTCCCGTCACTCCGCCGATGAGCATGAGATCCAGCGCGCGCGCATCGTTGATGTAGGGCGCGATATCCATCATGCTTTCCGCCGTCCACCACAAGGCAACAGAGGCGCCGAACGGGTCACGGGTCTTCACCAAAAATGTACCGAGACAGATGATCGGCATGAGAACCTGGCCGAGACTTCCACCCAGAATCGTCATGAAACGACCAAATGGGATGAAGATCACATGTCCGGCTTCATGAAACGGCAGATTGATCAGATGGAGAAATGACTCACCGGTGTAATTCGTTTCGAGCGGCGTGGTGATAAATTTCCACCCCCACCAGACCATGGCTACAAATATGGCAGCCCGACCGTAGAGCGTCATCGAATCGGTCGTGGTGTCCGACTCAATCAGCCACTGTCTGGCCGTCAGGATCCACTGAGATTTTGCAATTGAGGAGGAGGATGACGAGAGACGCTCTTTTAATAGGTCCGGCCGATACTTGGCGAAGATGATCCCGCAGCGAACGCACTCCTCCGCTTCATCCGGTCGTTCGGCCTGACATTTCGGACAGTGGGTGGTGGATGCACCGGCTGTGAGCATTACTACACTGTAGGACTGTGCCTGGAGTCCGACAAGAAAATCATCAGAACAGTGCAGCAGTTAGACACTCAACCCCAACAAGTCGATCCGCAGAGAAGCAGCAGATCGCTTCAGCTTGAAAGAGCAGACGTGCTAAGATGCCCTCTCATGTGAGCGCAGGTTTATGCCGACAGTTCTGAGGGTTGGTCCTTATCGGTTCTTCTTTTATGCGGGCGATCGTGATGAACCGTCACATATCCACATTGAACGAGAAGATAAGGTGGCAAAGTTTTGGCTTGATCCGATTCGGTTGCAAGAAAGCGGAGGATTTTCACGTCCGGAAATCGTTTGGATTCATACACGCGTGACCGAGCACAAGAATACCCTTCTGGAGGCATGGAATGAATACTTCGGCAGTTGACATTTCATTGCCGGTAGCCGAAACAGTGATTCTGACAGAAGACACGCTCACCGTAGAGCTGAGCGATGGGCGGAGCTTGTCCGTGCCACTTGCCTGGTTTCCCCGTCTGGTTCATGCCACACCCGTAGAACGCAAAAACTGGCGATTGATCGGCAGAGGGCACGGGATTCACTGGGACAAGCTCGACGAGGACATCAGTATCGAAAGCCTTCTTGCAGGCAGACCGTCCGGTGAAAGCCAAGCGTCGTTTAAAAAATGGCTCTTAGCTCGCGGGGCCAGTAAGACACGAAGCTCTGTTCGACGTACTGGGAATCGTCGTCATTAGCGATTCATCCAGCCTCCCCTTGCCAACTGGATTCGTTCATCTTGCAGGCCACTGTACAGTTCTTTTGAACCGGTAGAACATCCTTGTGTGGTCTTGCAAGCCAATGCTCCTAACGCCGCGACCGACAACAGATTACCGACAGCACGTTTGAGATCACCAACTGGATCATCACAACTCTCTCGTCACCATTTCAAAGCCACATCCCGCTCTCACTTCCGTTAGAAAACCAGCCTGTCCCTATTTTTCTCTCTCAGGTCATCCGGCCTCGGAGTGGGGAATATCGACTTCGGGGGAATGTGATCGCGGGTGGTCTGGAATTCGCTCCCGCAGTAAGCACACGTTCCAATAAGATCTTTGCTCATTGCTGGCTAACGCCTGAATTAAGCTGACCCGCGAAGCGGGTTCGGCTTGAATAACTTGTTAGGCCTTTCCCCGGAGAATGACATCATTGTGGTAACTGATGAAATCCGGCAAGACATTGCTGAGCCTCTCCGGATCGGCCGCGATTGCACCGTAGTCAAGCATGACGTGGCAGTTTGGACATACACAGACGATATTTCCAAGGTGGTCTGAGCCATTGTGGGGTGCCCCAAGTGGTCTAACATGGTGCGCCTCTGCGTAGGGCGTTCCGTCGCCAAGAACAATGCGAGCAGAACAGATCTGGCAGGTGTAGTCCATGTCTGCTTTGACGCGGCGCGCAAGAGCAGTATCACGGAGTACCCGATAGGTGGTTACAAGGTGGCGCTCCGCTGGCTCTGGCTCGCCAATGTCAGTCGCGATTGGCGTTGTATCTTCCGTCAGAAAAAACTGGGCAACACGCTTAGCGCCTTTTCCGGAGCATGATCGCGCGAGCCATTGCTGTAGTGCGGGAGAGCCGTCTTTGATCCATGCAGTAATGAGCCGGTCGATCTCATTAGCGCTCAAAGTGTCATTTGTGTTTTTGCCGACGAGATGAGCAAAAACTGTGTTTGTTCTGACACCGCGCGAAGCCACATGCGCAATCGCTTTTTGCCTCCATTCGCTCGAATGACTTCGGGGGCTTTGGCGGGCAAGTGATCGCACGAGATCAAGAACTTCAATGCAGTCGGCAATGCGTTGGCTCATAGGGATGCTGAGAAAGGCCTAACATTGATTAGACAGTCTGTATAATCCACCCGACACAGACTGCGTCTTTCCGTATAAGCGGTTTCCACTTTCCTAGGAACCTAAACGAATCGTACAAATCGTATAGTAGGCGTTGTGAGAGGCACGAGCAAGGTTCCTCCTGAAGAAGAGATGATCAGAAAGTGACGGGAAGTCCATCCGTGTAGGGTAAAGGAGAATTTCGGATGTGGTCGTTGCTAGGGGGTCGTGCGGGAAAGCTGAAGCAGCTTCTCTGTGCCATACACGAAACACGATCCGATCCCCAAGCGTGCTCCTTACGCCTGAAAATTCACGACCCGGTTGTCTGGAATTCGACCTTATGTGCTTCAGTGACCCGTTTCGAGGCATCAAGAATTTCCAGCGACACTAGGTTGCCTGCGGCATCATAGTCCAGAACAACCCCAGGTTTATCCTCGTCACTTTCGACGATTGGCGTGTTGTCTTTGAGAATCACGCTGAGCGTGTCCGTCGTTTCATCATATGATACTTTCATCTGTCGTCCCTCCAGTACTTCGCGATCTTGCTTGTCTGATAAGCCGTCACTACTTCTGCCGGCGTACGATCGACATCCACGAAGACCCGAACGAGGACTGTCTTTCCCGGATGTGCGGAGACGACCTTTGATTGAAGCACAAACCTCCCCGGACGAACCTCAAATCGCTGTTCTGGTGCTGAAAGTATGGCATGGATGGTAGCCTCACTCAAGCTGCGCCTGGATAGTTCCCACTGGGCATGAGGCGTCAGGATATAGTCCGTGATGGGCGTAGGTTCCATGAGCGTGCTTCAGGTTGCGGAAGCAGGATACACTGAGTTAGAGCAATTGGGAAGATTTGGAGGAGGGAGTCAGCGGGTGATGTTGGATCGTGAATGACGCATGGCCGGGAGAACCGGTTTGATCTGGTGAACAAATAGGAACGGGCTACTATTCACTTGCGTTCCTATCTGCCCGCCCCATACACACTGCCTCCTATGCCACGGATTCCACGTAGGCACATCGGTCGTACGCAGTACTCTACTTTAGGATCAGGCACGAATTCGGACAAGGAAATCAGAAGAATAGTGCGAGTGTGAATGACAAGGCGAGGTGCCTGTTAGTGAAAGGAAAACGGTACCGGTGCAAAGGTGACGACAAACACAACAAAGGCAATCCAGCCCACAATGGTCCGATTGCGACCCAACGGAACATGTGGATCGATGACAGGGGGATGGCCGAGTCCCCAGAGTCCTGCCATGAACGCCCAGAGCAACCAGCCTGGCCAGCCGAAGAAGCCCAAGGCCAACAAGATCGGGAGAAAGACGAGCGCCATCGTCCGTTGGCGCCGGCCCCACAGGGCATACGCCACATGCCCGCCATCGAGCTGACCGATTGGGAGAAGATTGAGAGAGGTGACGAAGAGTCCGAACCAGGCGGCGAAGCCGATGGGATGCAACACCACGTCTGCCTCCGGCGGGAGCGGCCCGATGATCACCCAGGCCATGAACTGTAGCAGCAACGGCTCGCCGAGTTGCAATCCAAACGTGCCGGTTCGATCCACGACTGTGGACAGATGCAGTCCCACGATCAATGCCACGACGGCAACCACGAAGCCCGCCAAGGGACCGGCGACACCGATGTCAAACAGCGCACGGCGGCTCAGAATTGGACCGCGCATGCGGATGATGGCACCGAATGTCCCAATGAAATGCGGCGGTCCAGGAATGAACAGCGGCAAGGAGGCGGGAACTCGGTGGATCTTAGATAACAGATAATGCCCCAACTCGTGTGTGGTGAGAATAAACAGCAGTGCACCGGCAAACGGGATGCCCCGCCACAGCGTCTCGGGAGCGCTCAAGAGAAAATTGAGAGGCCCACGCACTGGGCCGTGGTAGGCTTGGTACGCGCCAGCCCACAACGTCGTAAAGACTGTCAGGAGAAAGAGGACGATCGGTAATGTCCACTTCGAAAAAAACGACGGCTCTCCCTCATCATCGGCCTCCGTCGCGTCAATGATCTCTGGAGCCGGCTCTTCCCTGGCATCAAGAACAGGCCTGTTCTCAAGATCTCGATGTTCATGCCGTCCCAATCCATCCATATCATCCCTGTCTACTGAATCGTCGCAAACGGATTGTGATCGAGTTCTTCCTCAACGGTTGTGGCAGGTCCATGGCCTGGCAGGAAGCGATAGTCAGGAGAGAGCGTCAGCAGACGGTTGCGAACCGAATCGATATGAGCCGCATACAGTTCCTTGGGATTGGACCGACCGATCGATCCGGCAAAGAGGGTATCCCCGACGAAACAGACTGGAAGTTGTGCGTCATCCAGCCGATAACAGATGCCGCCAGCGGTATGGCCAGGTGTCGTCACACAATACACCGTGCGGCGTCCGACACTGATCGACAATCCATCTGCCGGCACCACCAGAAGCTCCGTCCGTGGCCGCCAGCTCAACAGGCCCATATCCTCCGGTCCAAGATAGACCGGGACTTCATGACGGCTGAGAATCTGCTCGATTCCATCCGCATGGTCCGCATGGCCATGCGTCAAACAAATACCCACCAGGCGCAAACTGCGGCGTCGAAGCACATCAAGCATCGCATGGGCGTTATAGGCGGTATCCACCAACAGCGCTTCACCCTCATCATGCACGATATACCCTTGCACGCCATACCCACTGATGGAGCCCTGAACCATCTCTACCCAGGGCGGTGTCCGTTGGGCAACGGGCTCCCACTTATCAATGGCGATTTGCTCCAGCGGCCCAGCTCGCAAACCCAACGCCTTGGCCAGTGCGCGCACCTCCGCATGGTCTCGCGGCTGATCGCCACGTTCCAGCGCTGTAATATCGCCGCCGGGCAACCCCGTCATTCTGGCCACGTCACCGACCGACAACCCTTGTCCGGTCCGCGCTTTCTTGAGGATGTCGCAAAAGTCGTCTTCGAGAGGCATGAATTAACCCTCAGCCGTGAATTCTTTCTCCCTTAACCTATGCGTGGCGGACGAAGCGCGCGTTGAGACACCGTGTCATCGCGCAACTCGCTCTCACCAGTAAAACGCACAGCACGCGACGGCATTGCGGCCCAAGGCCGCAGCCCCAGAGGAGCGTGCGATCGTGCCGGCGATGATCTCGACTGCCATCCGTATTGGACGCATGATGATGGCACCGAAATGCGCGCTTCGCCCCGCCACGCGACCCCCCTCGTCACCCTTCAGGACTGAGCGTGATTTCTTTCACCTCTCCAAAGGTCGAAAGGGCCTTCGGCAACGCCTCCCCTGACCCGACGGCCACGATCTTCAATTGATCCGGGCGCAAATGTTTCTTGGCTGCCGCCAAGACGTCTTCCTTGGTCAGTCGCACGACCTTGGCCCGCAGCTGTTGCAGAAAGTCCTTCGGCAATCCATCGTACTCTAACTCGACCAATCGGCTGACGATCGCCGAAGGGCTCGCAAAGGAAAACACGAACGAATTCACGTACGCTTCCTTCGCCTCCGCCAGCTCGGCATCGGTCACCAACTCGGCACGGATTCGTTCGATATTCGCCACAAACCGCTCAATCACTTCCTGTGTGGAGGTCAACTTGGTTTCCGCCCGCATCAGCCAGACACCTTGGTCATGCATCCCCGTATTGAGGCGGCTCCCAACAGAATAGGCCAACCCCCGTTTCGTCCGCACATCGTTGAAGAGGCGGCTGCGAAACGAACTCCCGCCCAAAATATCGTTCACGATGGCCAACGCCACGTAATCGGGATCATTCTCCTTGATCGAAAGATGTCCCACCCGAAGATGAGTCTGCGAGGTCTCTTTACCGACGAACCGGACAACCGGCTTGGACAGCTCCGCCTCCGGGACATCGACGATCCTCAATTCCGGCACCGTCCCCTTTTTCCAATTTCCGAATACTGTGCGTAGAGAGGCCACCATCTCATCTCTCTTAAAATCACCCGTCACACCGAGGATCATCCCGTTCGGATGAATCGTGTTGCGATGGAAGGTGACGAGATCGTCCCTCGTGATGCGCGTGACCGAATCCAGCGAGCTCTCTCGGGCACTTGGATGAGCAGCCCCATAGAGCATCTTGGCAAATTCACGACCGACGATAGAACCGGGATTATCCTGACGGCGGCGGATCCCCTCAATAACCTGCAGCTTGACTAATTCGACACGGGCGGGATCGAACGCCGGGGTCCGAATGAGACCGGCGAAAATCTCCAACCCCCGCTTCACATCTTTGCTCAGGACATCGAGAGACGCCGCCCCTGATTGCCGCCCGATCCCGACACTCACATCAGCCGCGAATTGCTCGAGTTCAGCATCAACCTGTTCGGCAGAAAGACCACCGCCACCACCAGTCCGCATCACCGCCCCGGTCATGCCAGCCAGTCCGATCTTATCGGTTGGGTCTAGCCAACTCCCTGTTCGCATCGTCGCCGTGATCGACACCAACGGCAATTCATGGTCTTCCAGCAAATAGAGAACCATGCCGTTGTCCAGCACGACCCGCTCGGGTTCCGGTGGAGAAAATTCCACCGGCTTAAACACCATGGTCCTGGGATCACCGAGTGAGAGGTCCCCCGCATACACCGTGGTGACTGACGTCAGCAGCATGGCCATGCCAACCAAGCCAGCGATTCCACTTTCCCTCACCCCTAACCCCTTACCCCTCATCTGCTTCATGGCCTCACCTCACCGGCTGGTACTGCGGCAACGGTCTTCTCGGTCTGTTTCTTCACCAAGACCGCCACGGTACGGTTTGATTTTATAAAGTACTGCGTCGCCACTCGCTGCACATCAGCCGCCGTGACCTTGGCAACCTTGTCACGTGAGGTCAGGATGTAGCGCCAGCCGCCTGCCACCGCCTGATATAAGGACAACTGAGCAGCCAGACCACCATTCGATCGTAGGCCTCGGACGAGATCGGCATCCAGATTGTTGAGCACCTTTTCCAGTTCTTGAGAGGAAACCGGCTCCCGCTTCAACCGTTCCAACTCCTCATAGATGGCAGTTTCGACTTCCGCTGTCGTATGAGGGGCTAAGGGAGTCGCTGTGACGACGAAGAGATTCGGCGCCCGCACTCCCGGATGACTGGCATCCGACCCAACTGAGACGGCCAATCGCTTCTCCCGTACCAGTTTGTGATGCAAGCGAGACGTCAGTCCATCGCTCAGTACTGCGTCGATCACGTCAAACACATCGTCATCTGAATCCCCCAAGGTTGGCTTGTGGTACCCAATCACGATAGCCGGCTCGGCATTAAACTCGACGTCAACTCGCCGCTCGCCTCGCTGCTCCGGTTCGATCGTCACCAAAGGCGGCACCGGCGGTGCGGCAGGAATTTTCCCGAACGTCTGCTCGATCAACGCGATGGTGTCTTGTGGATTAATATCACCGACCAACGCGATCGTGGCACGATTGGGGCCATAATGGGTCTTGAAGAAGGCTTCCGTGGCGGCGGGTGTCAACGATAGGATATCCGATCCCCACCCGATGGTGGGAACCCCATAGCCATGAGCGCGAAATGCGGCCGACGTGAAGGTCTCAAACAACAGACCGTTCGGACTGTCTTCGTTCCGCAGACGCCGTTCTTCCATCACGACACCGCGTTCTTTATAGAACTCGCGCAACACAGGGTTGGCCATTCGGTCTGATTCAATCGCCGCCCATAAGGGCAACCGATTGGACGGCAGACTAATCATATACCGCGTCACATCCTTGCCCGTCGATGCATTCAGTCCAACACCACCATGCCGCTGATACAACAACGCCATTTCATTCCCGACCACGTAGCGCGAGGCCTGCGTCTGTAGCTCAACGAGGCGATTCTGGAGCGATTCAATCGCGGCACGCTCTTCAGCCGTTGCACCACTCCCTTTCGTGGCCCGATCACGCTGACGTTGGTCGAGCTCGGTCCCGACTCGCGCGAGTTCGTCCAAAATTGGTTGTTCATTCTCATAGCTTGTCGTGCCGACCACACGCGTGCCTTTAAAGGCCATATGCTCATAGAGATGCGCGAGTCCAGTTTGGCCGACCTGCTCATCCATCCCACCCACCGCGAAGGTGATGTTGATGGAGACGACAGGCGTCTGATGTCGTTCGACCATGAGCACGGTCAGCCCATTGCCCAGCCGATGCTCGATCACCCGTTCGGCGAGACTCGGCGTGGCAGCGTACGCCGGGTGAAAGATCGAGGGAAGACCGCAGATGATGAAGACACAGGCTCCAATAATTGAACGACCACTCGCCCCCGAGAACCTCCTGCAGCCCAGGTTCAATCGTTCCTGCTTACGATAGGTCATATGAAAATCTCCATGAGTTGTTCTGGCTTTTCGATGAACCAATCGGGCTGACAGGCTGCCATCTTCTCTCGATTCCCCATGCCATACCCAACGGCACACACACGAATCCCGGCGTTATGTCCTCCGTTGATATCATTCGTGCTGTCCCCAACAAGGATCGTCCGCTCTTTCGGCGCACCGATTTTTTCTATGATGTGCAATAACATCCCTGGTTCCGGTTTGAGCCCAAACCCGTTGTCCCCACCGACCATGTACAGGAAATGCTGCGGACCTAACCCGTTCAGGATCACACGGGTGTATTCGATCGACTTGTTGGTCGCAATCACTTTGTCTTTGTGGGAAAAATGTTGCAGCATCGGTTCAATACCTGGATAGAAGCTGGTCCGGTCCAGACAATGTTCGAGATAGTGGCCTCGAAAGACTTTGAGCGCTTCTTCGAATCTGGTCTGATTGCCCTCCCCGACTGCCAGACGCAGCAACCGTTTGACGCCATCGCCGACAAAACCGAAAATTTCTTCAATGGGGCGTTCAGGTAATCCCAGTTCAGCAAGGGTCAAGTTGACGGATTGCGCAATATCCCACTTCGACTCGATCAGTGTACCGTCCAAATCGAAAATCATCAAATCCACAGAAGTCTTAGCCATTACTTCGCCTTTCGCAATGAGTCAATGAGGGCAGCGAGCACGATCCGCTGTGTTGTATCCTGTTCATGGGCCTCCGCCTCTCGTGCAAAACTCACCATCCGTTTTAAGCCGACGTGAGGAGGGATGACCGGCGCAATGATGCGCCAGTAGTTCTTCACCACCTTCACGTGAAAACGAACCTCTTCCGTCGTGTCCTCAGGAACGAAAGTAGCGGTTTCTAGGTAGACCGCCCCGCGCACGTGAAAGGTGACCGGAATGATCACTTCCAGATTATTGAGAATCTCCCATTTTCGATAGTCCTCCGGGACGGTTGTGTCCTGAATGATGACGACACGGCCCCATGCCGGCTCTTCTTTCCAATCAATATAGGGGATCACAGTGTCGAAGGACGGCGCGTCTAAACGAGCCCCCTTCTGGTCCAAGTGCACATACCGCTTCACGACTTCCACGGGAGACCGCCGCATCGAACCGCTCGGGCTCAGTTGTGCGTTCGAAGGGATGGCCAGAGCGAGGATGACCAGAGCAACCAGGGAGTAGATGAGGCGCTTGGGTAAAGAATACACGCGTCTAACCGGATGGCTCTCACACACAGCGGACAGGTTTCACACGATGACCCAAGAACATATATCACATCCCTCTTTCTTGAGCGGTACACTTCCGCCGCCTCATTCTAGCAAACGGGACGAGAGACATCCAGGTAACGAGATGATGGCTCTTGCCTTGTTTGACCTTCTTGAAAAGAGAATGCTACGGTCAAGCTTCCGTTCAACACCTTGCCTAAGGAAGAAGAGCCTGTGTTCACCCCTCGATGGAGACCAATTCGGCTCATCGGTCTTCTTCTCAGCCTGCTGTGCACGATCAATCTGGTGTCCTCGGGCTCAATCGCCGCTGCCGACCTCAACGCCGAACTTCTGAATACGAACCCCATCTTCAGCGTACCGAGTCACATCGAGCACCCATCCTCGCTCACCACACCTCCCCAGAAGGTCTATGATCTGCTCACACAGCTCAAGAAGCGAGACGGGATGCCGCTGCCAGGCTACGTCGGAGGGCGTGACTTCCAAAATCGAGAACGACGTCTTCCACGAGGCTCCTATCGGGAGTATGATGTGAATCCGAAGAGACGAGGCCGCGGTCGCGATGCCGAACGCATCGTCATCGAACGGCGAACCGGGAAAGCCTATTACACCGGAGATCACTACCGAACCTTTGTTCCTCTGAACTGACGAACGTCCAAACCGACAGAGCGATCTATGGCGGGAACCCCTATCTTACACACTCATCTTTGCAATGCCACACCTCCCTGGTCGGTTCTTCTCGTCGTCCCTCGAGGGACCTCAGCCTCGGCCCTGGTGAAAACACCGCCAGGCTTTGCCGTGCGTGCCATCCAGGGAAAGAAATGCCGAACTCCATCGATTCTCTTCGGTGAGTTTGCACGAGCACTGGATTTTCCGGATTACTTTGGACACAACTGGGACGCATTGGAGGAGTGTCTGGCCGATTTCGAATGGCTTCCCGCTAAAGGGTATATCTTGCTCATTCACGATGCCGACGCGGTGCTTCCCGAGGATGAAGAAGAGTACGAAACGCTACTGGAAATCCTCAGCGACGCTGGCGAAGCCTGGAGCAAGGGACAAACGGCTGAAGGTCGGCGCGCCCCATTCCATGTGTGTTTGGCAGTGATGGAACAGAACAAATCGAAACGGACACACTGGCACGTGAAAGAGTTCTCCTCGACCGAGTCAACAACACCCAAGACGAAACCCCGTCCCAAACGTGCGCCGAAGCGGTCTAAAAAGTAACACGTTCGACGACGAGCTGGGGTAAACCACACCGGTGAGAAAAAACTACCAGCGAGTCTTTTGAGCCAAGCCCCTTAAACCAACACATAACCGCACGACCGATCGCACCGCCCGGCGAATATGAGAAGGATGCTCCTTCGGCATGTCGATGAAAGCGCCAGGGAGACCTGTGCTCCGTTGACAGGCGGTCCATCGAGCTCGAACCACCTGCAGATGCTCAAGGCAGATACTATGGGTCTCTCGGCGGTCTCCAAGGGGAGCCTTTTCTCCGACGAATCCAACCCGACCTTCCCCGCGGCACCATGAGCAGATGACTTGCATATTCGTCTCGCTTTCCTGAGCAACCTAACATCCCAGCAAGCCAGCAAGAATCGCGCCGTCACGCCGCAATAGAGACTAGGACGAAAACAGGCGAGAACTTCAACTTCCTTTCGATTCTCAGAGTGTGTTGCCATATCTATATCCATGAGTACGGTATCCCTTACGACATTTTTTGACCGCTCACGGCGCCCCTCCGAACAGATCGCACACCAATTGGGTTTCTTGACCGGCTCTCACCCTGCATGATAGGGTGCGCCGCCATTATGAAAACATCCCGCTCTACCAAGCTCTTCACCGAAGCCCAGCAACTCATTCCCGGTGGCGTCAATAGCCCCGTTCGAGCCTTCCGCTCGGTCGGCGGGCAGCCACGCTTCATCGCACGTGCCAAGGGATCACGGCTCTACGATGTAGACCGCAACGTCTATATCGACTACGTGCTTTCGTGGGGGCCGATGATTTTAGGGCATGCCCATTCGTCGGTAATCACCGCGATCAAGAGCGCAGCCGGGCGAGGCACCAGTTACGGAGCCCCGACCGAGTCGGAAGTGTCGCTGGCCAGAGAAATCCGCAGCGCCTTCCCCTCCATGGAAAAGATCCGGCTGGTCAGCTCCGGGACCGAAGCCGTCATGAGCGCGGTCCGCGTCGCGCGAGGGTTCACCAAGCGGACCAAGGTCATGAAATTCGAGGGGTGCTACCACGGTCACGGGGACTATCTATTAGCCAAAGCCGGGTCAGGGCTGGCGACATTGGGGATTCCGGATTCACCGGGCGTGCCGGATGACTTTGCCAAACACACGCTCACCGCTCCCTATAATGATATTCGTACGGTTCAGCAACTGATCACGGCCAACCGAGATCAGCTGGCCTGTATCATCGTTGAGCCGATTGCAGGGAATATGGGAGTCGTTCCTCCTGCTCCGGACTTCCTCGCGGCGCTGCGGCAGCTGACCGCTGACCACAACATCTTGCTGATTTTTGACGAAGTCATCTCAGGATTCCGAGTGCGTTATGGAGGCGCGCAGGCTCTCTATGGCATCACGCCTGATCTGACGGTGCTGGGTAAGATTATTGGAGGAGGCTTGCCCGTCGGTGCCTATGGCGGACGGAGAGAGATCATGGATCTCATTGCGCCCGTCGGGCCGGTCTATCAAGCCGGAACTCTCTCTGGGAATCCACTGGCAGTCTCCGCTGGACTGGCAACCCTCAAGCAGTTGCGAGTGAAGGGGGTTTACAAGAAACTAGAGGAGCGATCAGCAGCTCTCGCCAAGGGGATTGGCGACGCGGCGAAAAAGGCCGGAATTCCCGTGACGCAGACCCGAATCGGGTCGATGTTGACGACCTTCTTTACCCCAGGCCCTGTTGTGGATTGGAATACGGCAAAACAGTCGGACACGAAGCGCTACGGCCATTTTTTTCACCACATGCTGGAGCAGGGTGTCTATCTCGCGCCTTCTCAGTTCGAGGCTGCCTTTCTCTCCACCGCCCACAGCACACAGGACATCGAGAAGACCCTCCGTGCCGCGCACACTGCCTTCAAGAAACTCTAACTGAACGCCCGCCCAAGACGTCCAGTTAGATCGGTCATTCGTATCTTCCAGGATACACTCGTTATCTATTTAGATACAGGGCACCGACGCCTAAGAGCCCTTCTCGTTGAGGGCTATCTGAGTACTTTCTACTCATCATCCTCATCTTCTGCTTCTAATGCCTCCTGCCGCTTCTGTTCCTCCATCGCGTTATGGAGCAGCATGCGGATAAACATCGAATAGAGCGACCCTTTTTCCAACGTGCCGCCAGGCGGGATGGCGATTTTCCCTTCCTTAATCATGCGATCCATCCAAGCCTTTTGATCCGGGGCGATCAATATAGGAATTTCAACCAGCCCCACCCGTCCCATCATATCCATGACATTCAACCTCCGTGAATCGTGAAGCGTCATTCGTATCTTGTAAAAATGCGAACCCATTGCAGCATGCGGTTTTAAACATTGTCAATCGATCAAAGTCTGGCGCGACACCTGCATAGGCACACTTTCTATGAAACTGCATGTGCCCATTGTGACTTGGTTGTTTATCGGCTGGTGGGTTCTCATACCCTTCCAACCCAATGCCCATGCTGATCGTTTACCGAACTCCAATCTTGGTTCGACGCTACAACCGCAATGTGATCTCTGCTGGTATCCGTCACCGAATCAGGAACAAGACTCAGATCGCCTCCCCACCTACAAGCAGCGTCGGCCTCGGCGTCCGCCGGACAGCCGACCACAGCGCTACCCCAAAGGGCGGTACAAACTCGGCTCTACGCACAAACAGTCTCGACTTTCTACGCTTCGCACTCGGTCAAGGCAGGAGGCGAGACTGCTGAGTACGCTATTAGTACGTGTCGTCGATGGAGATACCCTTCGCGTCGGAAGCGAGCGCATCAGACTTCGTGGCATCGACACCCCAGAAATGAGCGAGCTGCAAGGACCGGCAGCCAAGCAACGGCTAGAAGAACTCCTTCGCGGCGGCTCGATTCGCATCGAGCCACACGGCCGAGATGTCTACAATCGTCTTCTGGCCGACGTGTTCGTGAACGAGCAGAATGTGGCGGAGATTCTTCGAAATGAAGGCTTTTCAAAAGCAGGATAGACCGATAGCTGCGTTATTCATCGTTCTCATCATTCACGAACAGAACGAGCCCGCTCATACGAGAGCAGTCAGATGGAATTCAGCACCCAAGACAAAGGTGTTTCGGAAATTGAAGTCCTAAACATCTCCAAGCACGGAATCTGGTTGGCGACCAGAGACCGTGAGCTCTTTATTTCCTTCAAAGAGTTTCCTTGGTTTCAAGACGCCTCCGTGCGGAAGCTCATGAATGTGGAGCAGCGCACACCCACCTACCTGCATTGGCCCGATCTCGCGATTGATCTCGCCGTCGAATCCGTCAGATGCTTTCCGCTTTTGTCACAAACATCACGCCCAACAACACGTTCTAGTCGACAAGCGAAGACGGATCCTATCACACAATCAAAAAGCGGTCTGCCTTCAGGTCCCCTCAGAACGTCACCAAAGAACAACGCATAAGCTCTCCAAGGATTTCGCACTTTCCTAATGCCATCTCTCATACAAAACCAATGAAGGAGGCACCGCTCAAAGTACGGATTAACAAACCGGCGTGCTACC